>JAKMGK010000070.1 GCA_022424955.1 Flavobacteriaceae bacterium
ATGGATCAAAAGATACTATTATGGCGAACCACACCTATAATGCACAACAGATTGAGTGGTTTAAAGAAGGGTCTGCATTAAACTTAATCAAGAAAGAAAACGCAGCTTAAGCAAACGCTGTTTATACTTTAAAAAAGGCCCTTGTTTGGGCCTTTTTTTATTGAATCAATTTATTCATTATTTATATCATAAATAAAACTTATTTTTGGGATATGGAACTGAAACGACTTAGCGTTTTATTAATCTTTTCTCTTGCCATTTGGATAGGCTGTGTCCCTCCCATGTATGAACCACCAGAAGCCCAGCAAAACACCTTGAATCCCAATTGGGAAAATACAGGGAATATTTCGGCTTCTTTTATTTCTACTTCTAGAACAATTGGCGTTAGTGCGAATACTGGCTCTCCAACTTTTAATGTGAGCTTTATTGCTTCTGCCAGTAATATAGACAGCCTCGAATGGAGTTTTCCAGGGGCAATAACGAATGACAGTATTAGTGAAGTGACAGAAACCGTAGAGTATAATGCATTTGGTCGTTTTGATGTAGGGCTGAAAGTTTATAATACCGAAGATAGCGACAGTCGCTATTATGAAAATTTCATTGAAATGTATTATAAGGATGATTTGAATGTTGGTGAAAACGATGCTGCAGTATGGTCAAGAACAGGAACAGATACGGTATTAGCAGATTTCACCCAACCCCTTGACGCCGAAGGTAACCCCTACAATAATTGGATTGTTGTTCCTTATAGTTCGTCCCATAAAGTAGCAGCCCGTAAAGCTTTTGAAAATTTTCCTAGAAATAATTTAATCTTAGAATTTGATTATAAATTAGAGCGTCTACCGGTTATTTATATTGACGATATTAGTATTACAGGAACTTCTTTAAGTTCTCCTACTGTTGTAAATTATGTTGCTGTAGCAGATGCTACAGAGGACGATTTACGCATTGACTCTCCATCAGTTTATCCAGGTGCAAAACGTTTTTCTATCGAGTATGATAGTATTCCAATTTGGATTGCATCTCGTATCAACGATGAATTTTTTGAGCATGTTAAATTAGAGCTCCCTTCTCAATCTGATTTTACCATTCGTATGGTGAAAGAACCACAAGCAATGCTCACAAGATTAGTGCCCTTTGATCTAGATCCTACCGCATCAAACACAAGCACACCTGTTGCGAATACAAGTACCGCTACACCGTCTGAGGATACAGATCGCGATGGAGTAACTAATCTGGTAGATAATGACGATGACGGCGATGGTTATTTAGACACTACAGAAACAGCCGCAAATTCAGATCCATTAGACCGAAATAGCATTCCTAAATATGTTATACAGCACGTACGATATCCTTATAATCTCAATATAAGGAATTTAACCATTAAGATCAAAGAAGTAAATTAAGGACTAACGATCCTACCAGGGTTTAAAATTCCATGGGGATCTAGGGTTTTTTTCAACAACTGCATCAATTCAATTTCATTTGCTGTTCTTGAAGTAGAGAGGAAAGCTTTTTTATCTAATCCAATCCCGTGTTCAGCAGAGACTGAGCCTTTATGTCTAGCTAATTCTGCATAGATGATCGCATTAATGGCTTGAATAATCTCTGGAGAATTATCCTTCTTCCCAATGATAAAATGAATATTACCGTCGGCTACATGGCCGAAGGGAAATATTTTTTCTACAAAATCCAGTTTTTCCAATTGCTCAATCGCTCGATCAACTTCTGCCCCTATCACTGGTATGGGTAAACTGATGTCAAAATGTTGATCGTATTTTGCTAAGTCGGCTAAGACAGAAACATCTTCTCTTATTTTCCAGATACTTTGTAATTCGCGCTCACTTTGGGCTAAAACACCATCTTCAATCATCTCGTTTTCTAGTGCTTCTCCAATTAAGCTTTCTAAACGTTCAAAATCATTTTCTGCATTGCTGCCTAGGCATTCAATAAAAACATAATAGGTATAATGATCTGGAAGTGGAGGAGCATAGGCAGAAGGAGGTTGTGTTATCGCTCGATAAGTGCGTTGCCACATAAGTTCAAAGCCAGTTAGCGTTCCAGCCAGACCCTTTTCCATAAACTTGAGCATTTGGATGACTTGTTCATAGTGATTGATCCCCACTATAGCCGAAGATCGACTTTGTGGTTTTTCTTGAAGCCTAAAGACTACTTTTGTGACTATGCCTAGGGTTCCTTCTGCACCAATAAAAAGTTGTTTCAGGTCATAACCAGAATTGTCTTTGATGATTTTTTTTAAGGAAGAAATAATCGTTCCGTCTGGAAGAACAGCTTCAAGCCCTAAAACCATTTGACGGGTCATTCCATATCGAAAGACCCTGAGCCCACCCGCATTAGTAGAAACAATACCCCCTACTTGTGCTGATCCTTTTGCGCCAAAACTCAAAGGGAGAAAGAGGTTTTTGTCTGCAGCAGCATCAATCGCATTTTCGAGAATAACACCCGCTTGAACAGTAATGGTTCTACTCTTTTCGTCCAGTTCTTCAATCTGGTTCATCTTGTCTAAAGCGATGACAAGTTGCTTTTTTTCTGTTTGAGTTGCACCCACAAGATTAGTAAGCCCACCATGGACGACAACTTCTTGTTTCTCTTGGTGGCAAAGTTTTAGAATTGCTGATAAGTCTTCTGTAGTTTGAGGAAAGACAACGGCAAGTGCTTCAAGCGGTAAATCTGTTTTCCAAATATGGGTAAAACGGGATTTTTCTTTCCCGTGGGCTAAAACATTGTTTTGTCCCACAATTTTTTCTAGTGCTGCAATCATAGATTCTATCGATCCTCTAAAATTACGGAATCATATCGCATTCTCATAAAAGGGAAGCGTAAAACTATCTGCAATGGCTTTATAAACAATTTTTCCTTCTACTATATTCAACCCTTTTGCGAGCATAGTATTTTCGGCACAAGCCTTTTTCCAGCCTTTATTTGCTATTATTTTAGTGAAAGCTAGGGTAGTGTTGTTTAGGGCATCTGTTGCTGTCATGGGAACAGCCCCCGGGATATTTGCAACACAATAATGAATAATTCCATCAACAGTAAAAGTAGGCGCCTCGTGAGTAGTTGGTTCACAAGTTTCAAAACAACCTCCTTGATCAACAGCGACATCAACTAATACTGTTCCTGGGCTCATTTTAGCAAGCATTTCTTTACGGATAATTTTCGGGGCTTTTGCTCCAGGAATTAATACCGCTCCAATTACTAAATCAACCTCTTTAAGCAGGTTTGTAATCGTTTCTTCACTAGAGAATAAAGGAGTGACATTTGCAGGAAGGATCTCGCTTAAATAGCGTAAACGATCAAGGTTAATGTCTAACAAGGAAACATTTGCCCCTAAACCAGCAGCCATTTTTGCTGCTTCTGTGCCTACTATACCTCCACCAATGATCATAACATTAGCAGGTTTAACACCAGAAACTCCGCCCAGTAAGATGCCTTTTCCTCCTTGAGGTTTTTCTAAAAACTTTGCTCCTTGTTGAACAGACATTCTTCCAGCGACTTCAGACATAGGAGTAAGTAAGGGTAATCGCTTTTTTTCATCCTCAACAGTTTCATAGGCGATACAAACGGCCCTGCGTTCAATCATGGCTTTTGTGAGTTCTATAGAAGACGCAAAATGGAAATAAGTAAAGAGAATTTGTCCTTCTTGAATAAGAGGGTATTCTGCAGGAAGAGGTTCTTTGACTTTTACAATCATTTCTGCAGTTTTATAGACTTCTGTAGCGCTTTTGAGTATAGTTGCTCCAGCTCTAATATAATCCTCGTCACCATAACCGCTACCAAGGCCTGCTCCACTTTCAATATAAATTTCGTGCCCTTGCTGGGCTAGAGCACTAACGCTCGCCGTGTTTAATCCTACGCGATATTCGTTGTTTTTGATTTCTTTCGGAACACCTAAAATCATAGTTTATTTTTTTAACAAATGTAGAGATATATGTTATAATTATAAATTTTTCATTTTGATATTTTGTCCCTTTTTATTCTACGAAATAATAATAGATATTTAAGTGAATTTGTATCTTCGCAAAAGAAAGGGTGTTTAGCTCAGTTGGTTTAGAGCGCTACCTTGACAGGGTAGAAGTCGGGGGTTCGAATCCCTCAACACCCACAAGGCTTCCGAGCATATAAGAGGCTTTTTTTATACTCATTTACTAAACTATTACGAAACTTTTCTCGAAACAGGGTCTATTTTATGTGTTGACATAACTTCAAAGTTATCCTGCCAATATTCTGCTTCCTCATCATCATCTTTACGCTCAAATACTTCTATAAATATAGGCTCATCTTCGTACTTCTTTTCTGTCATTTCTGTACTACGGAGTTTAGGCAGTACATAGTGTAGTGATAGCTGTAACAGTTTTAGTTTTTGGTCTGTGGTCATCGCATCTACATCTATACGATTCACAACCTCATCTATTAAATTCTGTAACTGCTCTTTTACTTCTGTGGTTATTTTTTTTTGGCCTCCTTTGGGGCGTGGCATAGATTGTTGTTTTTTATTATGTGCAATTTAGTTGCATTGTTGACTCACCCATATTGCCCCATTCTCCTCTCCTAAACTTGCGGCTTTTCTCCAATCATAACAAGCACCATTTAGATCACCTAAACTTTCTTTAGCATTCCCTCTGGCGAGATAGGCAATACCATTTTTCAGCATTTAGTTCAATCTCTATGGACTACGATTTACCAGATTTGATTACGCTTGAATTATTTTGCTATTTAACAGAAGTGCAAATTGCTAGGAGCAAGATTAGTTAGTGAAGCTTATCCGATTTCATCCACACTTTAAAAAGCTTATTTTGGTCTTAAATAGCTAATATTTAACCCTTCTTTTGACCTGGTGTATGGCTAGATTGTCAGCGGTATATTAAGATAATATTATGTCCAGTTTTATTGTTGAGATACTCACAATTTAGACCTTAGATAACTGTCAAATTATCAATTTAAAACGTTTGCAATTTATAGTTTGATAAATCGTATTACCCATTGTAAAAACACTTGTAATTGTTGTCGTTACTGCCTTAAATTTGCATCGAGTTAATAATTAATACCCACATCCTAAAACAACCATTATGAAAAGCCTAATTTTTAATTTACTTATTTTATTTTCTTTGAATGCAACTCAAGTAGTTGCAAGTGAAATTACTGCTGAACAAGTCATTGCTGCGATTGAAGAAAACGATTTTGATTTCATTACCAATGCAATCAAGACACGTCAAATCAACCCTAATGAATTGTTCAACGGAAAGACATTATTAATCATTGCAGTTGAAGATGACAATGCAGAGATGATCAATCATCTCGTTAGACTTGGCGCAAGATTAAGTACCGTTGGCGATGAAGGTTACCGTCCAATGGAAATTGCTAAGATGCAGCAAAAAATCTACGCACAAGCAGAGATTATTGTTATCACATCATAGTTTTCATTTACTTGTTTGTTTGAGGCCCTCTTAATCGAGGGCTTTTTTTTGGTCATTACTCAAAAACAAGGAGTAGAATTTATATCTTGTTAAGATATTTATATACTATGAAGCATCTATTTTATTCTCTCTTTCTTTTTTGTGTAATTCTTTCTTATGGTCAGGAAGTTTCACCTACATGGTTATCCAATACCCCTGCTCGTAATATTGGCCCTGGCGGAATGAGTGGCCGTGTCACGACCATAGATGTGGTAAACAATGCTCCAGATAATATCTATGTAGGAACAGCTTCGGGTGGAGTGTGGAAATCGTCCAGTGGTGGGATTGATTGGACCCCTATTTTTAACGACCAAATTACCGCCTCCATAGGGGCTTTAAAGATACAACAATCTAATCCAGATGTTATCTGGGTAGGTACCGGAGAAGGAAATCCGCGCAATAGCCTCAATGGAGGTTATGGGATATTTAAAAGTTTAGATGGTGGGAAAACCTGGCAGTCAATGGGTCTTGAAAATACCCGTCATATCCATCGTATTATTATCGACCCCACTCAGCCTAACACGGTTTATGTCGCGGCAATTGGTTCTCCATGGGGGGTTCATCCAGAACGCGGAATTTATAAAACAACAGATGGTGGTAATTCATGGAAGAAAATTTTATATCAAAACCCTAAAACAGGTGCAGCAGATCTAGTTATGGATCCCACTAACCCCAATAAATTAATCGCCGCTATGTGGGAACACAAACGCGATCCTTGGTTTTTTAATTCTGGGGGAGAGGGAAGTGGTCTTTTTGTTTCCTATGATGGCGGAGAAAGCTGGAAAGAAAAAACAAACGAAGATGGCTTGCCTAAAGGAGACCTTGGGAGAATAGGATTAGCCATTGCTAAAAACAAACCCAACATTGTTTATGCCCTTGTAGAAGCTAAAAAGAATGCGCTTTATAAATCCATAGATGGAGGAGAGAAATGGGCTAAAGTGAACGATAAAAACGATATAGGGAATCGTCCTTTTTACTACTCTGATATTCGAGTAGATCCAGAAAACGAAAATAGAATTTATTCTGTCTTTACCTATGTCAATGTTTCTGAAGATGGCGGTCGAAATTTCAAGCAATTGATGCCAGCCTATGGGGTGAGTAACGGAGTACACCCAGATCATCACGCATGGTGGATTCATCCAGAAGATGGAGATTTTATGATTGACGGAAACGATGGCGGGCTCAATATTACTAGAGATGGTGGAAAATCCTGGCGTTTTGTAGGCAATATCCCAGTAGCACAGTTTTATCATATCAGTGTGGATAACGAAATTCCTTATAACGTTTATGGTGGTATGCAAGACAATGGCTCTTGGCGTGGTCCTGCTTACACATGGCGAGTACAAGGGATTCGTAATTCTTACTGGCAAGAGATTGCCTTTGGAGACGGTTTTGATGTTGTGCCAGATCTAGACGATTCTCGATATGGTTATGCGATGAGTCAACAGGGATTTGTCTCTCGTTATGACTGGAAGACTGGGAACAACTATATAGTAAGACCCACCCATCCAGATCCAACAGTGCGTTTGCGTTTTAACTGGAATGCTGCGATTGGTCAAGACCCTTTTGATAATAGCACCGTCTACTTTGGGAGTCAATTTGTACACAAAAGTAAAGACAAAGGCTTGACATGGGAAGTCATTTCGCCAGACTTAACAACAAACGATCCCGAGAAACAAAAACAAAGCGAAAGCGGTGGTTTAACGCTGGATGCTACAGGAGCAGAAAATCATTGTACGCTTCTTGTAATAGAACCCTCTGTTTTAGAAGAAAATATGCTTTGGACAGCGTCCGATGATGGACGTGTTCACTTTACCCAAAATGGGGGTGACACTTGGACAGAAGTGACAAAGAACATCAAGGGTTTACCCGCAGGTAGTTGGATCACACAAATCAAAGCCTCGAACAAGAATAAAGGCGAGGCATTATTAGTCGCTAACGATTACAGACGTTTTAACTATACCCCCTATGCTTACAGAACAACAAACTATGGTAAAACATGGAAGCGTATCGTGGATGAAGGCGATGTAGAGAGTTATGTTTTGAGTATAGTCGAAGATCCAGAAACAAAAAATTTATTGTTTTTAGGAACAGACGACGGCCTTTATTATTCGACTAATGCAGGAGGACAATGGGCTAAAATGGACCCTAAAGTATTCCCCACTGTTTCGACTAAAGATCTTGTGATTCATCCTAGAGAACACGATTTAGTCATTGGAACTTTCGGAAGAGCGGCATGGGTATTAGATGATATTCGTCCCTTACGTGCTTTAGCACAACAAAAAGAGATTGCTAAAAAACCTCATCATTTATTCGAGCCGCCTGTGGCTTATCAAGCAGCCTATCAGCAGCCCACAGGTTCCCGTTTTGGAGCAGATGCAATGTATCATGGCGAGAATAGAAAATACGGGGCCATGTTCACTTATTTTTACAATGCTCCAGAGGAAAAAGAAAAGAATAAAGACTCGCTAAGTTTACAGATTTTTGACGGAGAACGGCTCATTAGAACTTTAAAGCGCAAAGCGCCAAAGGAAACTGGTTTACATCGCTGGTACTGGAATATGGATGAAAAAGGAGTTAATCGACCTAGACGTAAAACCAGTAAATCAAAGCGTGAACCGGCTGGGGTAGGGGTTTTACCAGGAACTTATACAGCGGTATTATCTTCTGCTACAACGAGTAATGTGGTGGACATTGAGGTGAAAGTAGATCCGCGTATTAATCCTTCTTTAGATGGACTTGAAAAACAATATACAGCGTCAAAAAAGCTAGAGGCCTTGACAGATTTAGCCACAAAAGCAGTTGCCCAATTAGTCGAGTCAAAAACGACGCTCAAGGACTACAAGCAAAGAATCGAATCGCAAGATAGTATCGCACACAAAGAAACCATCGATAAGTGCAAAGCTTCCATGAAAGAAATTACACAATTAGTGGATCTTTTCTTAGGGAAAGAGGATAAGCGTCAAGGGATTGTTCGCAATCCAGCACAAACCGTCATGACACGTATTAGTACAGCAAGGAGATATGTTTATTCTCGTCCAGAAGGTATTACCGGGACAGAAGAAGTCTTAATGCAACACGCTAGTACTGCAACAAATGATGCGGTGAAGCAAGTCAACGATTTTTACAAAAATAATTGGGAGGCTTTGCAACAAGAAATTGAATCAATTGAGCTTTCTGCTTTTAAAGCAGTGGAGTATTTTGACCTGGAAAAATAGATTATAATTGATCGAGGAGTTGCTCTAGGGCAATTCCTCTAGATCCTTTGATTAAGATAGTGTGATCAAGTATCGATTGATTAGCGAGGTGATTCTTCGCTTCAGCGGTATTTTTAAACGCGCTAAAACCCTCTGTTTTTGAAGCACAAAAATGTGGCCCCACCAGAATAGCGTGATCAATCGCCCCTTTTTTTAATTGATCAATAATAGCCTGATGCTCTCCATGAGTATATTGTCCTAATTCAAGCATATCTCCTAAAATGACCAACTTAGCTTTTGCTTTTACATCAATAAATGATTCAATAGCTGCGCTCATACTTGTAGGATTAGCATTATAAGCATCAAGAAGAATGTGATTGTTTTTTGTTTTGATCCACTGTGATCGATTATTCTCTGGAGTGAAAGAGGCAATTCCTTTTTGGATATCAGTGAGCGGGATTTCAAAAAATTCCCCAAAGGTGACAGCAGCGTTAAGATTGTCAAAATTATACGCCCCTGTTAATTGAGAAGTAATGTTGACCTCTCCTATGTGAACAGTGCAATATCCGTTTTTGTTAATACTATTGGCGAGCTGGGTTTGTGCTAATTTATCTTTGCCAAAAATGTAACGATTTAAACCTTCGCTTTGTTGCATTTGTTTTTTATCGTTGCCATTGATAATAGCAATGCCCTTGTTTTCTCTTAAATAATCATACAGTTCACTTTTTCCTTTTACGACTCCCTCAAGACTTCCAAAGCCTTCTAAATGCGCTTTTCCAAAATTAGTGATATAGCCCATTGTTGGAGCAGCAATTTTGGATAGGAATGCAATTTCCTCTAGGTGATTTGCTCCCATTTCAATCAAAGCGATTTCTGTACTTTCTTTTATATTGAGTAAGCTTAATGGTACTCCAATATGATTATTGAGATTACCGTGAGTGGCTAAAACGTCAAAGTTTTGAGTAAGAACATTTTTAATTAATTCCTTAGAGGTGGTTTTACCATTTGATCCAGTTAGACCTATTACAGGAATATTAAATTGATTTCTATGGAAATGCGCTAGGTCCTGTAAGGTGTTAAGACTGTCTTCTACTAGGAGGGCATTTTGATGAACTGGATCGTGTTCTATGTCGTCATAAATAACATAAGCGGCTCCTTGTTCTAGTGCTTTTCTAGCAAATTTATTCCCATTAAAGTTTTCTCCTTTAAGACAAAAAAACAGGCAGTTAGCGGGTAGATTTCTGGTGTCTGTTGAAACCCCTTTGCAGTTTAAAAAGAGTTGATGTATTTCCGCAATGTTCATATGCAAAAAAAGGCATTCGAAAATGCCTTTTGATTTATATTTTACCCTCTTCTTTTGTGTCGAGCGGTTTTTTTGTTTTTGCTTTTGGATCCCAATCGGGTCATGGCGCATCTAAAGCCAATGTAATCTGTGGCGATGTACTGAGGTAGAAATCTTCTTTGCGCTGGATCTAACCAATAAGCGCGATCTTTCCATGATCCTCCTTTATAGACCCTTACTTCGTCTGTAATCAAACTGGTTTTCTTGTTGGATTTATCTTTTTTATAAATCTTAGTGCCATTTTCTATGGTTACACCTGGCGTGTCTGGTGCACTATACATGGCCGTTGATCCAGGGTAATCTTTAGCAATTTCCTCTTTACTACTCCCCTGTAGATCTGCATAAATACGTGACGAAGGGACATCACCATCACGATAATTTCTATTGTCTGTTTGAGTAAAGTTTTGTCTTAGAAAAGTTTCTTCTTCGTCAATATCTTGAAGTTTTAATTGACCTGGAATACGTTTTAAGAGGACTTTGCCATTAGGCATGGTATCATAGACTAGTTGGTCGGGTGAAATTACTTCTGCCCTTCCATCTTCCCCAATAACGGCTTTTTGATAAACGTTTCCTCTGTAGTAGTTAAAGTCATTGGCTTCATCGTCAATAATTGGTCGATAAACATCAGATACCCATTCGGCAACATTACCGGCCATATCATAAACGCCAAAATCATTTGGAGGATAGGCTTTTACTTGTATGGTGATATCAGCTCCATCGTCTGACCATCCAGCGATTCCGCCATAATCTCCTTTACCTAGTTTAAAGTTGGCCAATTGATCTCCCTCTGTTCTTCTTTCTTCAGAACGGGTGTATTCACCAGACCAAGGATATTTCTTTTTCCCTCTATAGGCATTGTATTCTCTTTCTCCTGCTAATGCGAGAGCAGCATATTCCCACTCTGATTCTGTTGGGAGTCGGTACGAAGGAAGTAAAATTCCTTTTTCAACTCCTGCAAAGTTGTTAATCTCTGTAGTATCTTTTTTGATTTTCCCATTTTTACCGGCAATACTGTCAATTTTCCCACCATAGGTTTGTTCGGGAACTTTAAGATAGGCACTTGTGCTAAAGGTGCTGTTTGCATCGATAACATCTGTATTGTATCGGGTATCTTTTTCTAAATACGCTTCGCGTTCTAAAATAAATTCGTTGACACGATCAGTTCTCCATTCTGCAAACTGTACTGCCTGCATCCAGTTTACTCCAACAACAGGGTATTCTGCATAGGCAGGGTGACGTAAATAATTAGAGGTTAATTCTTCAACATAGCCTAAACGGTTTCTCCATACAAGTGTATCGGGCAAAGCACCCTGGTAGATGTATTTATATTTTTCATCTTCTTTAGGGAAAACAAATTCTAACCAATCAAGATACTCTAAGTACATTAAGTTAGTTACCTCGGTCTCATCTATATAAAAAGACATCACGTGTTGACGTGAAGGAGAGTTGTTCCAGTCGTGCATTACATCGTCTTGAACTTGTCCTTTAGTAAAGGTTCCTCCTTCAATAAAGACTAATCCTGGTCCTGTCTCTTGATCTTCAAATTCAACATTATACTGGAATCCACCTTTCTTAGAGTTGATGGACCATCCTGTTGCTCTTGATTGATTATTTCTTCCGCAGGAAGAAAAAATTAATCCACTTAAAAGAGCAAAAAGCGTAAATCTCGAAATAACCTTAACATTCATACTTTATCTTTTACAATTCTACATTGCTTAATATTAACGCAATATACAAAATATTGAGGCAAGCTAAACTATTTTGACCTGCTACAATATGACTATATAACGTAATCATAAAGTATTTATTGTTATAAAATTTAAACAATTTAAATACTTGAATTTCCATACAAGAAAAGTCTATTTTTTGCGTTATAAGCTTGTACCTATGAAGGCAATTAACCCAATGAGAAAATATTTTTACCTCTCTGTATTTACACTTTTAATGAGTTTAAAGGTATTGGGCCAAAGCAACAGTCGTGTCATCACCACTGGGGTGCCATTTTTATTAATTACTCCAGATGCGAGATCTGCCGGTATGGGAGAGTTAGGGGTGGCTACCTCTGCAGATGTTTACTCTCAACAATGGAATCCTGCCAAATATGTTTTTGCAGAGAAAAGCCAAGGTTTAGGCGTGAGTTATACCCCTTATTTAAGTAAACTTGTTGATGATATTTTTTTAGCGAATATTACTTATTATACTAAAAACACCGAGCGAAGCGCTTGGGGAGCCAGTTTGAAATACTTTAGCTTGGGAGACATACAATTTAACGATTTGGTTGCGAATACTATTGTCCAGCAGGGAATCGAACGTCCTAACGAACTTACCCTTGATATTTCTTACGGGTTGAAATTAAATGAAAAATTTTCTCTTGCGGTGGCTGGAAGATTTATTCGTTCAGATTTAAAACTCTCTAGTGATGTCGACGCTACTCCTGCAAGCACGCTGGGAGTTGATATTGCCGGTTTTTATAGAGGAGATGTATTTGATTTAGGTGACAATAAAGGATGCATGAGATATGGAATGAATATTTCCAATATTGGTCCAAGACTCAAATATGATGAAGGAGGTCAAAAGAATTATATTCCAACCAACCTTCGTATTGGGACAGGATTAGAACTAATTATTGATGCGAATAATACGTTGAATTTTAATTTAGAGCTCAATAAATTATTGGTTCCCTCTCCAGTAGCAGTCATTGAAAATGGTGAAATTCAAGGGTATCAACAGCCAGATATTACTTTTCTAAAAGGTATTTTTGAATCCTTTAACGACGCTCCGGGAGGGTTTAGTGAAGAGTTAAAAGAAATTACCTGGGCGACAGGAATCGAATATGTTTTTCAAGATTCTTTTGCCTTGCGTACGGGGTATTTTAACGAAAGTTTAGAGAAGGGATCAAGACGCTTTTTAACCTTAGGGGCAGGATTTAGATTAGATTTTGCCAATATTGACATCTCTTATTTATTTTCGACATCGAAAATTCGAAATCCGCTCGAAAACACTTTGCGCTTTTCCTTGACCTTTAATCTTTCTGGGGGAGATCAACTCTTAAATGATTCTTCAGCTCAGTAAAATTCCATTTGAGTCAAAGAATAACTTTTAAGCCTCTTTTTGTTATCTTATTTCTCGACAAAATGTGGTATTTTTGTCATCAATTGAAACCATAATCACTCGCTTAACGAATGAAGAAAATTACCAAACAGACCTATATAGATTGGTACAAGGACATGCTGTTCTGGCGCAAATTTGAAGATAAACTCGCTGCCGTTTATATCCAGCAGAAAGTACGTGGATTCCTCCATCTTTACAATGGACAAGAAGCTATTTTAGCTGGGGCCTTACATGCGATGAAACTAGGAAAAGACAGAATGATTACTGCTTATCGAAACCATGTTCAGCCCATTGGAATGGGAGTAGATCCAAAACGTGTTATGGCAGAATTGTATGGAAAAGCCACCGGAACCTCTAACGGTTTAGGAGGATCAATGCATATCTTCTCTAAAGAACATCGTTTTCATGGAGGACATGGAATTGTAGGAGGGCAAATCCCACTAGGAGCTGGAATGGCTTTTGGAGATAAATATCACAACACAGGGGCAGTAACCTTGTGTTTTATGGGAGATGGTGCGGTTCGTCAAGGATCACTTCACGAAACCTTAAACCTTGCAACCTTATGGGAACTACCTGTTGTATTCATTGTTGAAAATAATGGATATGCCATGGGAACTTCTGTTGCAAGAACGGCCTCTCACCAAGAAATTTGGAAACTAGGGTTGGGCTATGAAATGCCTTGTGGACCTGTCGATGGAATGGACCCAGTTGCTGTAGCTAAAGCTTTAGACAAAGCGATGAAACACGCCAGAGACGGAAAAGGACCTACATTCTTAGAAATGAAAACCTACCGATATCGAGGACATTCAATGTCTGATGCACAACACTATCGCACAAAAGCCGAGGTAGAAGAGTACAAAAAAATCGACCCCATTACTCAGGTAAAAGATATCATTGTAGAAAAGAAATACCTTAGTGATGATGATTTTAGTGCCATTGAGGCAGACGTCAAAGCACGCGTGGCTGAATGCGAAAAGTTTGCAGAAGAGTCATCTTATCCAGAAAAATCTGTGATGTATGATGCAGTATATGAAGAGCCTAATTATCCATTTTTAAAACATAAATTAAGCTAACAATGGCAGAGATTATTAACATGCCTCGTTTGAGTGACACCATGGAAGAAGGAACTGTAGCAACATGGTTCAAAAAGGTGGGTGACACCGTTAAAGAAGGAGATATTTTAGCTGAAATCGAAACAGATAAAGCGACCATGGAGTTTGAAGCTTTCTATGAAGGCGAACTCCTACATATTGGAATACACGAAGGCGAAACCGCACCAGTAGATTCCTTATTAGCCATTATTGGTGAAAAAGGAGAAGATATTTCTGCTCACCTTAACGGCGGAAGCCCAGCAGCTGAAAGCGAACAAGTTGCCGAAGCAGCTACCCCAGCAGCTACTGAAGCAGCTGCGGCAGTAAGTATACCAGATAATGTTGAGGTAATTACCATGCCACGGCTAAGTGATACCATGGAAGAAGGAACCGTTGCTACCTGGCTTAAGAAAGTAGGAGACACAGTAAACGAAGGGGATATTTTAGCTGAAATCGAAACAGATAAAGCTACTATGGAATTTGAAGCCTTTTATGCAGGAACATTATTGCATATTGGGATTCAAGAAGGAGAATCTGCTCCAGTAGATAGTTTGTTGGCCATTATTGGCGATAAAGATGCAGATGTAAATCAAGCCATTGCTGCGGCAACTGCTTCTTCTCAAGAAGCTGTTCCAGCTCCAGTAGAAGCACCAAAAGCACCAGCAACTCCCGCACCAGCAGCAACGCCAGTAGCTGCACCTGTTAAGGCAGCGGCGCCAGCACCTGTCCCAGTAAAAAACACAAGTGGTCGAGTGATCGCTTCTCCATTAGCAAAGAAACTAGCAGAAGAACGCGGAATTCAAATTGCTAATGTTCCAGGTTCTGGGGATGGCGGAAGAATTGTAAAGCGCGATATTGAAAATTATCAAGCCACTGGAAGTGTAGCAGCAATGCCACAGGGTATAGAATCTTCTGAAGAAGAGCCTAATAATCAAATGCGTAAAACCATTGCAAAACGTTTAGCTGCCTCTAAGTTCAATGCACCTCACTACTATTTAAGCGTGGAATTTGATATGGAAAATGCCATGGCGTTCCGTCAACAATACAACTCTGTTCCTGATACAAAGATTTCATTCAATGATATCGTTGTAAAAGCCACTGCAAAGGCTCTTAAACAACATCCGCAGGTAAATTCACGTTGGCATGACGATAAAATTGTCAAGAATCATCATGTACACATGGGTGTTGCAGTTGCTGTTGAAGATGGCTTAGTAGTCCCTGTTGTGAAGTTTGCAGATGAATTGTCTTTACCGCAAATAGGGGCACAAGTAAAAGATTATGCAGGTAGAGCAAGAGATAAAAAGCTTACTCCAGCAGAGATGGATGGAAGTACTTTCACGATATCTAATTTAGGAATGTTTGGGATTGAAACCTTTACTTCGATTATCAATCAACCTAATTCTGCGATCCTATCTGTAGGAGCAATTGTAGAAAAGCCTGTGGTTAAAAATGGAGCAATCGTTGTAGGTCATACCATGAAATTAACCCTAGCCTGTGACCACCGTTCTGTTGATGGTGCAACAGGATCTTTATTTTTACAAACCCTTAAAGGGTATATTGAAAATCCAGTAACGATGCTTGTTTAAACAAGCAATTATAATAGAAATAACCCGCCATTGAGCGGGTTTTTTTATCTTTAAAAAAAAATTCGTGAAAACACTATTAATTACAGGAGCAGGAAAAGGGATTGGCTACGCTACCACCGTTTTAGCCGCTAACCAAGGACATCAAGTCATTGCCCTTTCTCGCAATATAACCGCTTTAAAAGACATTGATGGTGTCCAGCCCTATTCGGTTGATCTAGCAAAGCCAGAAGAGATTAACGCCTTTGTCGATCAACTAAAAAATGCGCATATAGATGTATTGCTCAACAATGCAGGCTTGCTGACTAATACCCCTGTAGGGGAAAGTTCCTTTGCGCTTTATGAACGTATCTATAAAGTAAATGTCTTTGGCCTTGCCGAATTAACCCGTTTAGTTTTGCCCCTAATGAATCATTCAGGTCACGTGGTGAACATTAGTAGTATGGGAGGGATTCAAGGAAGTGCAAAGTTCCCAGGTTTATCCATCTATAGTAGTAGTAAGGCAGCAGTGATAACCTTGACAGAACTGTGGGCAGAAGAGTTAAAAGAAAGTGGACCCAGGTGTAATGCACTTGCTTTAGGTGCAGTTCAAACACAAATGTTAGCAGAAGCTTTTCCTGGGGTTAAGGCCCCTATTACCGCTGAAGATTTTGCCGCCTATGTTTTAGACTTTTGTCTTACAGGTCAATTGTACTACAACGGTAAAGTTTTACAGGTATCTTCTAGTACACCTTGATGACGTATGACATACAATGATTTTATCCCATTAGCGGCTCAAGACAAAGTAAGCGACTTGCTCAATCATGAGCCAGTACTGGTTAAGGTCGTTAAAAAGAGGAGAACAAAGCACGGAGATTTCCGTAAATCACCTTCTGGGAAAATTCAAATTACAGTCAACGAAAACGAGAATCCTTTTCGGTTTTTAATTACACTTTTACATGAAATCGCGCATCACATTGCCTTTCAAGAATATGGTTTTCGTATTGCTCCACATGGTCGTGAGTGGAAAAACACCTTTAACAGTATCGCACAACCATTTTTACTGTCTTCGATTTTTCCTTCCCCGCTTTTAGAGGTATTTCAGCATCACTTAAAAAATCCAAAAGCCAGCAGTGATACAGATATTCAATTAAGTTTAGCGCTTAAATCATTTGACCCTTCAACCCATAAAAAAGCTATCTTTGAATTGCCAGCAATGGCTAAATTTAAATTAGATAACGGCAGGATTTTTCAAAAAGTAAGAAAACAGAGAAAGCGCTATTTATGTACTGAATTGAGTTCTGGGAAATCTTATCTTTTTCAACCTACTGTTGAAGTAGATCAAATGGAAGAATAAATGACAGAGAACATCCATAATTATGCATTGATAATGGCTGGAGGGGTTGGAAGTCGCTTTTGGCCCACGAGTAGAGAAGCATTCCCAAAACAGTTTCAAGACCTCAGTGGATTTGGGCGAACCTTACTGCAGCAGACCATTGATCGACTAGAAGGAGTTGTTCCTATTGAACAGACCTATATCTTAACAAATCAACGTTATTTCTCACTTGTAGAAGAACAATTACCAGGGCTATCTGCAGATCAAATAATCTGTGAGCCTGAAATGCGCAACACAGCACCATGTATCCTATATTCTGCCTTGAAAATTCATCACAAAGATCCTTTGGCGAATATGTTGGTTTTACCCAGTGATCATTTTATTGATCATTTACCTGCCTATCAAGCAGATCTTTGATTAGCGTTAAATCGAGCGGCCCAAAAAAATGAATTGCTCACCTTTGGTATTCCGCCCACTTCTGCCCATACAGGTTATGGCTACCTTGAGGTTGAAGATAAATCAGCACAGATAACCGCAATCAAACTATTCACAGAAAAACCTTCTTTAAAAAAGGCAGAAGATTTTATTGCAGAGGGAAATTATTTTTGGAATTCAGGGATGTTTGTTTGGTCTTGTAGCGCTATTTTAAAAGCTTTTTCTTTATATCAAGCTGAGATGCTCTCTCTTTTTGATGCAGGTAAAACGGTTTTTAATACTCCAAAAGAAGCAGCTTTTCTTGCATCGCAATACCCCAAAGCAGAAAATATTTCAATTGATTATGCCATTTTAGAACAAGCAAATAATATTACAATGATTAAGGCTTCTTTCCATTGGAATGATCTAGGGACTTGGTCTTCCCTCCACGAACAGTTAGCGCAAGATGCTAAAGAAAATGTCGCTGTAAAAGCTCATTTGATCGCTAGAGAAGCGAGTGGAAATATGATTTATTCTTCTGACGAGAAGTTAGTTGTAGTAAAAGGCTTAGAAGATTATGTGGTGGTAGATGAGCAAGGTGTTTTATTGATTTATCCTAAAGGTGAAGATCTAGCGGTTAAAGATTTAAGGAAACAAGCAAAAGACCAGTTTGGGGATGAAATCGCTTAACTATTCACTTTCTTCTAAATAGACTTTTCGTACTTTTTTAAAGAGCTCAGAGGAATAAACAAAATTAGTCACTGCCTCGTTATCTGTTCTAAAGATATCTTTATTGGTGCCTTCCCATTTTTTAAATCCTTCATTTAAAAAGATGATTTTTTCTCCAATTTCCATCACAGAATTCATGTCATGGGTATTGATAATGGTGGTGATTTGATATTCTTGGGTAATTTCTTGAATAAGATTATCAATCAGGATTGCTGTCTTTGGATCGAGTCCAGAGTTAGGTTCATCGCAGAATAAATAGTTAGGATTCATCACGATAGCCCTTGCAATAGCTACTCGCTTTTTCATCCCTCCAGAGATTTCCGCGGGTAATTTGTGATTAGCATCAATAAGGTTAACTCGATTAATGGCGATATTAGCGCGTTCTCTCATTTCCTCCTGCTGAGTATCTGTAAACATTTGCATGGGGAACATTACGTTTTCTTCGACAGTCATTGAATCGAATAAAGCGCTGCCTTGAAAGACCATGCCCATATCTTGTCTTAAAAGTCTTTGTTCATTTTCGTCCATATTCGAAAAAGGCACATCGTTATAAATGATTTCCCCTTGTGTTACTTGATGTAGGCCAAGGATGCATTTTAAGAAAACAGTCTTTCCAGAGCCACTTTGACCGATGATAAGATTGGTTTTTCCTTTTTCAAAATGGGCATCAATCCCCTTGAGCACTTCTGTACCGTCAAATGATTTTCGAATGTTTTTAACTTCTATCATTAGGTCAACAAAAGATTAGTAACAAAAGAATTCATAACAATAATTGCTACACTGGTCCATACAAAAGAAGTTGTACTGGCTTTTCCTACCCCTAATGCGCCTCCTTTCATGTAGTAACCGTGATAAGAAGGGATGGTGGCTAGAAGCATTGCAAATAAAAAGGTTTTGATAAAGGCATAGGTCACATGGAAGGGGTTGAATTCTAATTGAAGCCCTTCAATAAAGTCTGCGTGGGCAGAAAACCCTCCTGTTATACAAGCGACATAACCACCAAAAATCCCCAGAAACATTGAAATAACAATGATAAAAGGGTAGAGGGTCATGGCGACTATTTTAGGGAAAATCAAATAATTGTAAGTGTTTACTCCCATCACTTTTAAAGCATCGATTTGTTCTGTTACTCGCATGGTGCCAATTGATGAGGTGATAAACGAGCCTACTTTTCCTGCCATAATTACAGAAATAAAGGAAGGGGCAAATTCGAGTATAATAGATTGTCTTGTAGCAAAGCCGACTAAATATTTTGGGAGTAGTGGATTGTCAGAATTAATAGCAGTTTGTATGGCTACAACCCCTCCAACAAAAAAGGAGATAAACGCAACAATTCCCAGTGAGCCTATAATCAGGTCGTCAATTTCTCGAACGATGAGTTTTCTTAAGACAGCTCCTTTGGTAAATTTTCCAAAGGTTTTTTGGAGCATGAGGAAATATCTTCCGATATGTTCAAGCAATTTTATCATGCTTAAAAATACGCAATTCAAGGGACTTATACCTTGAATATTTTTTGATTGTGAAAAAGGAATTTTTAGACCCTGTAGGTAATAGCATTGATGTTCATCCCAGCACCTACACTGGCAAATAGGACTACATCTCCTTTGTTTAGTTGATGTGCTTCTAATTCATTGTTTACCACTTGATCATAAAGGGTAGGAATGGTAGCCACAGAGCTGTTTCCGTGGGTTTGAATATTCATGGGTAACACGTCTTCTGGAGTGGGAGTGCGGTATAGGCGATAGAATCTTTTAATGATTGCTTCATCCATTTTCATATTGGCCTGATGGATAAAGATCTTTTTTAATTCTCCAATTTCGATACCAGATTCATCTAAACATGCTTTCATCGCTTGAGGGACATGAGACAAGGCAAATTCATATACCTTTCGACCTTTCATCTTGATGTATTTGTTGGGATCACTTGTATCATAAGAGCTACCATAAAAAAGCATATCGATTTCGTTATTCGAGGTATAGGTAACACTTTTATGAGCGATTATTCCAGCTTGATTTTTCGAGGCTTCAATAATGCTAGCCCCTGCACCGTCTGCAAAAATCATTGAATCACGATCGACAGGGTCAATTACCCTTGAGAGCGTTTCTGCTCCAATTACTAAGCACCTTTTAGCAATTCCCGCATTGATAAAAGCATTGGCTTGAATCATTCCTTCTACCCATCCTGGACATCCAAAAAGGAGGTCATAAGCGACACAGCTAGGATTCACGATCCCAAGAAGAGTTTTGACCTTAGAAGCAACACTTGGTAAAGGTTCAGATTGGGCAGCATTAGCTGGGGTATCTCCAAAATTATGGGCAACAATAATGTAGTCTATGCTTTCTTTGTCGATAGTTGCCTTTTCAATCGCTTTAGCAGCTGCCTCAGCCGCAAGGTCAGAAGAGTTGATATTGTCAGGGGCATAACGACGTTCTTCGATTCCAGTAATGGAAGAAAATTTTTCAATAATTTCTGTGGTTTCAGTGGGGAAAGGATTAGCTTCTTCATCGACAAATCGGGCTTGCGTAAAGTCACTGTTTTTTTTGATAATAGTAGGGACGGCGCTTCCAGTACCAGAAATAAAATTGCTCATTAGGTCAGATTATTCATATAAAAATATCACAAGCAGGGCACCGTGATGTGTTAAGATAGAAAAACACAATGATGTTCAAGTCCTTACTAAATTGCTGTTAATGTTTATTATTTCAATGCAATTCACTGTAAATCATTAATTTGAATAGGATTCAACTGATGGACAACTACAAATTAAATTACGATCTCCAAAGGCCTCGTCTACCCTTCTTACTGAAGGCCAGAATTTATTCTCTCTCACAAAATCAAGTGGATACAGGGCTTTTTTACGACTGTAATTAAAGCGCCATTCGTCTTCTGTTGCCATAGCTAAAGTATGCGGAGCATTTTTTAACAGACTATTTTCATCGTGAAAATCCTCTTCAGCAATTTCTGCTGCAATAGAGATCATGGCTTCGCAGAAGCGATCAATTTCAGCAATATTTTCACTTTCTGTGGGTTCAATCATCATGGTACCTGCCACGGGGAAAGAAACTGTAGGAGCGTGAAAACCATAGTCCATTAGACGTTTTGCCACATCGACTACCTCTATTCCTTTTTCTTTAAAGGGACGTAAGTCGATAATCAGTTCGTGTGCTGCACGTCCGTTGTCCCCTTTATAAAGTACTGGGTATGCCCCTTCCAGACGCTCTTTGATGTAGTTAGCATTTAAGATAGCGATTTCTGTCGCTTTTTGTAGTCCACTACTGCCAAGCATTTCGATATAACCAAAAGAAATTAAGCAAGCTAAAGCAGATCCCCATGGAGCTGCAGAAATAGCCTCAATGGCTTGATCTCCACCAGTGGTGATAATAGGGTTTGAAGGTAAAAAAGGGGCTAGATGTGCTGCAACACAGATAGGACCTACTCCTGGACCACCCCCTCCATGTGGGATGGCAAATGTTTTATGGAGATTTAAGTGACAAACATCTGCGCCAATTGCCGCGGGACTTGTTAGTCCCACTTGGGCATTCATGTTTGCACCATCCATATATACTTGACCACCATTCTCATGGATTAAGCCAGTGATATTTTTAATATTGGATTCAAAAACCCCGTGGGTAGAAGGGTAAGTGATCATTAAGGCCGCTAGATTGTCTTTGTTTTCTACAGCTTTTTCTTGTAGATCTTCCCAGTCAATATTTCCGCGTTCGTCTGTTTTTGTAACAACTACTTTCATTCCTGCCATTACTGCAGAAGCTGGATTCGTGCCATGAGCAGAAGCAGGGATAATACACACATTTCTGTGGTGATCATTGCGCGATTGGTGATAAGCTCTAATCACCATTAAGCCCGCATATTCTCCCTGTGCACCAGAATTGGGTTGTAGAGAAGTGGCCGCGAAGCCTGTGACTACATTTAATTGGTGGGTAAGTTTTTTTAACACTTCTTGATATCCTTTTACTTGATCTAAAGAAGCAAAAGGATGTAAACTATTCCATCGAGGAGAACTCAAGGGTAGCATTTCGCTAGCCGCATTGAGCTTCATGGTACAAGATCCTAACGAAATCATCGAATGATTTAAGGCCAAATCTTTTCGCTCAAGCTTTTTGATGTAGCGCATCAAAGCCGATTCAGAATGGTAAGAACTAAAAACGGGGTGAGTCATAAAGTTACTTTGGCGTAACTGCGCTTGCGGTAAACGAGCTGTTAAATTTGAATTTGTTTTTACAGATTTACCCGCATATTTCTCAAATACATTTAAAAGCGCAGTGAAGTCCTCTTCTGTAGTGGCTTCGTTAAGCGATATACAAACGGTATTGTTATCTGCATAGAAAAGATTGATTTCTTGTTCTAAAGCAATTTTTTTCAATTTTGCTGCATCAACTGTGATTTGTAAAGTGTCAAAATAATGTGCGTTAATTTGCTCAATACCTAGACTATCGAGGGCAGCTTCAAGTCTTTTTGCTTTTTCATGAATTTCTAAAGCAATATTTTTTAGGCCTTCTGGGCCGTGATAGACAGCATACATTCCAGCCATAACCGCAAGTAGCACTTGTGCTGTACAGATATTTGAAGTTGCGCGGTCTCTCTTAATGTGTTGTTCTCTAGTTTGAAGGGCCATACGCAAGGCTGGCTTTCCTTCCATGTCTCTGGTCTGACCTATGATCCTTCCAGGGATATTTCTTTTGTAAGCTTCTTTTGTAGCAAAATAGGCGGCATGTGGTCCCCCATATCCTAACGGAATTCCAAAACGCTGGGTTGTTCCTACCACAGCATCAACACCGTATTTCCCAGGGGCTTTTAGCAAGGTTAAGGCAAATAAATCTGCCGCAACGACTGTTTTTATTTCGAGGGCTTTTGCCTTTTCAACATGAGCAGCTAAATCGATGATGTCTCCGTGTTTTCCAGGGTATTGGAAAAGGGCACCAAAATAGCTTTCATCTAGTTCATATTGCTCAATATCGCCTACAACGATTTCAATACCAATAGGGTTCGCTCTTGTATTAAGCAAGGCAATGGTTTGAGGCAAGGTTGAAGAAGCGACAAAAAAGCGATGACTATTACGTTTTTTTTGCTCCCTAGATCTCACGGCAAAAAGCAAACTCATGGCTTCTGCAGCGGCAGTGCTTTCGTCTAGTAGAGAAGCATTGGCTAAATCCATTCCAGTTAAATCTGCCACCACTGTTTGGTAATTGAATAAGGCTTCTAAACGCCCTTGTGCAATCTCGGCTTGATAAGGTGTATAGGCAGTATACCATCCAGGATTTTCAAGAATATTTCGTTGGATTACTGCTGGGACAATGGCAGGGTGATACCCCATCCCAATGTAATTGGAAAATAATTTATTCTTTTGCGCTAACTGTTCAATTTTTTTTTGGAAAGTAAATTCAGAAATTCCCTCTGGTAGCGCTAAAGCTTCTTTTAAGCGAATATCGCTGGGGATGGTTTCGTCGATTAGCTGAGTCACATCATTTACCCCAATGGTCTTAACCATTTGAGCAATTTCTCTTTCATTTGGACCTAAGTGTCTGTTCGCAAACATAAGCTACTTTTTTTTGCAAATTTACGGTAAACTTACTGAAGCAAAAATTTCATTTAGACGAAAAGAAGAGGAAGTTTTTAACCCTAGTGAGAAACTTATAAACACTTTACCTATTTTTGGCGCATGCTATACCTTCGCAGTCTCTTTAACATTTACGTAAAAGCGAGTTTTCACCTTGCTTTGATGGTCTTGTGCTTTTTTGAAATCACTCATTTTCAATGGGATAAAGAAAGTGTTTTTGAGGATAGGACATTGGTTTTTTCTTTGGCTTTTTTAGGGTATAATGCAGTCAAATATTATCCGTTTTCAAAAAAAATAGTGACTACACCATGGCTATACAGGCTTTTAATTCCTTGTGGGGCATTGTGCTTTTTTACTTCTGCTTATTTATTTGTTTTTTTATCAGTTCAAGCACAATTATTGTTGTTCACTTGTTTTGTGCTTTGTATTACCTATGCTATTCCCCTTCATGCAAAATTTGGAAATTTAAGGAGTCAATACGGCTTAAAGATTTTTATCGTTGCATTGTGTTGGACTTTACTAACAGCTGTTTATCCTTTAATTGATTTGATTTCATGGGATCCTATTCATTATCTTTTTTTTTCAGAGCGTTTTATCCTTGTTTTTATTGCGACCCTTCCTTTTGAAATAAGAGATGCTGCGAGTGATCAAAAGGAGTTAGGGACTATCCCGCAATTGATAGGAGAATTAAAAACCAGGAGATTAGGGAGTGTTTTGCTTTTGCTTCTTTTAGTCCTAAAGCTAGTTATTCCTAAAGGTGAATCATCTCATTCAATAGCGTTTATTTTAATCGGGATAGCTTATTTTATTGCACTTTTTACGGTAAAAAAAGATAGTTCAGAGAATATTACCTTATTTTGGGTAGAATTAATTCCAGCCCTCGGTTGGCTTTACTATGTTTTAATAACTTTATAGATATGTCTTCTTTATTCTTTCTCCCACTTTTAATAATGCAACACTTTAGCACTTTGCAAACTGTCGATGATTTTAAAACAACCATGCAAAACGATTATGTAATAGTCGATGTGAGAACCCCAGAAGAATTTGCGAATGGCGCCTTGCCCAAGGCGGTAAATATATCGGTCACATCACTTGATTTCCCTTTTGAAATTAATAAGCTAGAGAAAGAAAAGCCTGTTATGATTTATTGTAAGGCGGGAAGCAGAAGTGCACGCGCTGCTATCGCTATGAAGGCGCTTGGCTTTGAAACAGTTTATGAGCTTGAAGGTGGGTTTATGGCCTGGCAAGCGGCAAAAAACTAATCAATCAATCCAGCTCTTTTCAATAATGCCTTTGGGTTAGGAGTTTGTCCTCTAAATCTTTTATACAAGGTCATGGGATGTTCTGTCCCCCCTTTTGATAATACATGATCGTGAAAAGCTTTAGCGGTAGCTGCATTAAAAATTCCCTTTTCTAAAAATAGTTCAAAGGTGTCTGCATCTAAGACTTCGGCCCATTTATAACTGTAGTAGCCAGCGGCATATCCCCCTTGGAAAATGTGAGAAAAGGCTGTGCTCATGCAATTTTCTTCATGATCTTCTGCAAATTGAAAAGGTACCATAATGGCTTTTTCATGAGCTTTGACCCCTTGAATGTCTATGCTATTTTCACTGTGCCATGAAAGATCTAAATAGCCAAAGCTGAGTTGTCTTAGGGTTTGAAGTCCTTGTTGGAATTGTCCCGCCTTGATGATTTTTTCGATATAATGGACTGGGATTAATTCTTCTGTTTGATAATGCTGTGCAAAAAGGGCTAATGCTTCAGCTTGATAGCACCAATTTTCCAATACTTGACTGGGCAATTCAACAAAGTCCCAATAAACACTCGTGCCACTTAATGCCGCATAATGTGTATTCGCTAGCATCCCATGCAGTGCGTGACCAAATTCATGAAACAGAGTAGTTACTTCATTAAAGGTTAATAGGGCAGGAGTATTTTCTGTGGGTGGTGAAAAGTTGCAAACAATAGAAACATGGGGTCGCTGTTGATGGTTTTGAGAACGGTAGGAAGTCATCCATGCACCATTTCTTTTTCCTTCTCGAGGGTGAAAATCAGCATAAAGCACAGCGTAAAAAACGCCATCTTTTGTCACTTCATAGGCTTGAACATCTGGATGATAAACGGGAATATCTTCTCTTAATTTAAAACTTAAACCATACAAACGTTCTACGATTTTAAATAAACCCGCAGTGACCTTCGGCAAAGCAAAATAGGGCTTAAGTTCTTCTTCATTAAAAGAAAAACGCGCTTGTTTTATTTTTTCTGAGATATAGGCAGTATCCCATTTTTCAACCGTTTTAAATCCTAATTCTTGCTGTCCAAAAACCTTGATTTCTTCCCATTCTTTCTCGGCTTTAGGATAAGCTTTATCTCTCAAGTCATTTAAAAAGTGGCGTACGGTGGATTCGTCTTTCGCCATGCGTTCTTCTAAGACAAATGCCGCATGAGAATCATAGCCTAAAAGTTGCGCTCTTTTATAGCGAAGTTGAACAATGGATTGAATGATTTCTTCATTGTTATGATCGTTAGATTGAAATCCTCTTTTGCCAAAGGCAAGACTCATCTTTTTGCGCAATTCACGATTGTCTGCATAGGTCATAAAAGGAACATAGCTGGGATAGTCAAGTGTAAAAAGCCAGCCCTCTAACGATTTACTTTTTGCCATTTCTTTTGCCATGGCAAGGGCGCTCTGCGGTAAGCCAGATAATTCTTTTTCGTCTGATATATGAAGTGAAAAGGCATTAGAATCTTCTAATACATTTTCGCCAAAGCGAAGTCCTAGTTGAGCTAATTCTTGATCAATTGCTCTAAGTTTTTCTTTTTTCTCTGCTGAGAGTAGTGCTCCATTGCGCACAAAACCTTTGTATTCTTTTTCTAAAAGCGTTTTTTGTTCTGTTGTGAGTTCAATAGTGTCTTTTTGTTCATACACCTTTTGAATACGTTTAAATAATGCCTCATTTAATCGAATATCATTCTGTAATGCAGTAAGAATAGGAGCTGCTTTCTGGGTTACTTCTTGAAGAGATTTACTTGTCTCGGCACTATTGAGGTTGAACAATGCGCCAGAAATAATGCTTAGTCTTTGCCCACTTTCTTCCATGGCTTCAATAGTGTTAGCAAAGCTTGGTAATGCAGGATTTTGAGTGATTTGATCTATTTCTGCTTTTGTCTTTTCAATCTCAATCTCTATGGCGGGGAGAAAATGTTCTGTCTTGATTTGATCGAAAGAGAGGGTCTCAAAAGGAGTCGAAAATTCGACTAAAAGTGGATTCTGCAATGGACTAGTTTTAGGCGTTTAAATTTTTAGAGGAATCGATCACTTTCACTTTTAGGCTTTCTTTGTAGGCGATGATTTTATCCTGTACTTCTTGATCTGAACTACCTATTATTTGTGCGGCTAGAATCCCAGCATTTTTAGCCCCATTAAGGGCTACAGTTGCGACAGGAACTCCGCCAGGCATTTGAAGAATAGAAAGGACAGAATCCCAGCCGTCAATAGAATTACTCGATTTAACGGGTACCCCTATCACAGGCAGTGGGCTAATTGCAGCAACCATTCCAGGTAAGTGTGCTGCACCTCCAGCACCTGTAACAATTACTTTAATTCCTCTTTGATGTGCCTCTTGACCATAAGCCATCATTTTTTCTGGGGTACGATGGGCAGAGACAATATCTACCTCATAATCAATACCTAATTCTTTGAGTATATCGATTGCTTCTTGCATTACAGGTAAGTCTGATGCGCTTCCCATGATGATTCCTACTTGTGCCATTAGTTTGAAATTACGGTGATTAGTTGTTTTACTTTTTCTGCCGTTTCACGGGCTGTATTTATATCTTGATCGACAATGGTGACATGTCCCATTTTTCTAAACGGTCGAGTTTGCTTTTTACCATAAATATGCGGACTAACTCCTTTCATACTTAATACTTTTTCAATATTATTATAGTGCACTTGTCCTGTGTGTCCTTCTGCACCAACAAGGTTGACCATTACGCCAGCTTCAATAAGATCTGTGTTCCCTAATGGAAGGTTTAAGACAGCGCGAATATGTTGTTCAAATTGATCTGTGATAGAGGTTTCTATGGTGTGATGCCCACTATTATGTGCTCGTGGCGCAACTTCGTTCACAAAAATATTGCCCTCTTCCGTTAGAAATAATTCTACAGCTAAAAGACCAACATGGTTCAATGCGTTAGAGACTTGTAAAGCGATTTGGGTCGCTTTTTCTTTAATGCTGTCGTCAATTCTTGCGGGACAGAGAACATATTCCACCTGGTTTGCTTCTGGATGAAATTCCATCTCCACCACAGGATACGTTTTGACTTCTCCCGAAGGGTTTCTCACCACAGTAACGGCAAGCTCGTGGGTAAAAGGTACAAGATCTTCTACCATACATTCTTGATCGGTTAAATAATCCAGGTCTTCCCTTTTACGAATGATTTTCACGCCATTACCGTCATAGCCCATTTTAGCTGCTTTCCAGACAAAAGGTAAACGCAGTTTTTCTGTTTCAACAGCCTGCAGTAAAAGGGATAAATTTTCAAAGCGCATATGCGCTGAAGTGGGTATGTTATGCTGTGCATAAAAGTCTTTTTGCACTCCTTTATTTTGAATTAATTCTAAAGTAGCAGCGTTAGGGTAGGTTTGTACTCCTTCTTTTTCTAATTGTCTTAAAGCATCTGTATTGACGTGTTCTATCTCAATGGTTAAAACATCAAGGTTTTTCCCAAAATTATAAACGGTTTGATAATCTTTAAAATCTCCCTGTTCAAAGTGATCACAGGCAATACGCGAAGGCGCGTCTGCACTAGGGTCGAGCACATGTGTATTGATGTCCCATTTACGGGTGGTGTAGAGCAACATCTTGCCTAGTTGACCTCCTCCTAGTATCCCTAATTTTGCTTGTGAAGAAAAAAACTGCATAAATCTTTTTAGCAAAAATACGGATATATCTTTGATTGATAAACGGGAATAGAGAAAAGGCTTATTTTAGGTATCTTTGCCAGCATAAATATTAAACTATGATCAATTTAGTCCTCTTTGGTAAACCCGGGGCAGGGAAAGGTACCCAAGCAGAATTTTTAAAATCACATTACCAATTGGTACACATTTCTACAGGAGATGTTTTTCGATACAACATTAAAAATGCAACCGATTTAGGCAAACTAGCCCAATCTTACATGGATAAGGGAGATTTAGTACCAGATGAAGTAACCATCAACATGCTTGAGGCCGAAGTTGAAAAAAATCCACAGGCTAAAGGTTTTATTTTTGACGGTTTTCCTAGAACTCAAGCGCAAGCAAAAAGTTTAGACGATTTTTTAAGCAGAAAAAAGATGAGTATTTCTGCCACAATAGCCCTAGAAGCAGATGACAATGAATTAGTAGCTCGCCTACTAAAAAGAGGAGAAACCAGCGGTCGCCCAGACGATCAGGACGAAGATAAAATTCGTAACCGTTTTGAGGAGTACAACCAAAAAACAGCTCCTTTAAGGACTTTTTATACCGAACAAAACAAATTTCACAGCATCAATGGAATTGGGTCAATCGAAGAGATCACTCAGCGATTAATGACTGCAATTGATTCATTATAATATTAAACTATGACCGAAGGGAATTTTGTTGATTATGTAAAATTATTTATTTCTTCGGGAAACGGGGGTAAAGGATCCATACATCTACATCGTGAAAAATATATTACTAAGGGGGGACCCGATGGTGGAGATGGTGGTCGTGGAGGACACGTGATTGCAAGGGGTAACCCTAATTTGTGGACCCTCTACACCTTTAAGTTTAAAAAGCACTTTTCTGCAGGCCACGGGGAACACGGAAGTAAAAATCGCAGTTCTGGCGCTCAGGGAGAAGATATCTATATCGATGTGCCACTGGGGACCCTTATAAAGAATACCGAAACCGATGAGGTTATTACCGAAATCACAGCGAAAGGGCAAGAGGTTATTCTTTTAGAAGGTGGTTTAGGAGGTCGTGGTAACTGGCACTTTAAATCTTCTACCCGACAAACTCCACGTTATGCACAACCCGGAATAAAAGGAAGAGAATTACAACTTACTTTAGAATTAAAAGTTCTAGCCGATGTTGGACTTGTGGGCTTCCCTAATGCTGGAAAGTCCACTTTATTAGCTGCTTTAACTTCGGCGAAGCCAAAAATTGCTGACTACGAATTCACCACCCTTAAACCTAATTTAGGAATCGTTGAATACAGGGACTATCGCTCTTTTGTAATGGCAGATATTCCTGGAATTATTGAAGGAGCAGCTCAAGGAAAAGGTTTAGGGCACTATTTTCTTCGGCATATTGAACGCAATGCGGTATTGCTCTATCTAATCCCAGCAGATGCAGCCGACATTAAAAAAGAGTTCGATATTTTACGCAATGAATTGATTGCCTTTAATCCAGAATTGATCGATAAAAATTTTATGATTGCCTTGTCTAAATGTGATCTCCTTGATGATGAATTAAATTCAGAATACGCCTTAGAAATGAAAGAAGCTTTTGGGGATATTCCACATTTAATGATCTCTTCTGTGAGTCAAATGGGAATGATGGAATTGAAAGACGCACTATGGCGATTAATCAACGAGGAATAAATGAGGTGTATTTTCTTTTTGATATTTATTTCAGGTCTTGCATTTGGGCAAGAAAAAGCACCTTTTAAAGAGTTTGATGAAGCTAATAAAAAGGAATATTTCTCTCAGGAAAAAGCCATTGGACAATCTCAAAACACTACGCTAGAAAAAATCAACTCACGAATTCTACTCTCTTCTAAATATAAAGCACAAGACGATTTAATTGTAGCCCTTGAAGATAAAATCAAGCTTCAAGGTGAAAATGCGAAACTGCGTTATCTACTAGGGGGAGCAAATGGAATAAAAGCCCTTCAAGTAAATAAGATGTTTTCCATAACTTATATCAAAGCCATGCTGGAGAATTTTAAGCGTGCATTGATGCTTGATCCAAATCACCTTCCTGCGCTTGAAGCTTATATTGAGGCCTTGTGTATGGTGCCATCTCTTTTAGGGGGTGACATAGAAAAAGCGAAGCAATTCGCAGCCCAATTGATGCGATTAGATCCAGTACAAGGTTTATTCGCCTCAGGCTTTATTGCTTCAAAAGAAACAGCAGATCAACAGGCGAAGCAATATTTTTCTAAAGCTTTTAATCTACTTGAACAACAATCTTTTTGCAGTCAAAATTTAGAAGAATACTTTGCAAATTCATCTATGAATTTACCCTATAAAATGGCTGAAACGAGTACTATATATCAATTATCCCCTTCGATAGGATTGTGTGCCATAAATCATTTTATTGAGCGATTTACTCTCTATGATAATATCCCCCTTGAATGGGCCTATTTTCATAAAGCACAGCTTTTATTTGCTTTAGGGGAAATAAATGCTGCCCGCCTTGCCATCAAAACCTCTCTTGAGATTAATCCAGCTTTTGACGTTGCACAAAAATGGCAAAGAACCCTATAAGATTGATATGAAAAAGATACATTTTATTGCCATTGGAGGAAGTGCCATGCATAATTTAGCCCTAGCTTTAAAAGCAAAAGGATACCACATTAGCGGGAGTGACGACGCTATTTTTGAGCCGTCAAAATCCCGTCTAGAAAATGCAGGCTTATTGCCTGACACTTTGGGGTGGTTTCCAGAGAAAATCACTTCAGACATAGAGGGTGTGATTCTAGGGATGCATGCGAAAAAAGACAATCCAGAATTACTTGCGACTCAAGAAAAAGGCCTACCTATTTTTTCATATCCAGAATTTTTATATGAACAAGGGAAAGACAAAACTCGTGTTGTAATTACGGGGAGTCATGGAAAAACATCTATTACGGCCATGGTGCTTCATGTATTAAATTATCACGATCAAGAAGTAGATTTTATGGTTGGTGCACAACTCGAGGGTTTTGACACTATGGTGCATTTGACAGAGCACAATGATTTTATGTTGATAGAAGGAGACGAATATCTCTCCTCACCCATCGACTTAAGGCCAAAATTTCTATGGTACAAGCCCCATGTCACTTTAATTTCTGGAATCGCGTGGGATCATATTAATGTGTTTCCTACACTGGCAGATTATGAAGATCAATTTAGGCAATACATCGAAACCATTGTTCCAGGTGGGTCAGTCGTCTATAATCAAGAAGACCCAGTTTTAACTAGATTAGTTGCCACTTCACAGAATACTATTCGAAAGCAAAGCTATCAAAAACCAGAGGCGATTATACAAGAGGAAGTAACTTATCTTCAAACAGAAGAAGGAGATTTACCCCTATCTATTTTTGGGGATTACAATCTCGCAAATCTCGCTGGGGCAAAATGGATTTGTCAATTAATGGGAGTGGATGAAATGGACTTTTTTGAAGCGATTGAAAGTTTTAAAGGGGCGTCAAAACGATTAGAAAAAATGGCTACTGGGAAAACAGCTCACCTCTTTAAGGATTTCGCCCATGCCCCCAGTAAGGTAATCGCCACAGCACAAGCGGTAGGAAATCAATTTGAAGGTTTTCATTCCATGGGTTGTTTAGAGTTGCATACTTACAGTAGCCTGGATCCAGTTTTTTTACCCAACTATAAACATAGTTTAAATAGTCTTGATGAAGCCATTGTTTTCTATGATCCAGAAGCTTTAAAAATCAAAGGAAGAGCTTCTATCGCAGTGGAAGATATAACAACCGCCTTTGATCATCCCAATTTGCAGGTATTTACAACTCCTCAGGAGTTGCATCAATACTTATTTAAAAAGGATTATGCGCAAACAGTACTCTTGATGATGAGTTCTGGGAATTATGGAAATTTAGACTGGGATAAACTTTCTCAGCTTATTTCTTCTTTTTAGTTTGGTGAGCAGAATAGAGTAAAGTAACTTCTTTTTCGGTGTTTTCTCGTGCAGCTTGCATTGCGATCATGGCTCTTTTTTGATCTTTTTTTTTCTTATCCTGGGATATTTTATATTTCCCTTCCCAAGAGGTGATTTCAATGCGAAATCCTACAATATAATCTAAGGCTGACTCCATTCTAGGATTATCTGGTTCTAGGATGTAATTGGGTTGATCCCCTTCTAAAAAAGCGGTCATATTGATTAAACTTTGCCTTACTTTTTCGCGCTCATTTTCAAGGATTAATTTTCCTTTTAAATGCGCTTTAAAATAATTCCAAGTAGGTAATTGAGTGCTGCTGTAAACAGATGGTGAGATGTATACTTGAGGCCCATTAAATATAATTTGCACCTCGATATCTTCTTTAAAGTGATTAACCTGAGGATTGTATTTATCTATATGCCCTATTAAAATGCCCAGTTGTTCGTTAGGTTGATAGACCAGGGGTGTATGGGTGCTTTCCATCTCATTATTGACGTAACTATGAATAGTGGCTAAGGGGTACATTTGCATTAATTGAACTATGTTTTTATAATTCCCTTCTTGATGGTGAGCTGGCGGGTATTGCATAAATCCGTATTTTTAACTTGTCCTAACGAATGTATTCAAAATTACCCAAATCATGACTGACAAGCCCTCTCATTTTACAATCAGACACTGGTCGATAGACGATCGACCCAGAGAAAAAATGCAGCAAAAAGGTGCGCAACAATTAAGTAATGCAGAACTGCTAGCCTTGCTCATTGGCAGTGGTAATCAAGGGGAGTCTGCAGTGCATTTAATGCAGCGTTTGCTTTCTTCTGTAGATAATAATATTCTTGAGTTGCATGCAATGGCTTTAGAAAAAATGATGGAGTGGAAAGGAATAGGGCTAGCGAAAGCGGTAAAGATCAAATCGGCTTTAGAGCTAGGTAAACGCATCCATTTAGCAGATCCTATAAAGCAAATACAGTGCAATAGTAGTGCAAAAGCATATCAACTATTTCAACCTGTTTTAAGTTGTTTATCCCATGAGGAATTTTGGGTAGCTTATTTAAACCATCAAAATAAAGTAATTACACGCCATTGTTTGAGTAAAGGAGGGATTACCTCTACTACAGTTGATTTGCGTTTATTGCTAATAAAGCTTTAGAAGTGGGTGCAACGGGTCTTTTACTAGCCCACAATAATCCCACCGGAAATTTGCAACCCAGCAAGGCCGATATCTCTTTAACAGAGAAAATTAAAGTTGCTGCTCAAGCGATCGATATTCAATTGCTGGATCATCTAATTGTTTCTGAAAATGGCTACTTTAGCTTTGCAGACGAAAACACCTTGTAAATGCTATTGGTTTTTTGCCAAAAAATCACGCCTAGAGTTCAATATACTTTTAAGCATGTGTTTACCACAGCTTTAGGAGTTGAGATCGATTTCACCTCAAAACTGGAAACCTTTATTGCTTATAACGGGCCAAAAATGAGTTATGGAAAGGCTCCGCTAGGGAATGAGTTTTTTATCGAGGCTGCGCCTTTACTTTTTGAATTTGGCGTACAAGAGGTTGACGTCAAAATGGAAGCATGGAAAAATTATCCTAGTTTCTTTGAGGTGGGAGAAAACTCTGCGATTCCTTTTGACCTATTTGCGGCTACTTTTTATTTAATTTCTCGTTATGAAGAATATTTACTACATGTGAAAGATGGCCTCAATCGTTTTGACATAAAACAAAGTCTATGCGTTAGAAAGGGCTTCGCCCAAATCCCTTTAGTGGATCTCTGGCTGGCAGAGTTGTTATTGATTCTTAAAGACACTTTTCCAGATTTAGTCATCGAAGAAACTTCTGGCGAAAAATTTATGCCAATCATCGAAGTGGTGTCACCCTATAAATATTTACATCAGTCTGTATTTAGCAATTTAACCACGTTTGGAAAAGCCTTCTATAGACTAAACTTCTGGGAACTATTGGAGCAACCTTTGGTCTTATTAGGATTTAGAAAAGACCCCTGGGATACTTTTCAAGAATTTAAGACCCTTTTTTATCAATCAAAATTCAAGTCCCGTTTTTTCTTTTTATTCTCAAAAGGCTCTGATATGGATCGAGGGATCTCGATTAGAAATACTACTTTCCAAAGTCTGATTAAAGCCGTTGCAGATTATTTTGAGGTAGGACTATTGGCCTCTTTCCCGGCGAATAAAAAAAGCAAGCAATTTGAAAAAGAATGCGAAGGGTTAAAATCGTTGATTCATCGTGAAATTCAAAAAAATAGATATGCCTGGGGAATTAGCACCGTCAATGAAAGTTATCGTAACTTACTTATGCAAGAGGTCGAAGCAGATTTTAGTTTAGGTTTTCCCCTAATTATCGGCTATCGTGCAAGCACTGCGGTACCTTTTTTCTATTATGATTTAGCCAATGAAATGACCACCTCTCTCAAGATTTTTCCTGTAGTGGCCAATGGGAATAGTTTAAGGCAATACAGCCCAGTAGAAGGGATTAAAAAGTTGAATGCAATGGGGAGTAACCTTCCGCTTTCTAGCGCAGTACATTGTTTTGCGATAAATAATCAAATCTTAGAAAATTCTGAAGCCAATAAAGGATATCGAACAGTCATTTTTGATTACCTTAAGGCACATGATAAATAAGACTCACCTCACAGATATTTTTTTTGATTTAGACCACACTTTATGGGATTTTGAAGCGAATTCTTTCGCGACTTTTAATCAAATTTTATCTGATCATAATTTCCCTTTTGAAACGGCAACATTTATGGAAGCCTATTCCCCTATCAATCACGCTTTCTGGAAATTATACCGTGAAAATAAAATCACGACAGAAGAATTGCGTTTTGTTCGTTTACAGAAAACCTTTGAAGCGATCAAGCAGCCGCAAAACGCAGCGATGATTAATACATTATCAAACGCTTATATCAATCAACTTTCGACCCATACGCATATCTTTGAGGGAACAATTGAGTTGTTGGAATATTTAAAGCCCAACTATCGGTTACATATTATCACCAATGGTTTTGAAAATGTACAACAAAAGAAAATGGCCAATGCTGGTCTAGCACCCTATTTTGATGTTGTTTTAACTGCAGAAAAGGCTGGAGTTAAAAAACCCCATGCTGTTATTTTTGAGCAAGCACTATCTATGGCACAAACATCAGCCAGTAAATCTTTAATGATAGGCGATAGCTATGAGGCAGATATAGCCGGTGCCATTGTTTTGGGGATGCAGGCCATACAATTCAATAGTCATAACGAGTCATGGCATAACCATTGTCCTATAGTGGATAATTTAGCAGAAATACAGCAATACCTTTAAGCAATTCTTGTAGTTGTTGAAACTTCCTTTAGCTTTGTAAAAAAATTTTTCATGGACATTCAAAACGCACAAAAAGTAGTCGATAACTGGATCAAGACCCATGGGGTTCGTTACTTTAACGAATTGACCAATATGGCGCAGTTGACAGAAGAAGTAGGAGAAGTCGCTCGTATTATTGCGCGTCGTTATGGCGAACAAAGTGAAAAAGATAGTGATAAAAATAAGGATCTAGGAGAAGAACTCGCCGATGTCCTCTTTGTATTACTGTGCTTAGCCAATCAAACAGGGACAGATTTGCAAGCCGCTTTTGATCAAAAAATCGACTTAAAAACAAAGCGAGATCACGATCGCCATCATCAAAATAAAAAATTAAAATAGCCCCTAGCATATGCGATTAGAGCTGCAACACCCCACTAAAAAAGTTCGTGCACAATTAACGATTACTGGATCAAAAAGCGAAACCAATCGACTGTTGCTTTTGCAAGCTTTATATCCATCCTTGACAATCGAAAATCAATCTAATTCAGATGATTCAGTCGCCATGCATAAAGCCTTGCATTCTCAAGAAAAAACAAGGAATATACATCATGCAGGAACTGCGATGCGATTTCTTACAGCTTTTTTTGCAACCAAAGAAAACAGTGATATTATTCTTACAGGTTCACATCGCATGCAAGAGCGTCCCATTGCTCTTCTAGTACATGCTTTAAACGCTTTAGGAGGAAATATTTCTTATACTAAAGAAAAGGGTTTCCCCCCTTTAAACATAATTGGGAAACAATTAGAAGGAGGAGAAGTGACCCTTCCAGCGAATATTAGTAGCCAATATATTTCTGCATTATTGCTCATTGCACCAAAATTAGCCAATGGATTAAGACTTCGTCTAGCAGGAGAAATTACTTCTTTGCCCTATATTAAAATGACTTTAGCTTTGTTAGAGCGTTTAGGAATCAAAACCTCTTTTGAAGGAAAAATAATTGCGATCCCGTTTCAAACCACAATTGAAAAGCAAACACAAGTGGTTGAGTCAGACTGGAGTTCAGCTTCTTATTGGTTTAGTACACTTTCTTTAGCAGAAGAAGGAGAAATACATTTGTCAAATTACCGTGAAGACAGTTTGCAGGGCGATGCTGTTTTAAGGAAGATTTATCGACAATTAGGGGTAGATAGTCACTTTGAAGGGAATACTTTAATCCTTAAAAAGAAGATAAATTTTGTTCTTCCAGAAAAAATCGAGCTTAATTTAGTCGAGGCGCCAGATATCGCGCAAACCATTGCGGTAAGCTGTTATGGTCTTGGAGTGGCCTGTGATTTAACAGGCTTGCATACCCTTAAAATAAAAGAAACAGACCGCCTTTTAGCCTTAGAAAAGGAGATGAGTAAGTTAGGGGCGATTATCACAGTAGACGACAAAAGTCTCCAATTAACAGCAATCCAAAATTTTCAAAGCAATCAATCTATCGATACCTATCACGATCATAGAATGGCAATGGCCTTTGCACCTTTGGGATTGAAAATCCCTTTACATATTAAAGATGCTGGTGTGGTGAGTAAGTCTTATCCCAGCTTTTGGGAGGACATGAAAAGTACTGGTTTTCAGGTGATTGAAAAATAGTCTTTCGAAAGTAGATCATTTACTTGACAACCCCTATGCCCAGAACGTATATTTGCCACTTATTTAGCTAATCATTTTATTACCCACACCGATATATGAAACTATCTGATTTTAATTTCGAACTCCCAGAAGATCGCCTTGCAGAATTCCCTGCAGAGAATAGAGATGAATCTCGATTAATGGTATTAAACCGCAAAAAGCGCACGATTGAACACCACCAATTTAAAGATGTTATCAATTTCTTTGATGAAGGGGACGTGATGGTTTTGAATAATACTAAAGTTTTTCCCGCTCGTTTATTTGGAAACAAAGAGAAAACGGGAGCGCGTATTGAAGTATTCTTGTTGCGTGAATTAAACGAAGAACAACGTTTATGGGACGTACTAGTAGATCCTGCAAGAAAAATTAGAATTGGAAATAAATTATACTTTGGAAACGACGATAGTTTGGTGGCAGAGGTTATTGATAACACAACCTCACGTGGAAGAACTTTACGTTTTCTTTTTGACGGTTCTTACGAGGAGTTTAGAAAGAAGTTAAAAGAGTTAGGGGAAACCCCACTCCCAAAATATATCAAGCGTGAACCAACTGCAGATGATAAAACCCGTTATCAAACCATTTATGCTAAAAATGAAGGTGCTGTTGCAGCTCCAACTGCTGGGCTTCACTTTTCAAGACATCTATTAAAGCGTTTAGAGATCAAAGGAGTTGATCTAGCAGAACTCACTTTACATGTTGGTTTAGGTACATTCAATCCAGTTGAGGTAGAAGACTTGTCTAAGCACAAAATGGATTCAGAAGAATTGATTATTGAGCAAAATGCAGTTGATGTTGTCAATGCAGCTAAAGCAAATAAAAGAAAGATTTGTGCTGTGGGAACTACTGTTATGCGTGGTTTAGAAAGTTCGGTTTCTTCTGTCAATACTTTAAATACATATAGAGGGTGGACACACAAATTTATTTTCCCACCGCACGAATTTGCCATTGCTAACTGTATGATTACTAACTTCCATACTCCCAAGTCAACGCTCTTGATGATGGTATCTGCTTTTGCTGATCCAGATTTTATCAAAGAAGCTTATGATGTTGCGGTGAAAGAAAAGTATAATTTCTATTCTTACGGAGACGCAATGTTGATTCTTTAAATCGTTCTATGGCTACTGAAAAGAAAGATATTCGCGCATACTCTTTGATAGAGTTGCAAGATTTTTTTGTAGCCAAAGGAGATAAAGCCTTTAGAGGAAAACAAGTATATCAATGGCTTTGGAATAAAGGAATCCATCAATTTGACGGGATGACTAATTTATCTAAAGAAACCCGGGCATTTTTAGAAGAACATTTTACCAT
>JAKMGK010000058.1 GCA_022424955.1 Flavobacteriaceae bacterium
GTGTAAATTTAATTAGTAAACCTGAATATTAAGACATGCGTGCATTGGTTATTTCAGGAGGAGGAAGCAAAGGAGCTTTTGCAGGGGGAATCGCACAGTATTTATTGGAAGAGGAGAAGCAGTCCTACGATTTGTTTTTAGGGACTTCGACTGGAAGCTTGCTCATTTCTCACCTATCTCTGGGAAAAGTAGAAACCATAAAAGAAGCATTTACCCAAGTCAATCAATCCAGCATCTTTAGTAATAACCCTTTTTTGGTAGTTAACAAAAACGGGGTTGAGCGGATTAAGATTAACCATTTTAATGTTCTCAAGAACTTTATTCGAGGTAGAAAAACCTTTGGAGAAAGTTTTAATTTGAGAAGTCTTATAGAGCAACAACTTTCAATTGATGACTTTCACACTTTAAAGCAAACAAACAAAGAGGTTGTGGTTTGCGTAGCTAATTTAACCGGTAATAGTGTGGAGTATAAAAAGCTGTCAGATTGTAGCTATACAGATTTTTTAGACTGGATATGGATTTCCTGTAATTTTGTCCCTTTTATGAGTTTGACAACCAAGGAGGGCTGTGAATACGCCGATGGAGGCCTTGGGTGTATTATTCCCATAGAGAAAGCGATCAGTTTAGGAGCTACCCATGTGGATGCCATTCTTCTAGACACTGAATTTCAGCAAACGAACAGAGTTCATTCCAGAAACCCTTTTGATGCTTTGAGTACGATATTCAGCTTTATCTCAGATCGTATTGAAGTTCAAAACATTCATATAGGTAAATTAGTTGCTGAGGATTACAATGCTTCGCTTAGAATGTTCTATACTCCAAGATTGCTTACAACCAATTCCTTAGTTTTTAACCAGAATCAGATGAAGGCCTGGTGGAAAGAGGGTTTTGAATATGCTGGAAAAAAATTAAAAAAGGGATGAAGATACATCCCTTTTTTAACTGAGTTAGCTTAGAAATCATCTATTTTACTTACTTGTAAAGTGTTTTGAAAACCTCTGATGTAAACAGGAAATAGGCTTTCCCTTTCTTCTTTTATTAAAAGCAGATAAATCCTCGAATCCAAATGGAGGTAGCGTTGGATTTCCAAGAGTAGAACGTATTAAACTCCTTTTGTCCTTTACAGTTGGATGCGATTTTAAAAAGTTAATTTTTTGAAGTGCTCCAGAACTTTCAGCTGTTGCTGGATTGATTTTTTCTTCAAGCACATAAACGGTAAATGTTTCAGCAATATCCTCGAAGATATCTGTCTCTGCATACCAACTGACAAACTCAGGTTTATTCAAGGGTTCTTCAATAAGGTAAAAATTAGCATTAAACTGATTTAAGACTGATTCTTTGTAGAAACAGCCATCCTCGTAGGAAAAGAGACTGGAACACTCAGCAGGATTATAAACCCTCCTGTTTAACTCATTTTTAGAATTTAAAGTTAGAATATGTCCGTATTCATGGACAAGTGCAGCTCCAAAAGCTCCATCGGCATTGTACTCAATCGGGATAGTGGAATCATTATTTTAATCGTCAAAATCTTCATAAGTATTGAATGCCCAATAAGAGTTTAATCCCATTAACCATAGATCTTCTTCGTATAGATCTCCCATATTTTCTACAAAACCAAAAAGGGGCTCGTTTTCATAAAATAGGTTTATCATGCTGATGGGAACTTCTCCACTTTGGCTTACTGCCTGTATATCTTTTTTTATCTGATGTGTTGAACGCTCATCTAGAAGTTCGTATGCAGCCTTATATTCCCTATCAATATTTTCTTTTCTGTTGATTGCAACTACCTTAAAATTGAAATCTTCATCTATAGCAACTAATGCTCCCTCAAATGCTTCTTCTAAATCATCGATCGGTTCACCAACTAAGGCACCTATGTCAATATTTTCTTCGTTGTCTTCAACGGTAACCATAATTGGCTCAATTTCCCCCATTATGGTAAGACCATAACTGGGTTTCGCTCTGACTTTTAAATAAAATTCTTCATTGTATTCCAAGCTGTCATCATCAAAAAAAGGAATTCTAATCTTAAGAATACGTGATCCTTTTGGAAAAATTAAGGTATTTATTCCTGCTGGATTAAAATTGCTTCTCGACCATTGGTCTCCAAGATCAGAAATGTATTCAACATACGATTCAAAATCTTCACTATTGATGTATTTATTGATTTCCTCAGTGTCAATTTCATATTCAATTTGTAAATCTTCAGAGAGTTTTTCCGTTAGTTCTAAGTTAAAAATAATTAGAGTGTCCTCTGTCGTTTCTAGGAGTGTGGAGTCAGAGCTTAACGTTGCTGTCAAGTTGATAAATTCGTCCTTCTTGCATGCTGTTAAAGCAAAAAGCACTATTAGAAGCGTGTAATAGTACTTAAAAATTAAAGGTTTCATTTGGTTAAGTTTTAATTAGAAATAAGATTCATGAGGAGAAGACTTATTCCTTTCTTAATGCAAGAGGAGAAGGCTTTTATATATGGTTAAGGAGGGCTTTTAATTAGTTTCCAGACCATTCGACCAGCTTTCTGTTTTCTGGAGTTAAGGCCTGTCTATTCTCAATTAGAACACTGTCATCACCATGTTTGATTTTAAGACTGGGAATATCCAATGCTTTTCGATTGGACTTAAAAGGATTTGATGCCACTCTATTTAGTGAGCGGATTATTTTATTTAATTCAAAGCGTTATTCTTTGGATAATAAACCTTCTACTGTCGACTGATCTTTAAGATTAGAGGCAGTGTAATGCCCTGTGGAGTCAATTTGAATTACAAATGCAAAACAGTAACCAAGACAAGGACTTCTTTCAA
>JAKMGK010000100.1 GCA_022424955.1 Flavobacteriaceae bacterium
TCCTTTATGCCTTCTTCTTTTTTTGGTGAAAGGATCAATACGCCACCCATAGCCAGAAGCCATGCGTTTTAAATCTTCTTTATTAATGGGTTGTATCGAGGGGATGGCTGCTAGAAGATCTTCTTTCTTTTCAGCTAATTGTTGTATTTCTTCAAGAGATTTTGATTGTACCACTAGCATCCTTGATAAAATATCAATCTGCTTTGTCGTTTCTATAATCTGATCAGAATTACCAAAACCTTCAAGTTTTTTATAACGATTAACTCCTCCAAAACCGGCACGTCGCTGCTCTTCTGGAATAGGACTGGCTTCGAAATAAGCACGATATATTTCATTATCGCGATTTTCGATCTCTGTCATAACATCTTCCATCTGTTCTAATCGTTGTGAGAGTAGATCAAATTGAAATTCATAGTTATTCAATTCTCTTTCAAGTAACAATTCTTTTGGAGTGTTTAAAAAGTCTTTTGTCAATAAACCAAAAAGGGTAAATAGGCCAAAAAGGAAAGAGGAGGTTAAAAACAAAAAGAAATTAGAGATTTTGAGTGTTTTCCCACTTTGAATTGGTCGGTAAGAAAGTGTTTCAGGATCGTAATAATATTTAACCTTTGCCATAAACAGATTTCTTATAAATTTTGTTTTCTTTTGCAGTAACAAAAGGAAAGTTCCACAAATATAATAAATTTTGCGCGCAAGATTTGAATTTTAATTCTTTTAGACCATGAAATCAGCTGAAATACGCCAACACTTTTTAGATTTTTTCAACGAAAAACAACACCAAATTGTTCCTTCTGCCCCCATGGTGGTCAAAGATGATCCAACTTTGATGTTTACTAACGCAGGGATGAATCAGTTTAAAGAGTTCTTTTTAGGGAACAAAACCCCTAAAAATAAACGTGTTGCTGATACACAAAAATGTTTACGTGTTTCAGGGAAACACAATGATTTAGAAGAAGTAGGGATTGATACTTATCACCACACTTTTTTTGAAATGTTGGGAAACTGGAGTTTTGGCGACTATTTTAAAGAAGAAGCCATTGCATGGGCCTGGGAAGTTTTAACAGAGCGTTATAAAATTGACCCTTCTATCTTATATGTTACTATCTTTGAAGGAGACGATAACGAAGGTTTAGCCCGTGATATGGAAGCCTATAACTTTTGGAAAAAATTTGTTCCAGAAGAAAGAATACTTTTAGGAAATAAAGAGGATAATTTCTGGGAAATGGGCGATCAAGGACCTTGTGGGCCTTGTTCTGAAATTCACGTAGATATTCGTTCTGAAGAAGAAAAACAAAAAGTTTCTGGTGCCGATTTAGTCAATCAAGATCACCCGCAGGTCGTTGAGGTGTGGAACTTAGTTTTTATTGAATTTAATCGTAAAGCCGACGGAAGCTTAGTACAATTACCCGATAAACATATTGACACTGGAATGGGCTTTGAACGCTTGTGTATGGTGTTACAAAACAAACAATCTAATTACGATACAGATGTCTTTACTCCGCTTATTCGTGAGATAGAGGCCTTGACAAAAACAGAATACGGTACTTCTGTAGAGGTTGACCGTGCTATACGAGTGATTACAGACCATGTAAGAACGGTTTACTTTTCTATTGCAGATGGACAACTACCCAGTAATACAGGTGCAGGTTATGTGATTCGACGTATTTTAAGAAGAGCTATTCGATATGGATTTACTTTTTTAGGCCAAAAAGAAGCCTTTATTCACCTTTTGGTTTCCACCTTGGAAAAACAAATGGGAGCGGCTTTCCCAGAATTAAAGCGCGAGCAAAAATTAGCCTTTAATGTGATTAGAGAAGAAGAAAATTCTTTTCTAAAAACCTTAGATCAAGGGCTTCTACTATTAGACGCTATTTTAAAAGGAACCAAAGGAAAAGAGTTAGAAGGAGCGAAGGCTTTTGAACTTTATGACACCTATGGATTCCCTTATGATTTAACTGCGTTAATTGCGAGTGAAAGAGGATTTACCGTCGACGAAGAAGGATTTAAAGCTTCTATGGAGCAACAAAAAAATCGTTCTAGAGCTGCAGCCTCTTCAAAAGCAGGAGACTGGGTTGTGCTGGAGCAAGACGAATTAGAAGAGTTTGTAGGCTATGATACGCTAGAAACCCAAGTAAAAGTGACCCGCTACCGCAAAATGACGACGGCAAAAGAAGGAGATTTTTATCAGTTGGTTTTCAACTTAACTCCTTTCTATCCAGAAGGTGGGGGGCAAGTAGGAGATAAAGGGTATCTAGAAGCCGGTAATGGAGACATTTATTATATTCTCAATACCAAAAAGGAGAACAATCTTATTATCCACTTTACAGAAAACCTTCCACTTAAAATAGAAGAAAGCTTTAAAGCGGTGGTTGACGTGAAACAGCGTCAACGCACTTCTTGTAATCATACCGCTACACACCTATTGCATCAAGCATTAAGAGAGGTATTAGGGGATCACGTAGAGCAAAAAGGATCTATGGTGCATTCTGGAGAATTTCGTTTCGACTTTTCGCATTATGCAAAAGTGAGCACAGAAGAGCTCAAGCAAGTAGAGCAATTTGTCAATGCACGTATTCAAGAGCAGTTGGCATTAGAAGAAAATAGAGAAGCCATTCTAGCCGATGCCATGGAGCAAGGAGCAATGGCTTTATTCGGAGAAAAATATGGAGATACAGTGCGTACCATCCGTTTTGGACAATCGATTGAATTATGTGGGGGAACCCATGTCTCGAATACAGCAGATATATGGCATTTCAAGATCACTTCAGAAGGGGCAGTAGCTTCTGGCATTCGCAGGATAGAAGCCATTACAGGTGACGCAGCTAAAGCCTATTTCGAAGAGCAAACAGCCTTATTAGAACAAGTGCAAGTACTCTTAAATCAGCCACAGGATACTCTAAGAGCAATTCAAAACTTACAAGAAGAGACAATCCAATTAAAGAAAGACCTTGAAGGCCTTGTTAAAGTCCAATTAGCTGCGCTAAAACAAACCTTAGAAGCAGAAATTAGTACGAAGAACGAAATAGACTTTTTAATTAAAGAGGTTGATCTTGACGGCGGTGCAATAAAAGATTTGGCCTTTTCTTTAGGACAAAATAGATCGAATCTATTTTTAGTTTTAGCATCTAAAAAAGGGGGAAAGCCAGTACTAAGTTGTTATATTTCTAAAGAGTTAGTAGCGGTAAAAGATCTTAATGCAGGAGATATTGTACGCGAACTTGGAAAGCATATTCAAGGGGGTGGTGGTGGCCAGCCTTTCTTTGCTTCTGCTGGAGGGAAAAATGTAGAGGGTATTGCAGCAGCACTAGGCGCAGCAGAAGGTTTAATCTAAACCTATACTTCTCGATCGACTAAATCTGTTACCACATAATAACGCGGGTCATCAATAGAGGCTTCGATCACCTTTTCAAGCTTTGGATTAGCCTTGAGTAAAAGTGTCTTGCATTCTGGACTTAGATGTGTTAGGCGAATATTCTTTTTCTTTTTTAAGTATTTTTCAATCAAACTTTCTAAGGCTTCAATTCCAGAGTGGTCTGAAACACGAGATTCAATAAAATCGATTTCAATATTTTCTGGATCATTATTGACGTCAAATTTTGCGTTAAAGTTTTGAATTGAACCAAAGAATAATGGCCCCCAGATTTCATACACTTTTGTTCCGTCTTTTTTAAAGCTTTTGCGCGCACGAATCATGGTAGCGTTTTCCCATGCAAAAACTAATGCAGCGATAATTACTCCTACTAATACAGCGATTGCTAGATCTTCTACTACTGTAACAGCAGAGACTGTAATCAAGATAAATGCATCTTTACGAGGGATTTTATTGATAATGCGGAAACTACTCCAGGCAAAGGTGCCAATAACCACCATAAACATTACACCAACTAAGGCAGCAATAGGTATTTGTTCAATCACAGTAGAGCCAAAGAGGACAAAACACAAGAGTGCAACCGCGGCTACAATACCAGAGAGACGTCCACGACCACCAGAGTTAACATTGATAATCGATTGACCAATCATCGCGCAACCCCCCATTCCTCCAAACAATCCATTGAGGATATTTGCAGTTCCTTGAGCGAGACATTCTCTGTTACCGCTCCCGCGGGTCTCGGTTATTTCATCAATAAGATTTAAGGTCATTAAAGATTCTATCAAGCCTACAGCAGCTAGTAAAAAAGCGGTTGAAAGGATTAAATCCCAGTGTCCGTTGAGGGTGTTAATAAGCGAAAATATTTCAGTTTGAAATTGAGGTAGACCGCCTTGGAGCCCTTCGCCACCTCCGTCGCGTATAAAAGAACCCACAGTGCTTACTTCAATTTCACCAAAAACAGTGATACAAGCAACAATAATAATTGCGGCTAAGGCTGCGGGGATTTTAGTCGTTAATTTGGGTAAAAAATACATGATTGCCATGGTGAGGGCAACTAATGCTAGCATAATATAAAGGGCTTGGCCAGATAACCAACTTGTAGTTCCATCGACAGTTTGTTTAAAAAGTCCTAGCTGAGATAGGAAAATAACGATAGCTAAACCATTTACAAATCCCATCATAACGGGATGAGGGATAAGACGTACAAACTTTCCTAGCTTAAAGACTCCCGCGGCGATTTGAATGATTCCAACGATAAGTAGGGTGATAAACAACCAGTATAAACCAAGGTTTTCAATAGGAGCAGCAAGATTGTCGCCGAACATATTTCCTTGCTTAATCATATAGACCATTACAACGGCCATAGCCCCTGTTGCGCCAGAAATCATTCCAAGTCGACCACCAAATACAGCTGTCACAAGCCCCATCATAAAAGCACCATATAGTCCTACAAGGGGATCAATACCGGCGATAAAAGCAAAAGCAACTGCTTCTGGGACTAAGGCTAAGGCAACAGTTAGACCAGATAAAATATCGTTTTTTGGATTTAAGCTAAGGGAGGATAGTAGTGTTTTCAATGCGTTGATTTAAAGAAGCTGCAAAGGTAAGCTTTCTAAACCTTAAACCGCATAAAAACATCAGTTTATACTAGTTGTCTTCGTTTTTAACGGGTGGGTAATTCGATAAAATTTCTGTGACAAAGTTGCGAATGCGTTCATCTCTATTCTTGCTGTATTCAGTAATACCGCCATAGCCTTTGCCTTGCCATACAAGGTTTTTGGTTTTAGCGTCAATCATATCAATAAACAATTCTCCTCTTGTTTGGGTGGTAACATTGGTGTTATTCGCTCCCCAGAACCAAGGGTTCCAACCCCAACCCCAGCCCCAACCAGTATTATTGAAGTTATTGACCGTTACGCGGTCTGTGGCTTTTACAGCGATATTAATTAACAGATCGGGATTATCAGATAGTTGAAGTTTCTTTCCTTCCATTTGTATCTCGATTGCTTTGAGAATTCTTCTCTTGTCTAAATCAGAGATTTCAACCTCTTCAATTCCAGGTTTAAAAAAAGCATAGGTTTTGTATTGCTCAAAATCAAGGGCACTATCATGATCGGCAAAAACACGAATGGAAGAACAGTTGATGCTAATTAGGGCAATGAAGAAAAGAAGGATACGTTTCATTTTATCTATTTTATGGTTAGTAGGCATATATCAAATTTAATGCCTTTTTTTGGATTGATTAAATCCAAAGGGGCAATGACGGCATCCACTTTCACAACAATATCCCCTTTTTAAATGGAATTGTTCTGTAAAAACCTTATAACCTTCTGGCGATAAATAGTAATCTCCTTTTTCCAGTTTATTATCCCCCAACATAGTCCTTTCCCGTTCCTTAAGTAGTTAAAAAAATGTACATTAGCACTCACAATAGTTATGAGTTGGATTGCCAAGCACCTTGTTCAAAATGAATTTATTACACAAATAAACGGTAATTCCATTACAATTAAAAGGGAAGATAAACTTCATCCTATTATTTCCGGGAATAAGTTTCGTAAACTCAAATACAACTTTGCACACTACAAACAGATAAATGCAAGAGGAGTAGCGACTTTTGGCGGGGCCTATTCAAATCATTTGGCAGCGGTAGCTGCCGCCGGAAAAAAAGTAGGAATGCCTACTATAGGTTTTGTTCGGGGGGAAGAACTTGAAAAAAAAGAGCGTAATCCCACACTAGCCTTTTGTGAGTCAGAAGGGATGAGCCTCTATTTCTTAAACCGCGAAGCTTATCGTAAAAAAGAAGCCGCTTCCACGGTACAAGAGATTGTTATAGAAAACCAATATGCCCTTTTAGCCGAAGGCGGAACCAATTCCTTAGCCATTAAAGGATGTGAAGAAATATTGCTTCCAGAAGATAAAGGCTTTGATTGTGTCGCGGTTGCAGTAGGCACTGGGGGAACCTTTATGGGATTACTTAATACTTGTTTCCCACAGCAGCACCTACTGGGTTTTGATGTAGTAAAAGATCAAAAGGTCACAGAATGGATCACGCAAGAAGCAGGAGTACATAAGAATTTCACTCTTCTAGATGTTCCAGACGCTGGGAGCTATGGAAATGCAACGGACGAATTGATCCACTTTATCAATGCATTTTACAGCCAACACAAAATTCTTCTTGATCCACTTTACACTGGGAAGCTCCTTTTTGGTATTTTTGCGCTAATCAAAAATAATCAATGGCGCTGGGGAAAAAATATATTGATAATTCACACAGGAGGAATTCAAGGAATCGAGGGGTTCAATATCAGGCAAAAGCAAAAGGGAAAGCCATGCATTATTCATTAAATTCACTTTTACTTCTGGTAATTACGTTGCTTATATCTAGCTGTAGTGTGACAAAAAGCGTGCGGAACAGGCTAGGGGTTGATGTAGTGGAAAAAGATTCAAGAAAAGAAGGGGTCAGTCAAACAACAATAGAAGTAAAACCTGCAACAGACATAATCAAAAGACCTTTAACAACCAAACAAAAAGTCGCGCAATACCTCCAGATCTTTGGTCCCATTGCACAGCGTGAAATGAAGCAATATAAAATCCCCGCAAGTATTACACTTGCACAAGGCTTACTTGAATCTGGCTTTGGAGAGGGGCGATTAGCTCTAGAGGGGAATAATCATTTTGGGATCAAATGTCACCGCACTTGGCAAGGAGAAAAAATATACCACGACGACGATGAAAAAGGAGAATGCTTTAGGGTTTATGCAGATGCAGGAGAATCTTATCGCGATCATTCTTTATTTTTATCAGAAAGAGATCGTTATGCTTTTCTTTTCCGTTTAGGAAAAAGAGATTATAAGGCCTGGGCAAAAGGTTTAAAAAAAGCAGGCTATGCAACAGATCCTAAATATCCCGATAAATTAATTCGATTAATTGAACGCTTTGATTTAGCACAATACGATAAAAAACATGCCCATGAAATCATGGTGCAAAAGGTAAAAACGCCACAATCAAATGAAAGTATTTATGTTGTACAAAAAGGGGATACCCTTTATTCAATTGCGAGAGAATTAAAGATTGATTTAAATGTTTTAAAGAGAAAAAACAATCTAAAAGACAATACCATATACCTGGGACAAGAACTTATTTTACCAAAAAGATAATATGCAATATCAACGCAGTAGTGCGCTTTTTCAAGCCGCAAAAAAAGTAATTCCTGGAGGGGTAAATTCTCCAGTTCGAGCCTTTCAGTCTGTAGGAGGAGATCCTATTTTTATTGAGAAAGCTAAAGGAGCTTACTTGATTGATGTCGACGGAAATCAGTTGATCGATTACATTTCTAGTTGGGGTCCCATGATTCTAGGCCATGCAAAAGAGGCTGTTATTGATGCCATTACAACTCAGGCTAAAAAGGGGACTTCTTATGGAATCCCTACTGCATTAGAGACTGAAATTGCCACATTAGTGGTCGACCTTGTGCCTAATATTGATAAGGTGCGTTTTGTCAATTCTGGAACAGAGGCTTGTATGAGTGCCGTTCGTCTAGCACGCGGGTACACTAAAAGAGAGAAAATCATCAAGTTTGCGGGTTGCTATCACGGGCATTCAGATGCTTTTTTGATTCAAGCAGGGAGTGGTGCGGTAACCTTTGGTGCGCCTAATAGTCCTGGGGTAACGCAAGGTACTGCAAAAGACACCCTTTTAGCGAACTACAATGATTTAGAAAGTGTTGAGGCCATCTTTAAAGATCATCCAGAAGCTATAGCAGCTATTATTATAGAGCCCGTTGCAGGGAATATGGGTTGTATTGTTCCTCAAGAAGGCTTTTTAGAAGGCTTGCAATCACTATGCGATCAATATGGTGCCTTGTTGATTTTTGACGAAGTCATGACGGGTTTTCGTCTCGCTTTAGGTGGAGCACAAGAACGTCTGGGGATTAATGCAGATATCGCCACCTTTGGAAAAGTAATTGGGGGTGGATTACCGGTAGGTGCATTTGCTGCACGTAAGGAAATCATGCAAGAACTCGCCCCAGAAGGTCCCGTCTATCAAGCGGGAACCCTGAGCGGAAACCCCCTAGCGATGATTGCAGGTTTAACCACACTCAGTCTGTTGCAAGAGGACAAAGATTTATTTCATCGTTTAGATGGGAAAACAGAACGTTTGCATCAAGGCATGAAAACTTTAATTGAAGCAAAGGGAATGCCTCACCAATTTAATCGTTTGGGGTCTATGTTGTCTTTACATTTTACCGAAACCCCAGTTGTTGATTTCAAAACTGCCGCTTTAGGGAATAACGATCATTTTAAAGCTTATTTTCACGGGATGTTGGATCGAGGAGTTTACCTTCCACCGAGTGCGTTTGAAAGCTATTTTATAAATGACGCCCTTTCACAAAAAGACATTGATTTTACCCTTGATGCCTTTGATAGCTGGTTGAAGTCCTACTAGTTTTTTCATTTAAGTATTTTTTTATATTTTGGAGGTGTTAACCCAAAACACCTACTTATGAAAAAAAGCTACTTTTTTATCGCTTTGCTATGCGCTACCTCGATTTGTGCGCAAGAGTACCTCGCTGAACTTCCTGAAAATCCTGGTCCTAACAAATGCTATGCTAAATGTATTGTGCCAGACGAGTATAAGGACGAAACTGTTCACGTGATGATCCGCTCTGCTTATTACAAGTCAGAGATTGTCCCTGCAGAATATAAAAATGAGTATCAAGAAGTGGTGATAAGACCCGCTTCAAAAAGATTTATTTATGAGCCAGCAGAGTATGGAACCATTACAGATACTTTATGGATTAAAGATCCCTACCATCAACTCAAAGTTATTCCTGCTACTTTCTCTACTGACTATGAAACCGTTGAGGTTAAGCCCAAAACGGGTAACTGGGTGGCAGGAGAAGATGATCCCGATTGTCCCTCTATTAATCCTGCAGATTGTCGCGTGTTTCATTACAGAGAAATCCCCGCCATTGAGCGCGATATCCCTGTCGAGAAAATGGTGGCAGAAGCAAATACGACTTCACGTCGCATAGAGGGTCGCTATAAGTTATTTACGCGCCAGGTTGAAACTCGCCCTGCCCAAACACGAGAACAAGAAATCCCTGCAAAAACACAAACCATCCAACGCCGTGTATTAGTCAAAGACGAAACCACTAGAAAAGTAACCATCCCAGCAGTCTATAAAGAGGTTACTAAAAAAGTGCTGGTTAAAAAAGGGGGGATGAATGCCTGGAGAGAAGTACCCTGCACCATTCCAGAAAGAGGTAAAATTTTACCGATTCACTATGCTTTAGGGAGTGCTGCACTTACGGCAAAAGCAAAACGCACCATTGATCGTTATGTTTTAAAAGTGCTCGAAGACGATTTAAATGCAATTGTTGAAATTGGTTCGCATACAGATGCGCAAGGAAGTGATCAATTCAATTTAACCTTATCTGAAAATCGGGCAAAAAACGTAGTTGAATATCTGATCTCTAAAGGAGTTGATTCTTCTAGGTTAATAGGGATAGGTTATGGTGAAACCAAATTATTGAACAATTGTAATAATGGCTCTAACTGCACAGATCAACAACATTTAGCCAATCAGCGTACAGAGTTTAAAGTCTTTTAATTTAGATTCACCCAAAGGCCTTCTTCGTTCTTTTCGACCTTAGTAAGGCCTTTTTTACTCAATCCTTTTAAAGAAACATCCCATTTTTTATTACTTAATCCTGCCTGTTTCTTTAAGCTGGATAAAAGTCTAGGGTTTGATAGTTTGAGCAATCCAAGAATAACTTTTTCTTCTTCTGTCAATTCGACGGCTTTTTTCTCTGGTCGCATTTGTGGGAAGAAAAGTACTTCTTGAATAGAACTATTGTTGGTCATTAACATGACTAAGCGATCAATTCCAATTCCAATTCCCGAAGTAGGAGGCATTCCATATTCTAAGGCACGTAAAAAGTCTTGATCGATAAACATGGCTTCATCGTCTCCCTTTTCACTAAGCTTTAATTGTTCTTCAAATCGTTCTCTTTGATCGATAGGGTCGTTTAACTCTGAATAGGCGTTGGCCAATTCTTTCCCATTAACCATTAACTCAAAACGTTCTGTTAAACGTTTATTATCGCGGTGTTCCTTTGTTAGGGGGCTCATCTCTTTGGGATAGTCTGTAATAAAGGTGGGCTGGATGTAATGATGCTCACATTTTTCGCCAAAGATTTCATCGATCAATTTTCCTACTCCCATGGTTTCGTCAACTTCTAAGCCAAAGCTTTTTGCGGTAGCTCTTAATTCATCTTCTTCCATGCTAGAAACATCAATTTTTGTATGCATTTTGATGGCTTCTAAAATGGGAACTCTTGGATAAGGTGCTTTAAAGTCAATGGTGTTTTCTCCCACAGTTACAGCAGAAGTGCCATTAGATTCTATAGCAACCTTTTCTAACAATGCTTCAGTGGTTTCCATCATCCAGAAATAGTCTTTGTAGGCCACATAAAGTTCCATAACAGTGAATTCTGGGTTGTGGGTACGGTCCATTCCTTCGTTTCTAAAATCTTTTGAGAATTCATAAACGCCATTAAATCCACCTACAATCAACCTTTTTAGATAAAGTTCGTTTGCAATACGTAGATACAACGGTATATCCAGTGCGTTGTGGTGGGTGATAAATGGACGAGCAGATGCTCCTCCAGGAATAGGTTGTAAAATAGGAGTCTCTACTTCAAGATATTCTCTCTCGTTAAAGAATGAACGAATACTATTGGTGATTTTAGTTCGCTTGATAAAGGTGTCCTTTACCTTTGGATTAACGATAAGGTCAACATATCGTTGGCGATAGCGTAATTCTGGGTCATTAAATTCATCATAGCTATTTCCGTCTGCATCAGTTTTAGGTAAAGGAAGGGGGCGTAAGGTTTTGTTTAAAACAGAAAAGTTACTAACCTGTACCGTTTGTTCTCCCACTTTAGTGTTAAACAAGGTTCCTTCGATCCCTATAATATCTCCTATATCTAAAAGTTTTTTATAAACCTCATTATAAAGGGTTTTATCTTCTCCAGTACAGATTTCATCTCGGTTAAAGTAAACTTGAATACGGCCTTTACTGTCCTGTAATTCTGCAAAACTCGCTTTTCCCTGGATACGACGCGACATCAAACGACCGGCAATGACTACTTTTTTCCCTTCGGCAAAAGAAGCCTTAATTTCTGCAGATGTGTGATCAACAGGGTAAAGGGGGGCAGGGTAGGGATCGATCCCCAGTGCTCTTAACTTCTCTAATTTCTCTCTTCGAATAATTTCCTGCTCGCTTAAACCGGCCATAGTGTAAAAATTTTAGCAAAGATAAGGAGTCTACAACAATTCAAAGTTGTTAAATTAGCCTTGTAAAATATTTTTTTATCCATGAGTCTTTTTCGCGTTTTATTATCGATACTTTTTCCACCCTTAGCGGTCTTAGATCAGGGATGTGGATCGATTGTGATTGTCTTTTTGTTAACGCTATGTGGCTGGGTACCTGGAACTATCGCCGCTTTGGTTATTTTAAATAATACAAACCAGTTTTGAGTCAAAAAAGCAATAAGCAGGTTGAGGTAATCGATTTAGGAATACAGTCGTATAAACCCACTTGGGATCTACAAGAGCAGCAATTACAGAAAATTGTTGATCTAAAAAAAAGCAATAGAACCACCAGGGTTGCTGTACCTACCCCTAACTATCTTTATTGGGTGGAGCATCCCCCTGTGATTACACTAGGGAAAAGTGGATTACCAAAACACTTGCTCCTAAACGAACAAGAACTCACTGACAAAGGCATAGATTTTTTCACTACTAATCGAGGGGGAGATATTACTTTTCACGGCCCTGGTCAATTGGTGGGCTACCCAATATTAGATCTAGAAAACTTCTTTACAGACATCCATAAATACCTTAGACTACTTGAAGAAGCCATTATTTTGACCCTAAAAGAATACGGCTTATCTGCCGAAAGGAGTGAGGGAGAAACAGGCGTTTGGTTAGATGTTGGAACTCCTTTTGCTCGTAAGATTTGTGCCATGGGCGTAAAAGCAAGCCGCTGGGTCACCATGCATGGCTTTGCCTTAAATGTCAATACAGACTTGGCATACTTTGACTATATTATCCCCTGTGGAATTCAAGGGAAAGCAGTTACTTCTCTAGCTGCAGAATTAAAAAGGGAAATTCCCTTAAATGAGGTTAAAGCAAAAATCCTGACCCACTTTAGTGCCCTTTTTGAGGCATCGTTAATCCTTAGTTGATTTGATAAATCAACAGGTCTTTACTTTCTCCTTGAACAACAAATTCTAAGGCTTTATCCTTATCTGCATTATTCAAATCAATGGCAGAAACCCCATAGACTGGGAAGCCGCTCACTGCTTTTCCATCGCTGTAATAGAGGTACACCTTTTGCGCCTCTACATCTGTTACACTTACATAAACTATATTGTTGAGGTAGAAGATTTGCGGTGCACTATAACGGCCATAGGGCAAGGTAACTGGAATCCCTTTAATGGTCAAAATATTATTGGTCAAAGTGACCAAAGACTTTGTGGTTGCGGTGATTTCGTGAGTTGCTTCTAAGCCCAGATCTGTGCTGATAACATTCCCTTTAGGGTCAATTTGAATCAAATTCCCCTGTTGGTCGGTGGTGGTAAAAGTTTTTAGATAACTATAAATATCTTGATTGGATCCCTTAAAATCTTGTTTAATTTTTACACGGGTTTGTCCTGTTCGACTAAGAATATTTACTTTCCCGCTTTCTTCTTTGATTAGGATATAATCTTTATTTCCCATGCGAATGTGTTTAGGTTGAGCACTAATGGCCGAAGCGCTTTTAGAAAACTTAAACCCATTGACCCTTTTGCCTTTATTGTCTAACATCACAACGTTCTTGTCTTGGGCGAGTACAAAGCGATAGTTTCTACTTTGGTCATAATCAAAAACTGCTAAGGGCTGGGCAATAGTACTCGTTTTGATTTTTTTATTAAAAGGAGGCACTACTTTTCCGTTTCGGTCTAGAATATAAAAACGCTCAGTTGTTCTAAAGGCCATCTGTAATCTTCCGTTCTTGTATAAATCAACCTGCTGTATCTCCCCGAGTATTTTTCCTTCGATCTGTTTTTTCCAAAAGAGCGTTCCTGTATTTGAATAGAGGTATAAGGTGTTTTGCTCATCTTGTACGGCTATATCCTTCTCTTTAGTACGGTGGTTTTTGAGCCATTGCGGTTTTGACTGCACTGAATGATCTAATGATATTAAGGCAACATTTGTCACCGAAGCTTCGTTATTTTCTATTTCATTTTGAGAAAGGCGAAAATGTAAATGCATAAAGTCATTTTCTACGACTCCTTGAAAAGCGATATAGGATAATTTATTTGTATCCATGGATTTCCAAAAAGTTTTCTCCGGAAATTGTTCTTTTAACGCCCTTCCATTTCCAATCCATAGTAGGTTGCTTTTATCTGAAAGTGTTTCTTCTGCAAAGCGTTGATAGCGAAGGGACTTTTCTAATGTTTTTTCGTCTTTGTAGGCAGCGATTAAAGTTTTAATTCCTGCTTCACTTTCAGCAAAAAATAAGAAATCATCTATTTTTGTGACCCACTCTGCGTTAACTTGTTCTCCCAGACTCATCACTACTAAGTTCAACTCTCTTGCGAGAGAAGTTTTATAGTAAGCAATGTCACGGTAATTTTTTTCTTGACTCTCTGGAATAAAGGTGGCTGCTGCAGTTGCTTCGTTTCTTAGATGAAAGATTAAGGCAATTTCATTTTTCAATTGGATCAATCCTAATTCGTCCACACCTTCAAGGGCATTTAAATCTGTTGTTAAAGTAGCGAGATTAAGAAAGCGAACCCATTTTTTAAACTTGTCTTCTAACAACTGAATATTATCCATTGTCATTAAAAAAGCAGAAGTCATTTGAACGGGGATGGCTTGAGTGATTAAAGTTTTCTTTGGTTCGCTAGAGTGTAAAAGCCCCACCGGGTCACCTACAGAATCAATCACTTTTAATAATCCGTCTATTTCAAGTAAGTTAGTGGTAAAGTTGATGTCTAAACTGGCCCAATTCTGTCCTATTTTAGGGAATAAAGGCAGCCTACCAGTGACTTCTTCAATTAGGTTTTCTTGCTGTCCTTTAAGGTGAATGTTAAAGGGGGCGCTATCGTCGGCAGTTTTAACGATGTCATAAAAGGAGATATCGTTGATTCCTTTTGCTTTTTGCTGATAATTTCTAATGCAGTTTTCTAAGACAATCTTTGTATCGGCATGTAGCGTAAAGCCGTCGATAAACGCGGTGTAAAGGGTGTTGTCGTTTTCTTTTGTAAGATAGATCGCTTCTCCACTGTATTCTTCCTTAGGATAAGAAAGATAGGTGCTATCAAGCGGCGCCTTATAGACGATACTTAAGGCTTTTTCATTTTTTCCATAAGGGGTAATACTAAAAATCTTTGGAGATGCTGCTGGGTTATCAAAGGCAATAAGTTTCTTTGAAAGTTCAGGAAGACTCGCTGGTAGGTGTTTAAGAATGGGGTTGTTTTTTAAAGCATTTTCTACTTCGTTAGGATTGTTGAGCTGAAGGGCAATGGGGGTGTTTTGCGGGATCCAATCGACTAGTTTAGTCGTGTTTTGTTGGGTAGATTCGCAGGCTGTTAAAAGGCCTACAAAAAGGCTAATATTAAATAAGGAGCGTAGCAGTGGTTGGAACTTCATAGAATGTGCTTAGTTGTGTAAAATTAAGAAACTCGAAAATCAATTTCTAGTTGTTCTGGAAGTAATCGAAAAGTTTTTCTGTGATGAGGACTTACGCCGGTTTTCAATATGCCTTCTCGATGAGATTTAGTAGGGTAGCCCTTATTTGATTTCCAGTGATATTGTGGGTATTCTAGGTCTAAGGCCATCATCACATCATCGCGATAGGTTTTTGCTAGAACAGAGGCAGCCGCTATATTGAGATATCGCCCGTCACCTTTTATAATACATTCATGCGGAATCTTTTTGAAGTTATGAAAGCGATTGCCATCTACTGCGATAAATTCGGGTTGTTTTGATAATCCTTCAATGGCCTTATGCATGGCTTTAATCGAAGCATTTAAGATGTTAATTTCTTCTATCTCTACTACACTACAGTGGGCGACAGAAAAGGCAATCGCCTCTTGTTCTATAATTGGTCTTAATGCATCGCGCTGTTTTGTAGTTAATTTTTTAGAGTCGTTCAATAATGGATGGGTAAAGTCTTGCGGCAAAATCACTGCCGCAGCGGTGACAGGTCCAGCTAAACAACCTCTCCCTGCTTCATCTGTACCAGCTTCAACAAGTTGAGTGTGTTGTGTGGGAAGTTGTTTCATCGAAAGCACTGTTAAATAATGATGGTGAAGGACCAAAAATAAAATTCAAACATCTATTCAAATTTAGTTATAACTTCGCACAAAACATATTATCCATGCCACAACGGTATTTTTTCCTCCTTTTTTTATTTAGCTTAAACCTGCTTTGGTCTCAAAAAGAAATCCCTGAGGTCTCGTTAGACGAAGTATCACTTAGCACAGTAAGTCCTACCCTTGAAAATACCGTTCAGCTTCAGGACACCTTAGCTGTTAAAAAGGACACCCTAGCGCAAAAAAAGAAATTGATTATCAAAGAACGCCAAGAGGTGGTAGAAGATACCGCGACCATTGACATGTATGAAATATATCAGCAGGGGAAAAGAACAGTCTATGTTGATACCACGCTAACCATTCAAAAAGAATATAAATTTAATTTCCTTCGGAAGGATTACTTTGAATTGCTTCCTTTTGTCAATTTAGGGTCTGCCTTTAATCGTTTAGGCCATGATTTTACAGCAACCTCATTGCAGCCACAAATGGGAGCACGCTCGAAACATTATGGCTATTTTGAAATCGAAGATGTCAAGTACTATAGGGTCCCCACCCCTTTAACAGAATTGTTCTTTAGAACAAGCATGGAACAGGGGCAGTTAACAGATGCAACTATTACAGTCAACACCAGTCCTCAATTTAATTTTGCTTTCGCTTTTCGCGGAATGCGCTCTTTAGGAAAATACCTCAATCAACGATCGGCCAACACAGCTTTTCGTTTGTCAATGACTTATCAAAGTCTTAACGAACGCTACAAGGCAAAAATGCATTATGTCAGTCAGAAACACGAGAATCAAGAGAATGGTGGAATTACAGAGGAAGGGATCCCTCTGTTTGAAACAGGCGATCCAGACTTCTTGGAACGTTCTGTCTTAGAAGTGAGATTAGCCTCTGCGGTAAATAATCTAAAAGGGAAACGATCTTTTTTCGAGCATCACTATGCTTTAGTTCATGCTAAAGATAGTACAGGTTCAACCTGGACCGTAGGGCAACAAATAATGAATGAGTCTAAGTATTATCGTTATCAAGACGGACAAAATTCTACTTATTTTGGTCCTAGAGAAGCAGGAGTTGATGTCTATGACGAGGTACAATGGGCTATTTTAAAGAATAGATTTCAAACCGAGTTAGAGAACCCTATCATAGGAAAGCTTACAGCGGGAATAGAATTTTCTGCTATTGATTATAATATTCTATTGCCCCTTGAAGAAGATGCGCAAGGAGAGAGTCTTCCTCCAGAGGATAATGCAGAAACCTTTCCGTTAAATTTAGAGGCGAATCAAACCTTCCTTAATGCAGATTATGCTTTCTTATGGAAGGGCTTTGATTTGACGGCTCATTTCAATAAAACATTGTTTAGTGACCGTTTGAGTGATGAGCTTAGTCTTCAATCAAAGATCACCTTGGCAAACGATGTCTTCTTTCAGGCGAAAGCTAGTTTTATTAATAAGAGTCCTAATTTTAATTTTATTCGTTACAGAAGTGCTTATACTTCTTATAATTGGTACAATGAGAATTTATCCAATGAAAAAATCACAAGCTTATCGGCAACCTTGTCCCACCCCAAATGGGGTGCGATAAGTGGCTTTATTCAGCGTTTAGACAATTACTCCTATTACAATCAAGTTTTTCCAGCCCAAGAAGAAGAGACCCGTTTAGCACCCTTACTTTTAGCAGAGGTTGTTCAATCGCCAGAAACCATTTCCTATATTAAAGCCCGATATACTTCTCATTATGATTTCTGGAAATTTGGCTTAACCACTACGGCACAATATCAAAAGGTAATGACTCAAGATAATGCGACTAGCCCCCCAATTAACGTTCCAGAATGGAATGTAAGGACAACTTTGAGTTTTAGTTCACACCTCTTTAAAAAGGCCTTATTTATGCAAACGGGGATTACGGGACACTACTTTACTAATTTCTATGCTGATCAATACAATCCACTATTAGGAGATTTTATGCGACAGAATCGTCAAGAGATTGGAAATTTCCCCCGAATAGATGTTTTCTTTAACGGGAAAATACAGCAAACGCGTATTTACTTTAAGTATGAACATGCGAATGCCTCTTTTACCGGTTATAATTATTACAGTGCCGTGGGATACCCCTATCGCGATAATATCATTAGATTTGGATTAATTTGGAATTTTTTTCAGTAGTATAATAGACTGTTAAGCAAGTGTTTATTCTGCCCTCAAAAAAAACTTCTAAATATTTTACCTACTAGTGTTGTGTGTGGAGAAAAAGCGCTTTATATTTGCACCCGCTAAGGGTAATAGCTTTAGCAAACGATCTTTGAAAAAACAGAAAATGACAGCGTGTATCAAAGATACATGAAGAACAAAACCATTTTGAGACCTTTCAATTTACTTTAGTTGTAGACAAATTAAAACAAACTACAACGAAGAGTTT
>JAKMGK010000101.1 GCA_022424955.1 Flavobacteriaceae bacterium
GATTGGATTCGATAATTTTGAGCAAGTAGATTTTCGCGTAGGTACCGTTGTTGAGGTTAATGCTTTTCCTAAGGCTAAAAAACCAGCCTACCAGCTTATAATTGATTTTGGGCCTTTAGGCGTGTTAAAATCTTCTGCTCAGATTACAACTACTTATTCGATTCCAGAAATGATTGGCCGCCAAGTTGTGGCTGTGGTTAATTTCCCTGTAAAGAAAATTGCCGATTTTAACAGTCAATGCCTTGTGCTGGGAGCAACACAAGGCAATGATGTTTTTCTTCTTTCTCCACAATCTACTGTGGAAAACGGACAGATTGTTCGTTAATTACATGAAATCTGCATAAAAGATCATGTTGGCATACAATTGTTGGGTGCCTAACCAGAAGGCTCTAAAGTTGGTGTTGTCTGTCATTAATAGAATAGATCCCCTTCCGCTAGGTTTTACTTTAAATGGAACAGAACCTTTTAGTAATTCTATTTGTTCTTCAGAGATGTAGCCACTCAACAGTGGGTTCTGCGTGTATTGAATAGGGTTGTCAAAACTATTTTTTTCTGGATCCATAAAAATTCTTGAATTTCTAAACAACGCAAGTGTATTGTCTTCAATTCCAAAATTGATGGGATGAGAACGATCAATACGTGTATTGAAAATTGCTCCTCCGATAGCTTGAGCTCCCTTAAACTTTCCTTGATTGACAAAAGAAACATCCTCTGCGAAGAGTTCTTTTTCTCTAAACTCTTCTTTGATTAATTCCTGTTTATTTGCCCATTTAATTGCATCGCGATAGGTAATTAAATGTCCACCATTTTTAACCCAACGACTAATTTTATCTTTAGCTTCATTTAATAAACTACCATTATAACTAGGCATAACGATGTGTGTATATTGACTAATATCGCGGTAGCGAACAGATTTTACATCAAGTTTTGTGACTGGCATTTGGTATTGTGTATCCATCAAATACCAAATTTCTCCAGCATCATAACTTCTAATTCCGTCGCCCACTAATAATGCAACTTTGGGTTTTTTGATGGTTTCAAAATTTCTAGAACCCAGATCTATCCCTTGCGTTAAACCTGTACTAACACTGTGTACATTAATTTCTGCAGCTGTGGCCACTTCTTGCATAAGCGCAAATAGTTCTTTTTCTGAGACAGCTTGATTTACCACCGGAATCAAGATGCTTCCATAGTCATAAGACCTTCCTTCTAAAGAAAACGGTTGCATCCCCACCTTAACGCGAACGCCTGCGTCTAATAATTGATAAATGGCTTTAGGCGTAAGATATCCGTGCCCTTCAAAAAGATAGGCATAGGAAGCTTGTTCTACTGTTTTGATACTTGGACGTTCAATTTTTGTCAAAGGATCTCCAGCGATGCCAAGGTCCCTAACTTTAGTAGTATTTACATCAAATGAATGCGAAAGGGTCCAGGCAGAAACATCGTAAAATAAACTGTCTTGAAACTGGGTTTGTTCGTTGAAAATGGCTTGAACTAGACGTTGTTTTTTCTGTGTTAGAGGGACTATAAAGCTATTTTCCTGGGGGAATTGTTTCCCGTTTTTTTGAAAGTTTTTATTGAGGCGGTGTACTTTGATGTCGTGTCTAAGTAAAACCTCGGCTAAACGATAACTGGTAGAAGCATCTTTCTGCGTACCAAAAACAATGGCCTTATCTCTGCTTCTATTTCCTTCTGCTCTAGCGTTTTTATAGAAGTCACGTTGATAGTCTAAAAGATCTTTTTTCAACGCATGGGCAGCTTCTAGTGTAGAGAGTGCTGCTGTAAATTGATTTCGAATGGTAAAAGGGAAGGTAAGCAGGCCGTTTGCAGTTTCTTGTGCGTGGCCTCTTGAGCTTGCTTGTTCAAATAAAATCCCAATAGAACCATTTACATCTGGATAGGTGGAGCCTTTTCCATAATAGAAATCGTCATAATCTTCTTCGGTGTAATACAAAGAACCAATTTTATTCAAAGCTTTTTCATGGTATTTACCAATGGCCATGGTGAGCTCTTGATTTTTCTTTGGGGTAAGTGGGTTGACCCTTGATTGAATCCCCGGTTGAAAGAAAAATGTTTCGTTAGTTCCCATCTCGTGGTGATCTGTAAGTACATTAGGGAGCCAGTCGATAAAACTGGCGATACGTGCTTTTGATTCATTTAATTGGACAGGTAACCAGTCTCTATTCATGTCAAACCAGTAGTGATTAGTTCTCCCTCTGGGCCACGCCTCGGTGTATTCTCTATCATTGCTATCTGGCGTAATATTTTGCGCTTTGTGTGTATTAGCCCATTGAGAAAAGCGCTGTAAACCATCTGGATTAAAACTGGGATCAAAAAGAATAACTGTATTCTCTAAAAGTTCGGCCACTTGATCGCTTTGTGAGGCCGCTAGATGGTAAGCAACAAGTAAGCCTGCATTTGCTCCACTAGGTTCATTCCCATGAATAGAAAAGCCTTGATAGACTATTGCTGGCATAGTTGAGGTATCTAAATCCCCCCCCCCTGGTTCTGTTAAAGCGATGTGATCTGCTTTAATTTGATCTAGCCTTTTATGGTTATCCTCACTGGTGATGGTTAATAATAACAGCGGTCGATCTTCATAGGTTCTCCCTCTATTTTCAATTTGTATTCTGTCTGAAGCAGCAGCAAGAGTTCGCATATACTCAGAGAGTTTATCGTGACTTACATGCCATTTTCCCACTTCATGCCCTAAAACTTCTGTTGGGGTAGGAATGTTTGGATTGTAGTTTTGGTTGGAGGGTAAATAATAGTTGAGATCAGTTTGTGCTTTAGCTACAAAGATGCTCAGTACTAAAAATAAAAGGGTGTATATTTTTTTCATGAATTTGTTTTTCAACTTTAATGTAAAAAAAACCGTTTCATCAAGAAACGGTTGAGCTTTTATTTTTGATTGATTTAGATATCATCAAAATCTAAATCGGTGAATTTTTCGGGTACTTGAGTAGTAGCATAGCCATTTTTCTCATCACCAGTATAGTCTTTTTGGTGTCGCTCACTAATGACTTCCTCCCCTCGTTCTTGAATGATAAAGTCCATCATTTCTCCTAGAATATCTTTAAATTCTTTAAAGTCTTCTTTGTAAAGGTAAATTTTGTGCTTTTTGTAATAATAACTTCCATCTTCGTTAGTGAACTTCTTACTTTCTGTAATAGTGAGGTAATAATCACTCGCTTTTGTTTCTCTTACATCAAAAAAGTAAGTTCGTCTTCCAGCGCGAAGTACTTTTGAGTTTATTTCCTCTTGGGATAAATCCATTTTAGTTTAATTAGGTCCTACTGTGGTGGTTTTGTTCACCTATAATAGTCAATTCTACGTAAATTTGCATAAAATAATTAAACAAAACAAATTATTGTGTTATTTGTGCACTTTGTTTTTCTGCTAGTTCGCGATAATGTCCTGCTATTTTAAGTAATTCATTGTGGGTTCCTTGTTGTATAATTTCCCCTTCTTTTAAGACAATAATTTTATCGGCATTTTTAACAGAAGAAACACGATGGCTTACAATACAAGTAGTTTTGTCTTGGCTAATCCTATTGAGATGTTCGAGAATTTTCTCTTCTGTATCAGCATCTACGGCAGATAAGCAGTCGTCAAATAAAAGAATCATGGGGTCTTTAATCAATGCTCTAGCAATGGATACTCTTTGAATTTGTCCACCAGAAAGAGTGACTCCACGTTCGCCTAAAAGGGTTTTATACCCATCTTTAAATTCTTTTATATTATGGTGTACTGAAGCATTTTTAGCAGCTTCAACAATTTCTTCAATAGAAGCATCTTTTTTTCCAAAACGGATGTTGTCTTCAATACTTTCTGAGAATAAAAAGGGGTTTTGTGGGACATAACCTATGACTTCTCGTAAATTGTTTAACGCATAATTGTTGGCATTTTGATTATCAATAATGATCTTCCCTTCGGTGGGGTCATACAACCTGGCGATTAATTCTAGCAAGGTTGATTTACCAGAACCGGTTTTTCCTACAATTCCTAAAGTATCTCCTTCCTTTAGCTCAAAAGAAATATTTTTTAAAGCTTTAATTCCAGTATCTGGATAAGTAAAAGAAACCTTTTCAAAGCTTAACTGCGCTTGAGTTATTTTTTTAGTAGAAAATCCATTTTCGATAGTGGGCTTCTGCTGTAAAAAAGCATTGATTCTTTTTTGAGAGGCTTCTGCTTGTTGTACAATAGAAGTTACCCATCCTACAGTAGCAACGGGCCATGTTAGCATGGTAACATAGATGATAAACTCTGCTAACACCCCAATTTCAATCTCTCCAGCGATATATTGTTTTCCCCCAACATAGATGACCAATAAATTACTAAAGCCAATTAACAATATCATAAGCGGGAAAAACCAAGCCTGAACTTTTGCTAAGGCCACATTTTGATTTTTGCTTTCCAATGATAAAGTTGCAAAGCTATCTTCAATCGAAGCTTGTAAGTTATAGGATTTGATGATCCCAATCCCACTAAAGGCTTCTTGAGTAAAAGAAGATAATTTTGCTAAAGTCTCTTGAACAGCTGTACTTCGAATATTAATGGCTTTACTAAGCTGATAAATTGTAATAGACAATATCGGTAAGGGAAGGAGGGTGTAGAGCGTAAGATTAGGAGCGATACTCACCATATAGCTAATCACGATGACAAAAAGTGCGATTGTATTGATGCTATACATCAATGCTGGGCCAAAATACATCCTCACTTTACTCACATCTTCACTAATGCGACTCATCAAGTCTCCTGTTCTATTCTTTTTATAAAAGATACTGCAAAGGACTTGATAATGTTGATAGACTTCATTTTTTAAGTCGTATTCTATATAGCGAGAAACATTGATAATGGTTTGACGCATCAAAAAAGTGAAGAAACCTGAAACAAGAGAGGCTGTGATAATTAGTGCAATATTAAACAATAGGGTTTTACCTAATATAGCACTATCTTGGTTTGACTGTTTTAAAAACTGTTCAATGGCGGTCATTGAATTCCCCACTAAACGTGGCGTAAATAGTGAAAATATTCTCGCTATAATGGTAATAAAAACACCAATCAACAATTTCTTACGATAAGTGTAAAGGTATTTATTTAAATATTGTAACTCCTTCATAATTGAGCCTCAAAGGTAAACATTTGATTAAGGGAAATCTGCTTATAAAAGAAAAATAAAAGCGACTTTTTTCAGCATAAACCATTATTTTTGCAGCATAAAGTTCTTTGAAGATGTTAACACGACGCCAAATTCGCGTAAAAGTAATGCAAGCCGTTTATGCTCACTATAACGGCAACCTCCTTTCTTTAAAAGATGGAACAAATGCCATCGCCAAGAGTTGTCAAGACATGTTGTTGTTGCACACCACACTGCTCTATCTTTTTAAAGCCATGTGGGAATACGCAGTTGAGCAGGACAACATACAGAAAAAACAGCGCAAAGGGGATGCCCCACTCAATGAGCATTATGCGAACATCATTCATTTTTCTCCCTTAGCCCTTATTGCGAAACATCCATTTTTAACAAAAAAAATAGAACAGAATAAGCTCAATATTTGGGAGCTTGAATTTGATTATGTACGTCAACTTTTTGAGACCATAGTATCAAGTGAAATCTATCTTGTTTACACAGAACTCGACAGTCCAAATTTTAAAGAACAGCAAAAATTCTTTGTAAAACTGTTTAAAGAGATCATCGCGCCAGATGATCGTCTCTATCGTTATATCGAAGATTTAAATATGCAGTGGGTAGATGATCTTCCCGTGGTCAATACTTTTATTTTAAAACAATTGCGCAAATTGCGAGAAGAAGATATGTCTTCTCTTATTTTTCCAGATTTAGCCGAACGAGTAGAAGACATAGGTTTTGGAAAATCACTTTATGAGCAAGTTATCGCAAACGAAGAAGTACTGCAAAAAGAATTTGACGGGAAAACCCCTAACTGGGATAAAGATCGTATCGCAACACTAGACGGATTATTAATCAAAATTGCCATCGCAGAGTTGATTTACTTTCCAGATATCCCACCTAAAGTGACCCTTAACGAATACTTAGAACTAGCTAAAGAATACTCTACCCCAAAGAGTAATCAATTTATTAATGGGGTTCTAGACAATCTTGTCAAAGAGTATGTTAAAAATGACCGTTTGAACAAAAAAGGTCGTGGCTTATTGGAATAATTTTTGCTATATTTGGCTTGGAAAAAAATAATTAATATCATGAAGAAATATTTCATTTTAACACTCGCTGCAATTGCATTAACCTTTACTGCTTGTGGAGAGAACACAAACAAAAAAGATGCTCCTGCTACTGCAGTAGAAGCTTCTTCTGCTAAAGCAGTTTCTAACGCACCGGTGATGACTTTTGATAAAACCATGCACGACTTTGGAAATATCCAAGAGGGTCAACGCGTTGAAACATTATTTACATTTACTAACACTGGGAAATCAGATCTAGTGATTTCTGATGCGCGTGGTAGCTGTGGATGTACTGTACCTGAGTATCCTAAAAATTCACCAATCGCTCCTGGTGCAACAGGACAAATCCGTGTGAGTTTTGATTCAAGTAACAAACCTAACTTACAGCAAAAAACAGTAACTATTTCTGCCAACACAGATACAGGTCGTGAAATGATCCAGATCAAAGCAATGGTTCAAGCAGACCCAGTTAGACAACAACAACGCGATGCAGCTGCGGCAGCTCGTTTACAAAACTAGTCAATGGATCAACTACCCTTTTTACTCTTAATGTTAGTGGTGTTTGTGTTTTTCATCATCCTACCACAACAACGTCGACAAAAAAAAGAGAAGAACTTTATGAAAGCTCTCTCAAAAGGCGATCGCGTGATCACTAAAAGTGGGATGCATGGTAAAATTGCAGAGTTGAATGATAAAGACAACACTTGTGTTGTCGAAACATTGGCCGGAAAAATCAAAATGGAGCGTACTGCTATTTCGCTAGAGTTGAGTAACAAACTCCATACGAAAGAAAAAAAGTAAGCCATTTTGTTTCCAAAACTTTTTTAAAACCAACTCGCTTGCGGGTTGGTTTTTTTATTTTTGTAAAAACAATCCGATGTACCATAGACTTATTAAACCCCTCTTATTTCTCTTTGATCCAGAAAAAGTACATTACTTTTCGTTCTTTATGATCAAATTACTCTCTGCTATTCCAGGAGTACCTGCTCTAATAAGAAGCTTGTATCAAGTCAAGCATCCTAGCTTAGAACGCGAAGTTTTTGGTTTAAAGTTCCCTAATCCAGTAGGTCTTGCAGCAGGGTTTGATAAAAATGCTGTCTTGTATAAACAGTTGTCTAACTTTGGATTTGGTTTTATTGAAATTGGCACGCTTACGCCAAAAGGGCAAGCGGGTAACCCCAAGAAAAGACTCTTTCGTCTCATAGAAGACGAAGCCATCATCAACCGTATGGGCTTTAATAACGAAGGCGTCGATGATGCGGTAAAACGACTAAAGAAAAATACTAACGTCCTTATCGGTGGGAATATTGGGAAGAATAAAGTGACGCCTAACGAAGAGGCGGTAAACGATTATATTTACTGTTTTGAAGCTCTTTTTGATCATGTCGATTATTTTGTGGTCAATGTGAGTTCCCCCAACACCCCTAATCTAAGAGCCCTGCAAGACAAAGAACCATTGACACATTTACTCTCTACCCTTAAAGGAATAAATGATCAAAAGGATAAGCCAAAGCCCATATTGCTTAAAATTGCTCCAGATTTGAGTGACGATCAATTGCTCGATATTATCGATATTGTAAGTAGCGTTAAAATAGATGGAGTAATTGCCACGAATACCACCATAAGTAGAGAAGGGCTTCAATCTTCCCATAAAGAGGAAATGGGTGGATTAAGTGGAAGACCATTAACACAGCGTAGTACAGAAGTCATTCGCTTTTTAGTACAAAAGAGTAAGAATGCTTTCCCCATCATTGGAGTAGGAGGGGTCCATAAACCGCAAGATGCCATTGACAAACTTGAAGCTGGAGCGGCCCTAGTACAACTCTATACCGGCTTTGTTTATGAAGGCCCAGCGGCTGTGAGGAATATTAATAAGGCTTTGATCGATTAATATTCTTAAGAAATGGGTTTCTAGTAAAAAAAAGCCTGAAGTTTCCTTCAGGTTTTTTTATTTTAAAGTTAGGTTTAATCAAAATAACTAAACGAATCTTCTGGTTTTATGGTTAAAAGCGTTTCATAAATCAAACGAATCACATTTTCAACATCTTCTTTTTGTACCATTTCCACTGTTGTATGCATATAACGTAGGGGGAGAGAAATCAAAGCAGAGGCTACCCCACCGTTACTATAGGCAAAGGCATCTGTATCTGTTCCAGTAAAGCGAGAAGAGGCTAGACGTTGAAATGGAATCTCCTTCGCTTCAGCCGTGTCGAGTATTCTTTCGCGTAGCTTATTATGCACCGCAGGCGCGTAAGAAACCACTGGACCTTCACCGATCTTAGTGTATCCTTGCTCTTTTTTATTAATCATAGGAGTGGTGGTGTCATGGCAAACATCTGTTACAATGGCCAGATCGGGCTGAATGGTTTGGGTAATCATTTCCGCTCCACGTAAACCTACTTCCTCTTGTACAGAATTGGTAATATACAGGCCAAAAGGTAATTCCTTTATGTTCTCTTTTAATAATCGCGCAACTTCTGCTATCATAAATCCACCGGCACGGTTATCTATGGCACGACAAATAAATTTATTCTCGTTGAGGATATGAAATTGATCAGGATAAGTGATCACACAGCCTACATGTACGCCTAGTTCTTCTACTCCTTTTTTATCTTTTGCCCCTACATCGATAAAGATATTGTCGAGTTTAGGGTTTTCTTCCTTTCCAGATTTTCTAGTGTGAATGGCGGGCCATCCAAAAACCCCTTTTACAATCCCTTTTTTAGTGTGAATATTGACCCATTTAGATGGAGCGATTTGGTGGTCACTTCCGCCATTGCGGATCACATAGATTAATCCATCATCACTGATGTAATTAACATACCACGAAATCTCATCAGAGTGGCCTTCAATTACCACCTTAAAAGGAGCCTCTGGATTGATGACTCCTACAGCTGTTCCATAGGTGTCAGTGATAAAGGTATCCACATAGGGACGAAGGTAGTCCATCCATATTTTCTGCCCACTTGATTCATACCCTGTTGGGGCGGCGTTGTTGAGATATTCTTCTAAAAATTGAATTGATTTGTCATTAAGTACCTGCATAGTCATTTTTATTACAAGGACTAATTTAACATTATCTATCCAATTATGAACCCCAAAAATCGGTTTATCTTTTTAACTTTGTCGCATGAAAAAAAATCTCTTTTTTCTATTCTTTTTAGTCTTTCTCTCGACTGCTTTTGCCCAGCAAACCAAAGAAGGGACACTATTATTAATAGAAGGTGATAGTATCCCACAATATGGGATCACTTTAAAAGAGGTAGTGGTTTTTCAGCCCCTGCGTTTTAAAACCAGAGAAGAACTTAAACGTTACATCTTATTAAGAAGAAGGGTCTTTAGGGTATATCCTTATGCAAAATTAGCGGCAGATCGACTCACGGTGCTCAATGATCGTTTAAATGAAATAGAGTCTAAAAGAGGAAGAAAGAAATACTTAAAACGCTTAGAGAAATTCATTTATGAAGAATTTGAAGAAGAACTCAAAAAGTTATCCAAATCTCAAGGGCGTATCTTGATCAAATTGGTCCATCGTCAAACTGGTTCGACCACCTTTGAACTGGTGAAAGAGCTACGCACAGGTTGGAAAGCTTTTGTCTATCAAACCACGGCTTCTTTATTTAGCCTTTCTTTAAAAGATCAATACAATCCAGAAGAGGTATTAGAAGACTATTTAATCGAAGATATTTTACAGCGTGCTTTTGCAGATCAATACGTGATCGAACAACCCGCCGCAATCGATTATGACTTGAATGAGCTTTATTCTATTTGGAAGGAAAAGCGGTAAATACTTTTGTATTTATGGGCTTGTTTGGAAATAATTCTTTGTTTTATCTGATTTTTTTTATCTTTTAAGTTCCTAGTAATTAGAGGCTATGTTCTCGACTTATCTGGACAGCAAAAAAACTTCTAAATATTTTACCTACTAGTGTTGTGTGTGGAGAAAAAGCGCTTTATATTTGCACCCGCTAAGGGTAATAGCTTTATCAAACGATCTTTGAAAAAACAGAAAATGACAGCGTGTATCAAAGATACATGAAGAACAAAACCATTTTGAGACCTTTCAATTTACTTTAGTTGTAGACAAATTAAAACAAACTACAACGAAGAGTTT
>JAKMGK010000112.1 GCA_022424955.1 Flavobacteriaceae bacterium
CTTGTTTTTAATTTTGCTCAAGCACAGGATGAACTTTATGTCAACCTTTGGTATGGTCAAATCAAAAATGAAGATGTCGCCCGACATTTAGAGCTCGAAGAAAAATTCTATAAAAAATTTCACAAAGAACGCATTAATCGGGGTGAGATTATGGGGTGGGATCTATGGCAGATCACAAATCCTGATGTGAATGAAATGACCACCACATTTATCTATGCTCATTTAATGCCAAAGTCAACAGCAGGGGGTTTTCCCTCCATTGACAATTTACCTGGAGTAAGCAAGGCAGAATGGGAGAACGCTCAAAAAGAAGCTATGGAGCACTATCTTAAAAATTATCAAGTACTGGTTTCGCTTAAAGGCGGCTATGGCCCGCAGGCTACAGGACAGCCAGCAGATTATGCCGTGCTTAATTATATGGAGGTCGATGGTTATCGCGCCGCAGAATATGAAGCCATGGAGCTAGAAACCTTTATGCCCATTCACCAAGAACAAGGAACAAAAAGCGGTTGGGGATTACACAAGGTGCTCAACCACTATGGCGCAGATAAGCCAGTGAATTATATCACGGCAGATTTCTATGATAATCTCGAAACAATTTATGCTAACATCAACGCCACAGACCCCATGGGGAAGGATCTTGTCGCTACTTTAAAAAAGATGGATGAAATGCGTACTTTATCGAGGTCTCACATCGTTAAACGTGTCATGAGTGTCCGTTAAACAACACTAATCAAATAACCCTCCTAAACTGGAGGGTTTTTTATTAAATCAACGCTTTTATCCCAAAGGATTTATTTATCTTTTCCTTAAGTTAAAAAAGAGTATGGAATTCAAAGATAAAGTTGTTTTAATCACTGGAGGAGCCTCTGGGATAGGGAAAGCATCTGCTGTTGCATTTGCTGCAAAAGGCGCAAATGTGATTGTATCAGATTATAATGCCAAAGGCGGAAAAACCACAGTAGATAGCATTAAAAAAGCCGGTGGACAAGCAAGTTTTATCTCCTGTAATGTAGGCGACGCTGATCAAGTACAGCAATTGATGGATCAAATTAAATCAGATTTTGAGCGTTTAGATATCGCCATTAATAATGCTGGGATTCCTGGCGCCAGTGCACGCACCCATGAATACCCACTAGATGACTGGGATAAAGTAATGCGTATTAATGCTTCAGGTGTATTTTATGGGATGAAAGCACAATTGCCCATTATGCTCGAACAAGGAGGAGGAGTAATCATTAATACCGCCTCTATTGCGGGATTAAAAGGATTACCTAATTCCCTTGCTTATACCGCTAGTAAACATGCTGTAGTGGGGATGACAAAGACGGCTGCAATGGAATATGGAAAAAAGAACATTCGCATCAATGCCCTTTGTCCAGTCTTTACCGTGACACCCTTATTTAATCCAGATGCTATAGAAAAAGTGGCTGCAGGAATTCCAGACAAACTAAAAGCAGGGATCCCCTTAAAACGTTTTGCCAAGGTGCAAGAACAGGTTGATGCTATCCTATGGCTAGCATCTGACAAAGCAACTTTTGTAACCGGACTTGCTTTACCAATTGATGGCGGGTTAACGGCCTAAATCTGTTTGAGGAAAAAAAGGAATTAATCGAGTTGATTTTGCCAAATATAGCGGATGCTTTGGGCTACCGTTTTTATTTTGTCCAAAACAAAGTGGCTTTTGAACGAGCTCTGCTAACCATTGAGGTAGCTCTCCGTGGTTGCCCCAAGCAAAGACAACATCTTCACAAAGCGCAATCATATTTTTAATATGTTGTTTATTTTTCTTTTCTAGATTTAAATTTAACTCAGACAATTCTTTAGGATAAGGGGTGATATGGGCATATAGATTACCCAGATAAAAACCCCCATAGCCATGTGTCTCTGCAAAATCGATTAATCGATTGACCGTTGGATCGTTTTGAATGGCATCGCCTCTTGAGGGATTAAGCAAGAGAAATAAAACTAAGGGTCGATCTTCTGCCCAAATACGCCAAAGGCGATAACGTTTTGCCTTAATTCTTATTGCTCCTTTTTCCACGAAAAAATGCTTATATTAATTGACATAACCATAAAACCAATTTATAATGAAAAATTTACTTTTAAGTATCTCGGTGCTTTTTTGTGTCTTTTTCTCAGCGCAAAACCCTGCACCAAAAGTCATGGAAACTACCTATCTAGACGTTCATCCAACTAAAATTAACCGATTTATTGAATTACATAAAATCATGTTTGATTTTACAATGGGTGAAGAACGTACCTTAGAAGATTCTTGGGTCTATCGCCATTGGTATGGCTCTGGTGCCACCATTGTCATCATGGATATTTATCCTTCTGCAGAGGCAGCAGTAAACGATGATTTCTGGGCGGTTATGCGCCGTAAAATGGGCGCATTATCAGAAGAAGAAAAAGAAGCCATGCGAAATACTTTTCAAGAGTGGTGGGCCTTTTTTGATGGACACACAGATGAAATGCGCACTTGGAATCCTGAAACCGACTTTGTAGGAAAGCCAGACGTTGATTGGGATATCCCTTTTGTGTTTGTTACCGGGAGTTATAATACTGCTGGCAATATGCGCGAGATGGGAAAAGCTTATATGGACTGGCAAACTAGACCTAATGTAGAAGACGGCTTACAATTAGGCGGAGGAGTAACCTATCACTATAAAGGAGCTGGATCAGACATACAGCTGTTAGGTGGGTTTAAAAACATTCAAGAATTTGCCACCACGGTAAGCACTCAAGCAAGTGATGATCCAGAAGCTAGAAAAACGTTCTGGAGTATGGTAGATGGTGCCCATGCAGATCAAATTTATGTGCATGTTGGGCATTTAGAAGAGGGGGTTTTAAACCTTGCAGGAAAAGAAAAATAATTCCCTTTTGAATTTTTTAGAATAATTTAAAACCCTCTTCGGAGGGTTTTTTAATAGAATAAAGAGGCGAGAGACATTTTTTCTTTACATTTAGAAAAGCTCGGTTGAAATGTTTAGAAAACCCTTTTACTTTCTTTTTCAGTTAATGCTTCATGCTTGTCCAAAAGCAGAAGAGGACTGTCAAGCCAATGAAAAACAAGATCCTACATTAATCTGTATTCAAATATATCAACCAGTGTGTGGGTGTAATAATATTACTTATTCAAATGCCTGTGTTGCAGAAAGCTGGGGAATCAATCAATTTTCTCAAGGCGCATGTACAAATTAAATTTATTTATTTTGAAAACAACAATAGCTCTTTTTACGTTCTTCCTAAGCTTTTCGCTTTTGGCACAATTTCAACAAGAAGAAATTTATTTTGAAAGTGCGAATCCCTTTTCGCTTAGCGACGTAATTCTACATTTAGACGAATTAGAAACACAATCGGTTTATGGGCAATTAACCCTACCTATTGACAGCCGTAACCCACAAAAAAAATATCCTCTTGTGATTGGAGTTGCAGGAAGTTTAGGCTGGCGACAACACCATAAAGATTATATGAAGATGTATCAAGATATGGGCATAGCCACTTTTGAACTCAATAGTTTTAAAAGCAGAGGGATTACCTCTACAGTTGGATCACAAGATCAAGTTACCATTGCAGGGATTATTTTAGATGCCTACCGTGCTTTAGAGAAACTTGCCCAGCACCCCAATATTGATCCAGAAAAGGTTTCCATCACAGGCTGGAGTCTAGGCGGGGGAGTTTCGCTATTTTCTGCTTGGTTACCTTTAAAAAATGCCATTACTACAAAATATTCTTTTGCGTCTCATCTAGCCTTTTACCCTCCCTGTTTCATCAATCCAGAAAACCTTGAATTTTCGCAAGCTCCCATTCATATTTTAATTGGCGAAGCAGACAATTGGACTCCAGCGATTCCTTGTAAAAGTTTAGTGAATACTATAGCTGGGAAGGCCAACATCGATATCACTATTTATCCTGAAGCTCATCACGGTTTTGATAGTGAAGCACCGGTGGTGCGGAATGAAAATGCTTACAGTTTTAAGGATTGTTTGTTTGATTTAACCGCAGAAGGAGACATCTTGATGAATTACCTCAAGCTTCCCATGGATAGCCCCTTGATGCAAAAGATAGGTTTTTTATTTTGTGTCGAACGCGGTGTTAATATTGGGGGTAGTCCTACCGCTAGAGCACAGTCAATGCCATTTTCTGCTGCTTTTATGGAACAAACTTTAAAGCAATAAATAATGACAAAAGAGGCTTCTTCATTACGCTGGGTGATTATTGCTCCAGAAGCAGAAGTAATCAAATGGACTGCAGCTTTTCAAAAAGAAGCCCCAGAGATTGTCCTTGAAGTTGGTCCAGAGGTCGCCGATCCTGCAAGCGTTGATATTCTTTTATTGTGGAAGCATCCACAGGGGAGTCTCGCTTCGTTTAATCAGGTCAAGTTATATTATTCTCTTGGTGCAGGAGTAGATCATTTAATGAAAGATGGCGATCTACTTCCTGGGGTGCCTGTTTGTCGCATAGTAGATCCCTTACTGTCCTTTTCAATGAGTAATTATATCCTTTTTGCAGTGCTTTATTATCAACGTAAATGGGATAAATTTTTAAAAGACAGAAAAGGTAAAATATGGGATCACGACGGCATTACAGAAGAAAATATTAGGATAGGAATATTGGGTCTAGGCACCTTAGGCACAGATGCAGCGCTCAAATTACACCAGTTAGGCTTTAAAGTAACAGGATACAGTCCTTCTCCAAAGGACATCGATGGGATTACCACCTTTGCCAAAGGGCAATTAACCGAATTTCTCGCCCAATGTAATGTATTAGTTTGTACGGTTCCCTCTACCCCAGAAACAAAGGATCTTTTATCAAAGCCTCTTTTTGATCAATTAACCCAACCCACTTATTTGATCAATGTAGCTCGAGGAGCTGTTCAAATCGAAAAAGATATCCTCGACGCTTTAGACAACAATATCCTATCTGGAGCCTTTTTAGATGTTTTTGAAACAGAACCTTTACCAAAAGACAATCCTTTATGGACGCATCCTAAAGTTCAAATTACCCCTCATATTGCTAGTATAACAAATCCAGAAGCAGGGGTAGCCCAGATTGTCAATAATGCTATAGCGGTTAAGGGAGGAACTGATTTAGTGCATGTTGTCGATTCAAAAAAAGGATATTAATCGATTGTTTCTTTAAAAAATAACTTTCAATTAACAATTAATATTTAATTTTTGGTATATTGGAAGTAACCATAAATCAATTCATAATGAAGAAAACAATGTCTTTTGTAGTGACGCTTTTATTGACCACTACAACAATGGCTCAAGTAGCCATGAGTAGAACCCTTACCATCAAAGAGGGGAATCAAGCGAAGTTCATGGAACTTGCCGCTAAAAAAACTAAAAAATTTAACGGGAAAAAGGGGCAACCCGCCTATTACACTTTTTCGATCGAGACAGGGCCAGATGCAGGGAAACTGTGGCGTGTTCAAGTCGCTCAAGAAATGGCCGAGTTTGACACTGTCGATACGGTGGGGAATCAATACTGGATGGAAACAGTAGGGAATCTGCATACTACAGCGAATACTCAGCACTGGTGGTATAATAAAGAGATGTCTTATGTGGCGAACCCACAAGACTTAAACCCTCTATCTAGAATGATTTTTTATACCATTAAATCCAATGGCGGAGAAAAATTTTGGCGTTTTAGAGAAAGGGTGGCCAAGACCATGAAAGAGGCGAATTTACCCTTTGCCATGAATGTCTGGAATTGTGGATCTGGCTGTAATGGAAATGTCGTTTTAGTTTCTTTTTCGCATAAAGGCTATGGAGATCAATTTAAAAAGAATACAGAAGATTTTCCAAAAATGGTCGAAAAGTACAATGCGTTATATGGAGAAGAAGCTTATAAAGAGGATAATGAAGGGCTCAATGCAGCTTTAGAAATGCTTTGGGGAAGAAGAATTATTCACATGAAGTTTTTACCCGAACTAAGTTCTCCTCCAAATATGAATAATTAACCCCTAAAAAAACCCTCCATTAAGGAGGGTTTTTTACTTTTTATTCTCAGTCTTAATTATCTAAATCAAGAAATTTTGCAATACTACTTTTTGCATCTTCAAGATGAGCTTTGCCCATACCGCTAGCTGTTTTTCGCTTGCGATTCACCAATTGATATAAACTATTGAGCTCTGCACGGGCTGCAGCTCGAATATCAGATTGACTTACATCAATCTGTGTAACACCACCATAACGGCGTTGATTATCACTTAATTTTTGTTCTTCTTTTAAAAGATATCCCAAACGCTCAATGTGGGCACGCTGTAAGTTTCTTCTATAGGTATCTGGCGTTTTTCCTTGCTTAACCTCTTTCCATAAACCTTTTCTCAAATCTTCCATCATTGTTGTTAGCCCATAGGCATTATTTCCATTTAAGGTTTCGTTTTCAATTACTCTCGCAAGACGGTCAAATGCAAGAATACTATTTAGACTTCTCACCTGCATGCTTCGAATTCTTTCTACACTACCCGCTGCTTTTGTTTTTGATAAGATGTTTTTATCTAACATCCAATAAGGCGTGGTAAAAAGCTGTTGATGCATAAACTGCATACTGTTGCTTTGACGGTTTTTTGATACATGAGTAAAGACTGCGCCCTCTTGTTCATAGGTTTTGTTGTATTGATACACTCCACCAATATTAGATCGCACATGTCCCATATAACGATTAAACTGACCAAAGACTTGATCAAATAAGGTGGATAGATCATCATAATTTTTACCTTCTTCGTAGGTCCAATCAATCAATTTTGGAACAATGCGTTTGAGGTTCGCAATCCCATAGTTACTTGCTTTAACTGCGTCGTCGCCTAGATCTTCCGTTTGAGATGAAGGATCAATTACAGGGCGTTGTTGACGCCCAAAGCGATACATTGGATCATCTGCCTTGTCTAAAATCCATTGGTTAAGAGTGGCTTTTTCATCTTCGGCAGATTGATCTAGAATGGGTCGATATCCCCAGTTGATAGCATGTTTGTCATAGGGCCCAATATTGGGCATCAAGGCGACACCTTTATCTTCGGGTTGAGCGACATAATTAAAACGCGCATAGTCCATAATCGATGGAGCTGTACCATATTTTTGTGTAAAACTCGCCGAACGTAATGAGTCTACTGGGTAAGCCACACTACTTCCCATATTGTGAGGAAGGCCTAGGGTATGACCCACTTCATGGGCAGAGACAAAACGAATTAAGCGTCCCATGATTTCATCCTTAAAGGCAACGCCTTGTGCTGCTGGGTTGATGGCTGCCGTTTGTACAAAAAACCAATTGCGCAAGAGGGTCATTACATTGTGATACCAGTTAATATCTGATTCTAAAATCTCTCCCGAACGAGGATCACTTACGTGAGGGCCGTTAGCATTGGGGATAGGAGAAGCTAAATAACGCACCACAGAATAACGTACATCTTCTGGAGACCAATCTGGATCTTCTTCTACTGTGGGAGGATCTTTTGCTAAAATGGCATTCTTAAATCCAGCAGCTTCAAAGGCCACTTGCCAGTCTTCTATGCCTTGTTTGATATAAGGGCGCCACTGTTCTGGAGTGGCTCTATCGATATAATAAACAATGGGTTTTTTAGGTTCTACTAATTCACCTTTGGCAAATTTTTCCTTGTCTTCTTCTTTTACCTCAAGTCTCCATCGATCGAGATAAGTCACCGATTTACTTTCTTGCGCAGCAAGACCATAATCTACTTGACTGCGAGCGATCCAGCCAACTCGACGATCGAAATAACGTCTTTTCATGGGTGTTTCTGGTAGTAAAATCATAGAGTTGTTGATTTCTACAGAAAAAGCCTGTAGGCTACCATTAGACGGGGGAGCGCTAGATTTATAAGTTTTTACATGACGCGCTTCAATATTAAGCGGGTAAGCTTTAAGCGATTCGATATAAGAGCGCTTAGTATCAACGCTTGAGATTTTATAGCGTTTTTTATAACGGTTTGAAATTCCCAGGGTTTTAACATCGTTCGTAAAGAGCTTTGTTACTTCAATTAAAGAGCTCGGTTTTAGACTGTCTTTTCCTTTTGCTTCAATGGCAAAACTTGCAATGATGGGTTCAAAATTTGAGTTGTTTACGGCTTCATGGATAGGCAAGCTGTCTGCTGCCACATTTTCATAAGATACAATGCGTAAAATAATGTTATTGCGCTTTTTGACCCAGCGAACCACTTGGGTGTTTTGTTTTCCACCCCCAAAGCCAAGACCATTAGCGGTCTTTGCAATTCGAGTGACCATGAGCATTTCTTTTCCTAAAAGAGTGTCTGGGATTTCGTAATAGAATTTGTCTTTTACTTCGTGGATATTAAAAAGACCTTCATCGCTTTTAGCGTCTTTCCCTATAATATCGTCAAAGGTTTTTTCTTTCTTTTCTTTTGATTCGTTTTTGGATTTTTTGCCTTGTCCTTGTAAGCTAAACGCTTGAAGGGTGAGAAGCATAAATAGAATGTAATTTTTTTTCATAAACATAAAATTATATCGACTCAATATAAGGGAAATTTATCTGTGAATACTACCCTCTGGCGTAATATCACCGTTTAATAAAACTTGTTCTACTTCTGGAAATCCTATCTTAGTCTATGTATTTCTAAAGTGTGAATCAAGGCACACTCCCTAATAAAGGGTAATGCTTTTCTATTGCGCCATAGCCTTTGTGTTTTTCGCCCAAGGGGCCTAAAACAGATTGTAAAACCTAGGGATGGCGAATATTTTCGACTAAAAGCACTAGAGAACCATACAGCTTTTCTGATTGTTTTGGAATATCAGTATTCTCAAATAAGGGTTTGAGTTGAGGGGATTCAATAAAGAGTTGATCATAGAAAGGAAGGGCAAAAGAGTAGCAGTCATAAATTATACAATAGTAGTCATAAATATAGTGTTTATTCCTAGTCAAATAGTCTATAAAAATAGACAGTTATATCATGATTTCTAATGCTAAAAGATAAAATAAAATATGAAAAGAATAATCCCTTTTTTGAAAACCGTTATCTTAGGTAAACTAAATTTATGTTATGCTAGAACCTAAAATTATTGTCGTAATTATTTTCGTGTTGATTACGCTTTACGGAGTAATCACTAAAAAAAGGGTGTTTTTTAATTTAGGCTACTTTTTATATGGCTTATCTGTTTTTGTAGCAGAATTAAATGAATATTTTGATATTCAAAGTTTTTCTCACCTACTTTTTGCCATCTTGTTTTTGCTGCAAGCCATTCTTTCTATCCCAAATAAACTGCCCTATAACGGGAGTAAATTGGCTAAATCTGCTGCAGTTAAAATCTACAGCTGTCTTTCCATCATCAACTTGGTAGGGATTTTAGTTCCCTATACTTCTCCGGCTCCAGAAATCACCTTTTATTTACATGCGGCAATGGCCATTTTCCCTATGGTAGCGGTCGTCTTGATTTTGACCAATAAAATTCCTTTGAGTCCATCAGAATAAGTAAAATCCTCAATCCGTGAAATTATTTATCCTTTCATTGGACTTACTAAGCTTAAGATTTTGCTTGCTTTTGTGCTGTTTTTTTGATCTCTTCAACTAGTGCTTTAAGGTGTTCTATTGTGGTGTCTGGGTTGAGTAAAACCACCCTTAAATAACGCTGTCCATTCATTTCGCAAGAGGTTAAATAAAAGCGCTTTTCATTGATAATGGTATAGCGAAGGATTTTTTGAAAATCATCCTCTAGACTAAACTTCTCATAGCGGAAACACAAAATATTACTTTGCGGAAAATAGGGGGTCGTAAAATCGTCTTCTTGATTGAGTAAAGCATGAAATTCTTTTGCAAGCTGAAAAGTATAATCAATAAATACGCCTATTTTGGCTTCGCCTTCTAAAGCAAAAGTCCAGAATAATTTAGTCCCTAAAGCAGATTTAGTACATTCAATGGTATAGGGCATAGAATCCATTCCCACCACCTCTGTGTCATGAAAAACATAAGATCCCTTTTGCTGAAAAGCTGACGCTTGATCTTTAAAATCTTTAAAAAGTACAGCTGTACACAGTGCAGGGACTCGCATCATTTTGTGAGCGTCCCAAATTAAGGAACGCGCTTTTTCAATTCCTTGGACATATTTTTTACTTTCTGGCCCCACAAGGGCGGCTGCTCCGTGAGCGCCATCGACATGAAACCACAAATTATGTTCAATACAAAAATCTCCCATAGCATCGATCGGATCAAAAAGACCTGTTGAGGTGGCACAAGCATTGGCTACAACACACATGACTCGTTTTCCATCGGCAATTGCTTTTGCATAGACACGAGGGAGGTCTTCCATCAATAAGACCTCGTTTTTGTCAACGCCCACGGGATAAAAAGCTTTTTTCCCAAGGCCCAAGATCGACAAGGCACGTGCGATAGAATAATGTGCAGAAGCTGCTCCAATAACCACTAAATCACTAGGGTTCCCTTCTGTCCAGGCATCTGGTGCTATGACTGCTCTTGCAGCAGCTAAAGCCGTTAAATTGGCCATAGATCCTCCATGAGTTAATAGACCACTAGATTTTCCTGGTGCGAAGTGAAAATCATAGTCATCACGTCCGTCTAACCAGCCCATTTTTTTAAGCATCCAATTGATCATAAAACCTTCACAAGTCCCTCCTACAGGTCCCATTTCATACAATGAACTGGGATTGTTAATGGTTCCATGAATGAGCTCTGGAATCCCCGATAAGTCATGAGGGACAGCCACTTGATGCCCCATATAATGGGGGTGACTCAAATGATTGGTGTGGGTTAAATAGGTTTTAACAAATGCAAGTAAATCTTCTTCTCCTTGAAAGCCCTGCTCTAATCGTTCTTTTAATTGTAAATCGTACGCAATAACTTCTGGCGCTTGTTGATTTAACGCAGGGGTTAGTTTCGCTTTGCTATTGCCTAGATGTTGTTCGAGTAATTGTCCTACTTGCGCAATAATTGCTTTTGTCATTTGACTCATTTAAAGTTTATAAAAGAGCAAGGAAGACCATATATTTTTGTGTAAAAATGTATTCCCTTTTGCAATAGTATTTCTTTGAAAACCAGTTAGTAATCTCATTTTATTGTTGATCTTTTGCTGAAAGCCAAAGAAGGTCCAGTTTTGATTAAATTCATAAGGAAAATTATCTTTTAAATGCATAAACACTTCATTAAAGACAACTAGTTGAGGTGAAAAAGTTTTTTCGCCCTTTCCTAAAGGAAATTGAAAACCAGTACGGAATCGAATACGCGCTCCATAGCTATTTTCATTATTTTTTGATTGCCATCTTTGTTCCAAACGAATCCAGCCAAAATAATTGACACGTTTTATTGGAAGGGAAAAATTGAATTGTTGCCACAAGTTATTTTCAATCGTTCGATCCTGTGGGGTATTACTTGAAATCAAGGTGTATCCAGTTGCAAAAGCAGTGTTATTACCTAGTTTAAAACTCACCGACGGGCGAATCAAGTATTGATCATTTTCTGCAAAAAATTGCCTGGTGCGCACATGGGTTTCTAAACGAAGGGTTGTGCTGCTGCTTAAACTGTAATCAGTGAATAATGCTTTCCAAGCGTTGTCTTGTCTTTCTTGTGCACTACTGTGCCACGATAGAAGCGAAAGTAAAATAAACGTAAAGGGGTAAAGAATCTTTTTCATTTGACATTAAAAGGATTTGAGTAGACCCCCATCTATGGGGATATTGGTTCCAGTAATATAACTGGCTTGTTGAGAGGCTAGAAAACACACTAAATTAGCGTATTCTTCGGGTTGACCAATGCGTTGCATGGGCACTTGCGCTTCCATTGCTCCCCGAACTTTTTCGGGGGAAACATTCATTTTTTTGGCTTTTTGTGCGTTGAGTTGCGCAATGCGTTCTGTATCAAAATAGCCCGTGAGGGTATTGTTAATGGTAATATTATCTGCAGCAATATCCATGGATAAACTCTTTGCCCAAGTCACTAATGCAGCCCGTAAACTATTCGAGAGGGCGAGATAATTAAGGGGTTCTTTTACAGAGACAGAAGCAACATTCACAATACGCCCCCATTGCTGGGATTGCATGTGTTTTAAGGCAAGCGAAGTGGTGTGTACAGCGCATTTAAACAAGAGATCAAAGGCGGTTTGATAGTCTTCCATCGATTTTTCTTTGGCGCCGCCTGCAGCTGGCCCTTGGGTATTATTGATTAAAATATCGACCTTGTTTGATTCAAAATAAGCGTCCATTTGAGAAGCAAAAGCAGAGAAGTTAGAAAAATCAACCACTAAGTATTGATGTTGTTGTCCCTGATTAGTATCGAGTTGGGCAACGATGGATTTCAGTAAATCTTCACTTCTCGCCATTAAGGTAACAGAAGCTCCAGAGGCCGCTAAACGTTCTGCGATCGCTTTACCAATTCCTTTACTACTCCCACCAACAAGAGCATTCTTACCACTTAAATCTATTTTCATACCTACTTATAATCTTCGCGTGCTGGACTAAATACATCCATTAGTCGACATGGAGTTATTGCTTTTCCGCTATGCGGAATGTTTGAAGGAATAGGGACAATATCGCCTGCGGTATAAACTTTTGTCATGCCATCAAGCGTAAATTCAAATTCTCCCTCGACAACATGCATCATTTGTTCATGAGGGTGTTGATGTTCTGGAACAACAGCTCCTTTTTCTACAGTCCAAAAAGCCCAACTGAGTTGTTTGCCGTGCACTACTTTCCCGTGCAGGCCAGGCATAATTTCTTTACTTGCTATTGTGGCTAGATTCACGCTTAATTTTTTTTAAAAATACAATAAATAAAACAACTAAAATGCCCCCTAGAAAGAGGGAAAACGAAAAAAGCTTAACTTGTTCTTTTTACCTAAATAATCATTTATGAAAGTCATTAATATCTTAGAAAAATATGCAGCCTTTGAGGCGCAGTGGAGCCCTCGTGTTATTGCCGAACTCAACGGTCAACAAGTTCTTTTAGCGAAAATTCAAGGGGAATTTGTGTGGCATGCTCACGCAGAAGAAGACGAACTTTTTCACGTGGTTAAGGGTCAACTTCGCATGGAATTTCGAGATCGTATCGAAGTGGTAAATCCAGGAGAGATTATCGTCATTCCAAAAGGAGTAGAGCACCGCCCCTGTGCCGATGAGGAAACATGGATATTACTCTTCGAACCCCTTAGCACCAAACATACGGGAGAAGTTGTCGCTGAGATTACAAAATCGACTTATCCTCGAATTTAATTCCTGTTTAAAGCTTTGCAGCTAATTCACTTGCTTCTTTAATGGCCATTTTAGCATCGAGCTGAGCGGCAATATTCGCTCCCCCTATAAGATGAACATTTTGACCAGCAGCGCTTAAACCTGCTTCAAGTTCTTTTAAAGAAACTTGTCCAGCACAAATAATCACATGATCAACATCAAGTATTTGCTGCTCTTCTCCTACTTTAATGTGTAATCCTTGATCGTCTATCTTTTCATAGCTTACATCTGCCAGCATTTTTACCTCTTTCATGGCTAAACTCGAGCGATGAATCCATCCTGTGGTCTTCCCTAAGTTTTTCCCGTGTTTCCCTTTGGATCGTTTAAGGAGATAAATTTCTCTAGTAGAGGCTAGGGGTTGTGGCGCTTCTGCAAGGGCACCGCCTTTGGCATAAGACATATCAACACCCCATTCTTTCATATAATTTTCAGTATTTAAACTAACTGATTCATGAGACATATCATGGGCAAGATACTCTGCCATATCAAAGCCTATTCCACCTGCTCCAACAATAGCTACTTTATCTCCAACACTTTTGTTTTTGTACAGTACATCGACATAATCAAGCACTTTGGGATGATGGACACCTTCTATCTCTAAGGTTCTGGGGGTTACTCCAGTGGCGAGAATGATCTCGTCATAACCTTGCGCGATGAGATCTGCTTCTTCTGCTCTGGTATTAAGCCGAAGGACCACCCCATATTTTTTAAGCATATTGTCATAATAGCGAATGGTTTGGCCGTATTCTTCTTTTCCAGGAATGGCTTTGGCCATATTAAATTGTCCTCCTATCTCATGCTTTTCTTCAAAAAGGACGACTTGATGCCCTCTTTTTGCGGCAACCGTTGCCGCTTCAAGCCCTGCAGGTCCAGCGCCAACTACGGCAATTTTTTTAATCACTGTGGTGGGTTCGTGTACAAGGATTGTTTCGTGACAGGCCCTTGGATTAACGATACAAGAAGACACTTGCATGGTAAAGGTGTGGTCTAAACAAGCTTGATTACAAGCGATACAGGTATTGATTTCTTCGGGTCTCCCTTCGATAGATTTTAAGACTAAATCTGGATCGGCTAGAAAAGGACGTGCCATAGAAACCATGTCTGCATTGCCTTCTGCCAAAACTTTTTCTGCTACATCTGGCATATTGATACGATTGGTGGTAATCAATGGAATATTGACTTCTCCCATCATCTTTTTCGTCACCCAGGCAAAACCTGCTTTAGGCACAACGGTCCCAATAGTGGGAACCCTAGATTCGTGCCAGCCAATTCCTGTGTTAATAATGGTTGCCCCTGCTGCTTCAATCGCTTTAGCGAGTTGCACCACTTCTTCCCAAGTGCTCCCACCTTGCACTAAATCTAACATGGATAAGCGGTAGATGATGATAAAGTTTTCTCCTACAGCTTCACGGGTACGGCGAATAATTTCAATGGGAAATTTGATGCGGTTCTCATATACTCCACCCCATTCATCTGTGCGTAGATTGGTTTTTTTAGCAATAAATTGATTGATTAAATAGCCTTCAGACCCCATGACTTCTACTCCGTCATAGTTGGCATATTGTGCCATTTTTGCACAATGCACATAATCTTCAATGGTTTGTTCGACTTCTTCACTGCTTAATTCTCTTGCGGGAAAAGGACTGATAGGTGCTTTAGTATTACTGGCAGATACATTTTCTGGAGTATAACCATAGCGACCCACGTGTAAGATTTGCATGCAAATTTTTCCACCTTCATCGTGGACAGCTTTTGTGACCTCTTTGTGTTTTTCTGCTTCTTCTAAATTATCTAATGGATGTCCAACGGGTAAAGCTAAACCTTGTTTACTGGGCGCAACTCCGCCTGTTACAATAAGCCCTACTTGACCTCTTGCCCGTTCTGCATAGAAAGCAGCTAAACGGGGAATCCCACCATCAATATCTTCTAACATGGTGTGCATGGAGCCCATTAACACGCGATTTTTTAAAGTGGTGAAACCTAAGTCTAAGGGTTCAAGTAATTTAGGATATGCAGTTATAGTGCCCATAATATAGTCGATTAAGTAGTAACAATTTTTTTTATGAAACTACATTATTTTTTCTGAACCCCAATTGAATTGGCATTAAATTAAATCATATTGCTAAGGCTTTTGTACCTTTATGTTTTAATAAAATGCAAGCGTGAAATGAGTAATAAAATTGCTTGGGGTATCCTGGGGTTAGGCAGAATTGCCCACAAATTTGTAAAAGATTTAGCTTTAGTTAAAGGGGCAAAATTACAGGCAGTTGCATCTTCTTCTCAAGAAAGGGCAAATGCTTTTGCTCAAGAATACAATGCTATAAAAGCCTATGGCTCTTATGAGGCCTTATATGCAGATCCAGCGGTTGAGGTGATCTATATCGCAAGTGTCCATGTTGATCATTATCCTCAAACCTTGGCAGCGCTCAATGCAGGGAAAGCTGTCTTGTGTGAAAAGCCCATGGGAATTAACGCGCAACAACTCAAAGCAATGATTGCTTTGGCGAAAGCCAAAAAGGTATTTTTAATGGAAGCTTTCTGGTCGCGTTTTAATCCTGCATTACTTGAGGCAAAAAGACAAATTGAACAGGGTAGGATAGGAGAGCTACGCCATGTGAATGCCTCCTTTGCCATGCCCCGCTGGAAAGACAAGCCAGAAGGGCGGCTATTAAATCTAGTCAAAGGTGGAGGCTCGCTGTTAGATATAGGAGTATATCCAGTGTTTCTAGCCTATTTTTTATTAGGCAAGCCCAAAGAGATTGTGGCAAAGGCTAATTTTAACCCTCAAGGGACAGAAGTCCAGTCAAGTATTATCTTCTCTTATCCCCATGCTCAAGCCCAACTTTATAGTAGTTTGACCCATCCTTTCACCATGGAAGCAAAAGTTTATGGCGAAAACGGAGAGCTTACCATCACTCCTACATGGCATGAAAGTGAAGCATTGAGCTGGAAAATAAACGAAAGTGTTAAGCTAGAAAAATATCCTAAAAAAGGGAAAGGCTATGTACATGAAATAGAAGAAGTACACCATTGTTTAAGTTCTCAAAAAGGGCAAAGTGATATGTGGTCACTTAATGACAGTCTTAATTTGATTGAACTAATGGACGAAATAAGACAACAGGTGGGAGTTGTTTTTCCTCAAGAGGAAGGAAAGACTCGTTAAACTGCACTTAACAGATTAATCTTGTGCTCGCGATAATTTGCAATCATTTCTCTAATTTTAACTTTATCGCTTTTGTGTTTGTTCTTTTCATTCCACTCAATGGTAAGTGGATCTAGTTCTTTGTCGATATTTTTTTGACTCCATACCATGATTTCATACATGCTGGGATAAAGATCGATCCCCTTATCTGTGAGGTAATAGTGTTTAACCTTTTGATTTCCTTTTTTATAAGCAAAATCAATTATATCGTGTTCCCTTAACCATTTTAACCGTTGAGAAAGAATATTAGAAGCAATACCCTCTGGCCCAGCTAAAAACTCTTTGAAGGTAGAGCTTTCAATGAACATGTCGCGTATTATAATGAGCGACCATTTGTCACCAACAACATCTAAGGCACTCGCTAAAGGACATCCACTTCTATACATAGAAGAAAGTTACTCTATTTATTTTCTTCAACAAAATTAATTATAAACAAACGCTTCAACCGATAAAGAATAAAAATATACAATAATTATTACTTGTCAAATAAAAGTATTATACTTGTAATAAGAAAGTAATATTTAAAATAATTGAACCATAAACCAATTTCATCTCTCAAATGAATAAGGCTTCATAACCCCTCCTTGTTGAGGGGTTTATATTTTTTATAAATTAGTGGTATGAAACACCTACTTTTTTTATTGTTACCTATGCTTGTTTTTGCCCAAAGGGGAAAGACAGGAGATGCTACTTTTGCCCACCGTTTTCCACCAGAAGTAAAACAAGAAGGCACTGGTTCAGAACTCATTATTGCTAATGAGACAGATCACGATATTATTGCTTTAGTTCGCGGGCAGTATGATGAATATCTTCGTCATATTTATATTCGAACCAAAGAAGAATTTACTTTTAAGGACTTGCCTATCACGCGTTTTTATGTGCAGTTTAAAGCAAAGGAATTTTATTTTGAAGATTTAAAACGCACCGTGGTAAACTTTGGAGAAAGACACACCCTCCAATTTTTCTATGATCCTAAACAAAAAATCAATTATAAAAAAATTACCGAAGAGCAGTTTTTCAAACCCTAAGTGAGGTAATTTTAAAGAAGATCGAATTGATACGAGTATTTGACAGAAAATACTTGATTGTTTAGCGGGTCATCCCAGTCAGTATCTCTCACTAAATTTAATACAACAAACAAACCAGCATTGGCTGTCTGTAAAAGACCAAAACGGGCATTGATCGAGGTAATATTCGTGATATTGTTATATTGTATTAATGTTTGTAAAAACATTTGAGGATTAAAAGAATAGGTCAATCGTGTTCCAGAAACCAAGGCATCAATATCTCCGTTTTGAAGCTTTAAACGATTGTAGTTCACATTAATCGCAGCAACAAACTTATCTCCCAGTCGCAGATTCATTCTGTTGTTGAGCTGAATGCGATCTCCGCCATAATATCCCCCTATCACACTGCGATTATAAAAATTGATCGCTCTGTTAGGGTTGGTTTGTAAAACAAATTGAAATTCTTGGTATTTGTATTCTCCTACCTGCAAGGTTACCCCAGTGAGGTCAAAAGGAGTGAAAACTCCCTGCGTTCTAAAGTTAATTCCTGTATGGATTTCAAAACCGCTGGGCCATACCCAGTGATTGTCTACATGCAGGTAATTACTAATCAATCGATTGTCAAAGTCAGTGTATTGCTGGTAGAATATATGTGGCCTTACTTCAAAAATAGGGCCTAAGTTTTTAGTTCTCCACTGCTTGAAAATTAGAATTTCGGGTTTTTTAAAGGCTGTACTAATTCTCCATCCGTCCCAGTTGTAATTTGCTTTAAATTGAAAAGCTAGATCATTCTCTGTAATATCTGGGCTATTGCTTTTTGAGATAAAACCTGTGATATCTGCTTTTTTGCCCAAACCTAGTTTTCCATCTACCGCAACTACTTGATTATAATGATCATTTCCGTCTCCTAGTTCATTTTTCCCCACGAAAATGGCTCCTAAAGAAGAACGACTGGTCGAAAAATCATGGTTGATTCTCGCGACAGAAAAGTTATTACGAGGGATAGATTCTTCAGGAACTTCTTCTGTGACCATATTAAGTAATCCAATGTTGGTTTGGCCAATTTTTCCAGAAATTCTTCCTCCTCCTATAATAGGCACTAATTCTCCCTGTTCACCAATCCCAATTCGACGACTAAAAAAAAGATCTACTTCTCCTGGACTTCCTACAGAAAACTGACCTGCATTTTCTAAAAAGAAAGCTCTTTTTTCTGGGAAAAACAGATTGAAACGATCCAGATTAACTTGTTGTTCATCAACTTCTACTTGGGCAAAGTCTGTATTATAGGTTAGGTCTAGCGTTAATCCAGGGGTAAGGCTGTATTTGATATCTGCTCCTATATCTGCGTTAGATGAGGTTGTAGTTGGACTTGTGGCTTGATCGCGAATCCCTTGGCCAATGATATAGGGTATTACTTTTAAATTTTTAGGATTTTTAAGTGTCATACCCTTCATCTTCCCTGCCATAGAAAGGCGTTTAATATCAAATCCTAAAGGAAGACTGGCCCAGTAAGCTATTTCGCTATTTTTAGCAATATTGCGTTGGAAATTAACCCCCCAGGTCTTGTTTTCGCCTGGCGTAAAACGCAATGATTTAACGGAATGGCAAATTCTGCACTCCAACCATATTCCCCTCTTTGTGTTTTTACCTCCCAAGATGCATCCCAATTGATATTCGTTCCTCCTACGACCCCACCTTGCTGGCGATTATTACTAAAGTTTCCTTCTCCCTCATTATCAATTTGGGCATCATACTGCATGGCATCTGCATTAGTCCCAAACAAGAAACCGTTTTGTTGATCGTTATAGGTGTCAAAAATAAAGAGGAAACTGTCTTCATCATTTAAGTCTGCGTCTCTTCGTGAATCTGATACAACAATCTTGTCTGGATTTTGATCAAAACATACTACAGCGACATAAAACATCTTATTGGTATAAGCTAATCTAATATGGGTAGACTCACTTATGGCTGCGCCATATTGTGGGGTAACTTGCGTAAGCTTAGTGATTGGGGCTATTGTTTTCCAAAGATCATCCTGGATAACTTCACCATCAATAACTGGATCTTTGGGTGCTGAAATTACTGAGAAGCTGGGGCGATCTAGTTGTTTAGATGTTTGTGCAGTTAGGGATAAAAAGGAGAAAACCCCTAGAATAAAATAAGAGAAACGCATACGTTTATTTTAATCGAAAACAGGGATAAATATCTTTTCTAAAAAATACTTATATTATTCTAAATTTTTGACTTTTGGAACAAGTAATAAGTAGTTTAGATTTAGGGGTGATTGCCCTGTATTTTGTTATCGTTCTTTTATTGGGATTTTGGGCAGCTCGTAAAACCAGTACTAGTGACGATCTTTTTTTAGGGGGAAGAAGTTTGACCTGGGGTTTTATAGGTCTTTCATTGTTTGCCTCTAATATTTCAAGTACAACAATAATCGGATTGACAGGAGCGGCCTATTCCAGCGGAATTGTTCAATCGGTATATGAGTGGATTTCTGGGATCCCATTGATCATAGCCGCATTTATTTTTGTCCCTCTTTATCTCAATGCGCAAATTACCACCATCCCAGAATTTTTAGCCAAGCGTTTTGACCGGAGATCACAAGTCTTTTTTTCTGTAGTAACAATAGTTACCAGTATTATGGTAGAAACAGCAGGGGGCTTATACGCCGGCGCGATTGTTTTAAAAACCTTTTTCCCAGATCTAGTGATTTGGCAAGCCGCGATAGGTTTAGCTTTATTTGCGGGAATTTATACTGCTTTTGGAGGGCTAAAAGCAGTGGTCTATACCGATTCGCTTCAAGCTGTCGTACTTATTGTAGGGAGTAGTATTTTGACCTATATTCTTTTTGAAAAAATAGATTTTTCTATTGAGACCATGCTTGCGGCTGCGCCAGAAGGACATTTTTCAATTTATCGCCCTTTAGACGATGCCACCTTACCATGGCCAGGGTTATTTTTAGGGGTTCCTCTTTTAGGTTTTTGGTATTGGTCAACAAATCAATATATCGTTCAACGTATTCTTGGAGCAAAAGATGTCAAGCATGCCCGTTGGGGTGTCTTATTAGGGGGATTTTTAAAGTTGATCCCACTATTCATCATGGTTATACCTGGGGCAATGGCCATTAGCTTGTACAGTGGAATCGAAAACCCTGATATGGTTTATCCCACCATAGTGTTAAAAGCATTACCTGCAGGACTTGTAGGGCTGGTATTAGCAGGATTAATCTCTGCAATAATGTCGAGTGTTGACTCTACTTTAAATTCTTCTTCTACCCTTGTTGTGGTTGATTTTATTCAGCCTAGATATCCCAATTTGAATCAACAAGAGATTTTAAAATATGGTAGAATAGTAACCTTTATCTTAATGATTATCGCTGCCTTGTGGGCCCCAATGATTCAAAATTTTGGTGGATTGTGGATGTATCTACAACAGATGTATACCATTTTTGTCCCACCCATCGTTGTACTGTTTTTAGTGGGAGTTTTTGATAAAAAGGGAAATGCACACGGGGCTTTTATGACCTTAGTATTAGGAACCTTTTTAGGCATAAGTTTGTTTGTCTTACACCAAACTAATGTTTGGCCCATTCACTTTATCATTACCGCTGGGATAGTTGTTGGGATTTGCACCTTGATTTTTATGGGCATTAGTCGAATGAGCCCTCCGCCTACGCAAGAGGTGATTGAAAAATATACCTTTAAAAAAGAATTGATTTATCAAGAAAACGAAGGACTCGCTTGGTATCAAAATTATCAATATTGGGCTTTATTGCTTTTCTTCTGCATTGTAGCTTTATTTTTTCTCCTTTTTAAATGAAAATGAATAACAACTTTAAATGAAAATGAATAACAACTGGTGGAAAGAAGGGGTAGTGTATCAAATCTATCCCCGTTCCTTTAAGGATACTACAGGCAATGGTCTTGGAGACATTGATGGAATCATCGAAAAACTTGATTACATCAAATCTTTAGGGGTAAACATGATCTGGATTTGTCCCGTCTATGCCTCTCCAAATGACGATAACGGCTATGATATTTCTGACTACAGAAAAATTAGCGAAGATTTCGGGGGAAATGAGGCCTTTGATCGCTTGCTTAAAGCAATGCACGCTCGTGACCTTAAACTTATCATGGACTTGGTGGTGAATCATTCTTCTGATGAACATCATTGGTTTGAACAAGCAAAACAAAGCAAAGACAATCCTTATCACGATTATTATATTTGGAAAGAGGGAACACCCACCACCATTCCTAACAATTGGCAATCTGTATTCAATGGTAGTGTATGGGAATGGAATGCTCCAACAAAAGAATATTATTTACACTATTACACTAAAAAGCAGCCCGATCTCAATTGGGAAAATCCTTCAGTGCGTAAAGAAGTCTATGCCATTATTGATTTTTGGTTAGCCAAAGGAGTTGACGGTTTCCGTATGGATGTGATTTCTTTAATTTCAAAACGAATCGCTTTTGAAAATGTCCCCCAAAGCATGTCTTTTATTGATGTAATGGAAAAAGTCTATGCTAATGGACCACGGGTGCATGAATACCTCAAAGAAATGAATCGTGAAGTTTTGTCAAAATACGATGCGGTAACCGTGGGGGAAGGGCCTGGGGTAAACTTAGAGCATGGTCCGCGGTATGTCTCGACAAAAGAAAAAGAACTCAATATGGTCTTTCATTTTGATCATTTGACCATAGATTTTGGACCAGAAGGGAAATACGACCCGGTTCCAGTAGATTTTTTACGTTTTAAAGAAATTTTTAGCCAATGGGATCAAGCCCTAGCAGAAGATGGTTGGAATAGTATTTTTTTAGGCAATCACGATTTCTCTCGCATCGTTTCTCGTTTTGGGAACGATAGGAAGTACCACAATGCATCGGCAAAATTATTGGCAACCCTTTTAATGAGCTTAAGAGGCACCCCTTATGTTTATCAAGGAGACGAAATCGGAATGACTAATGTCGCTCACCCCAGCATTGATTTATATGACGATGTCGAAACAAGAAATGCCTGGAAAGCCGCCGAAGCTGCAGGAAAAGACATGAATCAATTTTTAAAAGCAGTGCATTGGCAAAGTAGAGATAATGCCCGCACCCCCATGCAATGGGACGCATCAATGCAGGCTGGTTTTAGCACTGGGAAACCCTGGATTCCTGTCAATGAAAATCATGAACAAATCAATGTAGCAGCTGCAGAAAACGACCCCAATTCAATTCTGCATTATTACCGAAAGATGATTGCTTATCGCAAAGCCAACCCTAGCTTAGTTTATGGTCATTTTGAAGATTTACTCCCACAACATCCTTATTTGTTTGTTTATAAACGCTGGGACGATAAGGGCACTTTTTTAGTCGGGCATAACTTTAGGGATGAAAACACAAATTGGGAACAAAAAGAGTTGGGTTATAAGATGGATATAGGAAACTACGCTACACCATCTTCTCAATTTTTATCCCCCTGGGAAAGTAGAATTTACCGTTTAGTTTAACAGTTTTTCGTAGCAGTAAAAAGGGTGCTCACTTTTTTGAGCAAAGAAAACTTGCCCCACTTGCTGGTATTGTCGCGCTTGATAAAAACGATTATTTCTAGGGTTTTGACTAAAGGTATCCAGTCGAATAGATAGACATTTTTTTTCTTTTGCCAGGGCTTCGCCAAAATCCATAAGTCCTCGTGCAATTCCATGACCTTGATAAGTGGGGTGAACCGCTAATCGATGCACGTATAATTGTTTTGCATCTAGGGTTAACCAATCAATTTCACGGTAAAAATCATCCATTTCCATCGAAAACATCACCGTTCCTACAATCTCTTCTTCCAGCAGGTAAACATAGACATTATTCGCCTTTACATCTTTTGTAAGCACCTCAAGCGAAGGATAATTTTTATTCCATTGATAAATTCCTTGATCAATCATATGTTGTGCACAAGCTTCGGTAATTTTTTTAATATGGGGAATATCTTGAACTAGTGCTTTGCGAATCATGCGACTTAATGAAATTTATTTATCTTCCTGTAAAATTACACAAACATGAAAAATATTGCTTTACGATTGGTCTTCATTCTCTTTATCTTTCTTTTTGTAGGGGGATTAGTCTATGCAGGTACGCCTATCCTAGAGAATACTTTGTTAGCAGAGGCCGCTCTATTAATCTTTGGGATACAACTTCTTGTTTTTCTTCCTTCTTACTGGGCGCAAACAGAGCATTTTTATGATTTAACCGGAGGGATAACTTATCTCTCAACCATGGGGTATATGGCTTTTCGTCATCAAGCGATCTTTGGCACATGGGATTTACGGTCTTTGGTATTGACCGCATTGATTGGTCTCTGGGCGATTCGTTTAAGTAGTTTTTTATTTACACGCGTAAAACGCGTTGGAAAAGACGGACGTTTTGATTCCTTAAAGAAATCTTTTACACAATTTTTACTTACCTGGATGTTACAGGGATTATGGGTGTTTATGTGTACTTACCCGGCCTTAATCGCTTTGGCTTCGCCTTCAAAAGGAGAAAATATTTTCTTGACTGTAGGAGCAATTGTCTGGCTAGTAGGATGGCTGTATGAAGTAATTGCGGACCGACAAAAAACTGCCTTTAACAAAGACCCAAAGAATGCAGGTCAATTTATCAATACAGGGGTATGGAAACAATCCCGTCACCCTAACTATGTTGGCGAATTGGTGCTGTGGACAGGCATCACTATTATTGCGGTACCGGTGTATCAAGGCAGTCAATGGCTTGCTTTAATTACTCCAATTTTTGTTTATTGGTTATTGAATAAAGTAAGTGGGGTGAATTTACTTGAAGAGCGAGCAGATAAAAAATGGGGAGAGAGTCCTGCTTATCAAGCCTATAAAAAAGAGACGCCTATATTTTTCCCTAAATTTTTTTAATTCAATCGATTATAAAGAGAAAAGAATCTCGTGATTATCATAACTAATCCGTACAGCTAATCTCATATTCCGTCCAATTTGCGGTAGTATCCTCATTGGGAAAATAAAAACAGCGACTTGTCTCATCTGGAAACTTAATGTTTTTCCAATATTCAACTGGGATAGTGGCGCCTGTGGGTAAAACCGTAGCGGTTGTATTAAAATCCAAAACAATTTCAATGTTTAGGGTGCCTAGTTCGTCTGCCCATTCACGAATTTGGGTTTCTAGTTCTGCCCATTCCCCCCGATTGAGTTGATCTTTTTGCAGGGTGCAATTTAAAAAGGAAAAGGTAGCATAAAGGTTGTCATAGCTGTCGGTAAAAGCCGCCGCGGGTGCTAGATGCCCTCTGTCCCATGGATTACTGTAATAATCATCATTATCTGATGTAATGATAGAGTCCACTTTATAAAACTGCATTCCATCTCGATCAACCACCTTTTCTATTGATCGAACATCATAACGAATCCAATTGGGCTGTTGTAAAACTTCATTGTAAGAAACTGTAAAAATAGATCCTTCTACTAAAACCTCTGCTCGAGGCTCCCAGTCTTTAACCACAGTCACTTCGTCTCCTACCTCTGCAGGAATTTCAGGAGGGCCAAAGCATTCTGTTGTAGAACCACAAGAGGCGACAAAGATTAAAACAAGAAAACACCAACTGATTTTTTTCATCTGGAATAATTACTTAAAGCAAAGTTGAATAAACTAATGTATTTTTAAGCAAAAAAAATGCTTTTTCATTTATTTATCTCTGTTTTACTTATGGCACAGTCTTATCAAACTCAGCCTTATGAGGTGGTTTCAACCTTAGATCAAATTGAAATTCGTTATTATCCTCCTGCTATGAAAGTTCAAGTAGAGAGTTCACGTACCAACAATCGCAATTTCAATGCACTGTTTCAATACATTTCTGGGAATAACGACAAGGGAGAAAAAATTGCTATGACAACACCCGTTTATATGGAAAATAAAAAAGGATCACAGACCATGGCATTTGTTCTTCCAGCTCAGTATAAAGATACTGCTCCGCAACCCAAAGGGGAGGGTGTTGAGGTCTATCAATCTAAAGCGGGATACTATGCTGCCATACGTTATGGCGGGTATTCAAATCCTGGAAAGGTAAAGCAGTACACGCAACAATTAAAGAAGATTTTAGCACAGGCAGAGAAACAAATCATTGGACAAGCTTTGGTCTTATCTTATGATGCACCCTATAAGTTTTACAATCGCAGAAATGAGATTTTACTTGAAATAGCCCAATAAAAAACCCTCGCAGTACGAGGGTGATTTATTATTGAACTAAATAATCCAGTTCTTTTTCTTTAAACGCCTTGTTAAAGGCCGTAACCTCATTCTCCATCAAAGTGGTATAAGTGGCTAGTTGTTCTTCTATGGCTTTAGTCAACTCGTCTCGAACCGCCTTATCTTGTGCTGTAGGAGGGAAGTCATTGATTAAAACCAAATTGTTGATGTGCCCCAATTTATTTGTCAAGCGAATGGGAAAATTCAAAGGATCCTGATTAGAGCGATTTTGCGTTTGATACAAGGCTTTTTCAACCGCTGACAAAGCATCAGTTAATTTTTTAGCTTGTTCGCGTAACTCTTTTGCGCTTTCATCTTCTGCAAAATTGCTTTGAAACTCCTTCAATTTTTTATTGACTGTTCTTATCTTTTTAATGGCCTGATGCGCTTTATCTATGGTTTGATTCACTCCATTGACAAAGTCAAACTGTTCTTGCATTTGGGCAACAGTAGTTTCGGCAAGTGGGTTAGGTAAGATTTTGAAGTCTTGTGAAAGTGTTTCTCCTTTGAGGTGAAGTTGCACTTGATATGCGCCTGGGACTGCTTTTGCTCCCGCTAAAGAAGCACCCCATAAAATCATTCCTTTTAAACGCTCTGCGCCTTTGTAACGCATGTTCCATACCAATTGATTTCCGCCAGCCTTAGCCTTTAGTTTGTTTTTCTTATCACTAGTAGAGAAGCGTTTGATTTCATCGCCATTGGCATCGTGAAAACTTATGGCGAGACTATCTGTCTTTGGGTCAAATTCAGGTAGATAATAGTGTACAATTGCTCCGTTAGGAAGGTTGATTCCTTCTGTTAAAGAGCTTTGCCCTCCTCTTCCTGGAACGCGATAAACGTCTTTAGGGGCATAGAGTTTTGGACGGTTTTCTTCTTTTTGTAATTGGTGTAACACAGTCAAATCATCTAAGATCCAGAGACTTCTTCCTTGTGTAGCCACAATCAAACTATTGTCTTTAACGGTCATATCTGTTATAGGAACGATGGGGAGGTTTTGCTGGAAGGCTTCCCATGATTTTCCGTCATTAAATGAGATGTACATGCCTGTTTCGGTGCCTGCATAGAGTAAACCTTTTTTCGCAGGATCTGCTCTTAAAACACGGGTAAAGTGTTCTTTGTCAATTCCTTTATTGATTTGGGTCCAAGTTGCCCCATAGTCTGTTGTCTTATATAAATAAGGACTAAAGTCACCCATTTTATAGCGGGTCCCGGCTACATAACATGTCCCTGCATCAAAAGGAGATGGTTCAATACTGTTGATCATCATCCATTCTGGCATTCCCTTTGGGGTAACATTGGTCCAGTTTTTTCCACCGTCTTTGGTAAGGTGAATCAAACCATCGTCACTCCCCACCCATAAAAGTCCTTCCTGTAAAGGAGATTCGTCTGCGGCAAAAATGGTACAATAATATTCCACTCCGGTATTATCTTGAGTAATGGGTCCTCCAGAGGATTTTAATTTTTCTGGATCATTACGGGTAAGGTCTGGACTGATGATTTCCCAGCTTTGCCCTTCGTTTTCGGTGACGTGTACCTGATTTGAAAAAGTGTATAAACGTTTAGGGTTGTGATTGCTAAAAACAATAGGGAAATTCCACTGAAAGCGGTACTTCATTCCTTCGGCACCATAGCCCATGGGGTTATCTGGCCACACATTAATCCCTCTTACGGTTTCTTTTTCGTGGTTAACGCGGGTAAGAAATCCGCCATAACTACCTCCATAAACAATGTCGTTATTTGTTGGGTCAATGGCAATATGTGCCGATTCCCCTCCGGCGGTTGATTCCCAATCGTCTTCTCCTATACTTCTGTCAAAACTGCGGTGTTTTATCCTAATGGTAGAATTGTCTTGCTGGGCAACATAAATCCGGTAAGGAAAGGCATTATCTGTGGTTACACGATAGAACTGTGCGGTGGGTTGGTTGTAATAGGTACTCCATGTTTTTCCACCGTCATAAGAGACTTGTGCACCCCCATCGTCCCCTATAATCATGCGCTGATTATCTTCTGGTGCGATCCATAAATCGTGATGATCACCGTGTGGTGCGCGATGTGCTTCAAATGTTTTTCCGCCGTCGGTTGAGTGATGATAGGCCACATTCATTACATAGACTCCATTTACATCTTGGGTGTCGGCATAAATTTTAGTGTAGTACCATGCGCGTTGTCTTAGCGCGCGACTGTCGTTGACGTGTTTCCAGCTTTTTCCACCGTCATCAGAGCGATAAACACCCCCTTTATCTTTGTTTTCTACAATAGCCCAAACGCGATCTGCATTGATAGGTGAAACAGTTACTCCAATGATCCCTAAAGTTCCTTTGGCGAAGCCTTCATGGGTGCTAATTTCTGTCCAGGTAGCCCCACGGTCGGTACTTTTCCATAAGGCAGAACCTTCCCCACCACTACTTAGACTATAAGGGGTGCGTTGTAAACGCCAAGTAGCGGCATATAAATTTCTAGGATTAGAAGGGTCCATCACTAATTCTACTGCGCCAGAAAGGCTGTTAGCAAACAATACTTTTTTCCAGGTCTTTCCACCATTGATACTTTTATATACCCCCCGCTCTTGGGTGGGTTTGTAAATATTCCCTAAAACTGCTGCATAGACAATCTCTGGGTTTTGAGGATCAATGACAATACGGGGGATATGACGTGATTTAGGGAGGCCTATTGCAGTCCAAGTTTTTCCAGCATCAACAGATTTCCACATGCCATAACCAGAAGATACATTCCCGCGAACGGTTACTTCTCCACCGCCAACATAGATGACGTTTGGATCGCTTTTTGCGACTGCTATGGCTCCAATACTTCCGCCAAAATAGCCATCAGAAATATTTTTATAAGTAATACCACCATCTTCGGTTTTCCAGACTCCACCCCCAGTTGCTCCAAAGTAAAACAGCTTAGGCTGTCCAGGGACTCCTGTAACAGCAGCAGCACGCCCGCCACGAAATGGACCTATTTCTCTATAGGCTAAAGA
>JAKMGK010000040.1 GCA_022424955.1 Flavobacteriaceae bacterium
CAATAAATGTTCGCTATGGTGAAACAGATCAAATGGGGGTTGTTCATCACAGTAATTATTTGCGTTATTTTGAAGTTGCTCGTATAGAATGGCTTACTCAATTAGGGGTTTCTTATCAAGCGATGGAAGAAGCTGGGGTAATGATGCCAGTGATTGATGTCCAAATTAGCTATAAGACTCCTGCAAAATTTGAAGATAAGCTAACGATTAACATTCATTTAAAAGAAGTCCCTCTGGTAAAAATGACCTTTTTATACGAGGTGGTAAATCAAAAGGGAGAATTGGTCTGTACCGCTACCACTACACTTGCCTTTATGAATGCGAGTAATCGTCGACCACATCGCTGTCCAGAAAATTTTAAAGCGGTTTTTGTAGCGGTAATAGCATAGTTAAGCCTTTTGATAAAGGCTTTGCTTTTAAATGTTCGATCTGGGGAGCAGGAACTCCTTCTTTTAAAAATACAGTTGTAGAAAAGATTCTTGCTTCATCCCATAAGTCAAGATCAATAAAATGCTGCAAGGTGGTTCTTCCTCCTTCTATCAAAACAGATTGATATCCTTTTTGATACAAATAATCCATTGTTGCTTTTAAAAATGCTTGGGGGGAAGTATTTTTTTGTAATCCTAATTCATTAAAAGTAAGTTGATGCGTAGGTGCAGTTTCATCAAAAACCTTTAAAGACCTAGGGAGGCGTTTTTTAGGGTCTAAAATAATTCTTGCAGGGTGGTTGCCTTCTACCCAACGCGCCGTGAGTTTTGGGTTGTCTGCCACAGCAGTTTCGGCTCCAATAAGTATAGCCGCCTCTTCTGTTCGCCATTGATGAACAAGAATTTGATCTTCTTTACTACTTAAAAAGACGGGAGATTTTTTTCTTCTTGTTTCGGCTAGCGGAGCGATAAAACCATCTTGACTTTGTGCCCATTTTAAAATAAGGTAAGGCCGTTTTTTTTGATGAAAAGTAAAAAAACGTTTGTTCAAGGCTTTAGCCTTTCCTTCTAAAACAGCTGTAGTCACTTCAATCCCTGCTTTTTCGAGGGTCTTTACACCGCTTCCATTGACTTGTTCAAAAGGGTCAATACAGCCAATTACCACGCGAGGAATTTGATGTTCGACAATAAGTTGAGCACAAGGAGGGGTTTTACCAAAGTGATTACAAGGCTCTAAATTAACATAAAGGGTCGCTTCTTTGAGTAAGGATTTATCTTGAACACTGGCGATGGCATGCACTTCTGCATGAGGGGTACCTGCTTTTTGATGCCAACCTTCTCCAATGATCTTATCTTGATAAACAATCAAACTGCCTACCAATGGATTAGGATAAGTTTTCCCTAAACCTTTTTTAGCAAGGTCTAAGCAGCGCTGCATAAAGTATTCGTCTTGGATGTATTCCTTTTTCAAAAGCTTACAGAATGTGTTATTTTAGCCTAAAATTAATAGCAAAGGTAAGAAGATATGGTCACTATAAGGGAAGTTAGAGAAGAAGATAATGCTGCGCTAGCAAAAGCGATACGCCAAGTCTTGATCGATATAGGCGTACCAAAAGTGGGAACTGCTTATGCAGATCCTGAATTAGATTTTATGTATCAAGCTTATCAAACTACCCGCTCTGCTTATTTTGTTATTGAAGAAGATGGCGTTTTGTTAGGAGGGGCAGGTATTGCCCCTTTGGCGGGAGAAGATCCCAAAATCTGCGAATTGCAAAAAATGTATTTCCTCGCTCAGGGAAGAGGAAGAGGGCTAGGCCAGCAAATGATTGATCACTGTTTAGCTTATGCCAAGGATCAAAACTTTGAATTGTGTTATTTAGAAACCCTTCCTTATATGAAAGCAGCGCAAAAGCTCTATCTAAAAACAGGATTCAGTTATATCGATGGCCCTATGGGAAGTACTGGTCATACCTCTTGTAATGTGTGGTTGACAAAAGCATTATAATGACATTAATCGAGGAGAGGAATAATTTTAGAGCGGTACTTGGTCGTTGGTATGAGCAAGTAGAAATTGATGACATTTTTAAGCGATGTATCGAGCATTACTTTGGCTGGTCTTCCATTAAAAGTGGTCTTGAACCGCAGTATATATTGTCAGAAGAAGAAGGAACACAACTGAGTAAAGCGCTCCATTTATTGTCTAGTGGAACTCCTTTGCAATATGTCTTAGGGACAACTGCTTTTATGGGCTTAGATCTAAAAGTAAGTCCGGCTGTTTTGATTCCTCGCCCAGAAACAGAAGAACTCGTTGCGTGGATATTGTCTAATCACCCCAATACTGCCCTCCGGGTATGGGATCTTTGTAGTGGTTCAGGCTGTGTCTCTTTGGGCCTTAAGGCCCAAAGAGAGCAATGGGACATCAAGGGTTTTGAGCTAAGTGAAGCGGCGATTGAAATGGCCCGTACGAATGCAGCAAATCACCACCTATCGGTAAGCTTTATTCAACAAGATGTTTTAAAATGGCAAGATTCATCAGAGCAAGTAGGGCTTATGGTGTCTAACCCCCCTTATGTATTGCCCTCAGAAAAAAAACAAATGCATACCAATGTGCTGGAACATGAACCAGCGATGGCCTTGTTTGTCCCAGAACAAGATCCACTTATATTTTATCGCGAAATCCTTTTGACGGCCTCAAAACTATTACACCCTCAAGGGAAATTATATTTTGAAATAAACCCTTTACTGCTTCAACAGATGATTGAGTTAGGAAAAAGGCATGGCTTTGATTTTGCCAAAGTGAAAAAAGATATCTTTGGGAAAGACCGTTTTATACAATTTAGTAAATATGACGATTGAAGAAAGAATAGAACAACTGCGCAATCAATTGCATCAATATAATCACGCTTATTATAATGAAGACAGAAGTGAGATTAGTGATTTTGAATTTGATCAGTTGTTAAAAGAACTCCAGGCTTTAGAGAAAGCCCACCCTGAATATCAAGACCCTAGTTCTCCCACCCAAAGGGTAGGAGGGAGTGTGACTAAAAATTTTCCTACACTGGTACATGCCGAGCGCATGTACTCTTTAGATAACACCTATTCCCCGGAAGAACTGGAAAATTGGATCAAACGAATTGAAAAAATTCATGGGGCTTCAATTCAAGATTTCACCTGTGAGTTGAAATTTGATGGGGCTTCGATTAATATGACTTATGTCAACGGTAGATTGCAAAAAGCGGTTACCCGCGGGGATGGAACCCAGGGCGACGAAGTCACGGCGAATGTCAAAACCATTAAAAATGTTCCCCTAAAGTTACAGGGTGACTACCCGCCTCAATTTGATATAAGAGGAGAGATTATTTTGCCTTTAGAGGGATTTAAGCAATTAAACGAAAAACGACTTGCTGCTGGAGAAGAGGCCTATCGCAATCCACGCAATACCGCTTCGGGTTCTTTAAAATTACAAGACAGCTCAGAAACAGCACAGCGTCCATTACAATGTTTTTTCTATGCTTTAGCAGGCGATTTGCCTTATACAACCCATTGGGAGTCTTTGACAAAAGCCCGAAGTTGGGGTTTTACCATTCCAGAGAGTATGCAGCAAGTATCTTCTTTCGAGCAAATGCTTGCTTATATCAAGCACTGGGGAGAACAAAGAGAAGCACTTCCGTTTGAGATCGATGGGATTGTGATTAAAGTTAATGATATAAATATTCAGTCTCAGCTAGGCTTTACTGCTAAATCCCCGCGATGGGCGATTTCCTATAAATTTAAAGCAGAGCAGGTAAGTACCCGCTTAAATGATGTGAGCTATCAAGTGGGGCGAACTGGAGCAATAACTCCTGTCGCAAATCTTGAACCCGTGCTTTTGTCTGGGACCATTGTCAAAAGAGCTTCTCTGCACAATGCCGATCAAATTGAAAAATTAAATTTACGCATTGGGGATCATGTTTATGTTGAAAAGGGAGGAGAAATTATTCCTAAAATCATGGGCTTTGATCCAGAAAATAGAGGGGAATTAGGAGCGTCTATTCGCTATATTACCCATTGTCCAGATTGTGCGGCACCTTTAGAACGCATTCCTGGAGAGGCACAGCATTATTGTGTTAATGACACCCAATGCCCCCCACAGTTAATTGGAAAAATACAGCATTTTGTTAGCCGAAAGGCCATGGATATTGACGGGATAGGAGGAGAAACCATTGCCTTGCTTTTTCAGCAGGGATTAATTCAAAATATAGCAGATTTATACCGCACTGAAAAAGAACAATTATTACCCCTTGAACGCATGGCAGAAAAATCTGTGAATAATTTGCTGGCTGGGGTCGAAGCGTCAAAAAAACAGCCCTTTGCAAAAGTTTTATTTGGCCTTGGGATTCGTCATGTGGGAGAAACCGTTGCTAAACGGTTAGCACAACATTTTGGCTCGATGATGGCTTTATCTCAAGCGACCCAAGAAGAACTGCTTGAGGTAGAAGATATCGGGGAAAAGATTGTGGCAAGTCTACATGCTTACTTTGCCAGTTCGGCACATCAAAAGATGATTCAAGATTTGACCAACTTTGGTTTATCTATGGAAGCTCAAGTGCAAGAGCAAGCCTCAAATAAATTAACAGGTAAAACCATTGTAGTTTCTGGCGTTTTTGAAAAGTTATCTCGTAACGAGCTTAAAAAGACCATAGAAGACAATGGCGGAAAGGTGGGGAGCTCTATCTCATCTAAAACCACCTTTGTCGTTGCTGGTGCCTCTATGGGCCCTGCAAAGAAAGAGAAAGCCGATCGTCTAAATATTCCTTTGATTAGTGAGGATGATTTTCTCAAAATATTATAAAACAAACATTTTGAAAGTTTATGAAACAAATGGCAGTTCGTTATAAGATAAAGCCGCAGTTCACTACATTTGCAAAAATGAAAATAATTGTTTAAGAAGTTCTGGCATCGACGGGCAGCAAAGAAAAGTTTGCTTACTTCTCTAGAAGACAAGCAACTAGGACTTTCTTTTAAGATAAAGCATGTACGTGTTTTGCTCGACAGTTCTCTGGAGATAGAGCAACAATTTTTTGGTGAATTAGCAAAAGCTTTTGGCATACCTCCGGTAAATATTACCGTTTTTGCCTTTAGGGCGTCTAAAGAAATTGAAAAACAGTACGCACATTTTTTTGATGCTAAGGAGGTGACCTATTTTGGAAAATTTGAAGCAGATTTAGCCTTGATGTGCGAAAAAGAGGTCGATCTTCAGATCAATTATTTCAATCGAGAAGATCTTTATATGGAATGGGTGAGTACCCATGCCCGGAAGAAGCTCAGCGTTGGCTTCTCAAATGTTGACCAGCGTTTAAATGATATTGTTTTTGACTTTTCTCCCACAGATAAAGTCGCGTTTAAAGAAGAATTAGTTAAATATTTGACGGTTTTAAAAAAGCTATAACATGAAAGATTTTAGAGGAACAGGAGTAGCGATGATTACGCCTTTTAATGCATCAGGAGAGGTAGATTATGGTGCTTTAAGCTCACTAGTTGAAACCTACATTCAGTCGGGGATAGACTTTCTTGTGGTTTTAGGAACAACTGCAGAAACTGTTACGCTTAGTCAAGAAGAACAAATCAAAGTTACCCGTAAAGTGGCCCAATTTAATGCAGCTAGGCTACCCTTAATGTTAGGCAAAGGCGGCAACAATACCCGTGCATTGATCAATGACCTCAATACCACAGATTTTTCAGGCTACAGCGCCATTCTTTCTGTATGCCCCTATTATAACCGACCTAATCAGGAAGGGATTTATCAGCACTTTTCTGCCATAGCAGAAGCTTCTCCCTTGCCAGTAATGTTGTACAACGTACCAGCACGAACGGGTGCTAGTATTGAGAACGATACGGTGATTCGCCTTGCCCAAGCCCATGACAATATCTTTGGAATCAAAGACGCGACGGGAGATGTCAATATTGGTAATGCTTTAATCGAGGCACTCCCTAATGATTTTCTAGTGAGCTCTGGAGAGGATTTAACCGCTTTAGATCTAGTGTCAAAAGGTGGAGCAGGAGCTATCTCAGTCATCGCAGGAGCATTCCCAAAAGAGTTCTCGCAAATGATTGGATTAGCCCGCCAGGAAGATTTCTCTACCGCTAAACAAATCGAAAAGGATCTTTTGCCTTTTATCGATCTTATTTTTAGAGAAGGAAACCCAACAGGTTTAAAAGTTTTATTAGCCTTACAAGGAAAATCTGAAAACCATTTAAGATTACCCCTTGTACCAGCCTCTCAAATACTTCAAGAGCAAATAAAAACCCAGTTAGAGACTTTGACAACGAAATGTTAAATGTGTTTTGAAACGATTGAAAACACTCCATTTACTTTAATTTCGTATTCCTATTATTTTGACTAAATTTGCTACATGTTAAAAATCTCTCGATTTATTCTTCTTGCCTTTGTTTTAATAAGTGTTGCAACCTCTTGTAACGCTTATCAAAAAATGCTTAATAACCCCGATGTTACAGCAAAATATAAAACCGCAGAAGCTTATTACAATACCGGCGAATACAGAAGAGCGAATCGATTATACGAACAGATCCTCCCTTCTTATCGTGGGAAGCCGCAAGCGCAAAGGGTGATTTTCTTTTTTGCTAATTCCTATTTACAAACCAAAGATTACTACCTCGCTGCTTATCAATTTGAAAGTTTTGTCAAATCCTTCCCTCAAAGTGATAAATTACAAGAAGCTTCTTTTTTAGCCGCTAAGTGTTATTATATGCTTTCTCCACGCTATAGTTTAGACCAGACCAATACCAACGATGCAATAGACAAATTGCAGATATTTATTGATAATTATCCCAATTCTGAATTTTTAGCAGAGGCCAATACCTATGTACAGGAATTGCAAACTAAACTAGAAAAGAAAGACTTTGAGATTTCAAAACAATACCACACCATTCGCGATTACAAAGCCGCCATCAATGCCTTTGACAATTTTATCGCGTCTTACCCAGGAACACCTTTTCGTGAAGACGCCCTTTATTACAAGTTTCTTTCTTCTTATGAAATCGCTACAAACAGTATTTACTATAAGAAATTAGAACGCCTTAAAGACCTTCAAGGAATATATGATAATATTACGCGTTACTACCCAGAGACTTTATTTTTAGAAGACTTAGATAAAAAAATGGAGCGCGCAGCAAAAGAAATTTCGCTTTTAGAAAATAACACAACAGCAACAGCAAAATAATTAATATGACTAAGTACAGAGAATCTGAAGCACCTACTTCTACTTCAACCTATGATAGAAATCAGGTAGAAGGTTCAACACAGAACATCTATGAAGCTATCTCAATCATTTCAAAGCGTTCTAACCAGATCAATTTGGATATCAAAAAAGAATTGCACGAAAAATTAGATGAGTTTGCGACGCATAACGATAGTCTTGAGGAGATTTTTGAAAACAAAGAGCAAATTGAAGTATCTAAGTTTTACGAAAGCTTACCAAAACCTCACGCACTAGCGGTGGAAGAGTGGTTAAACGACCGCGTATATCATCGTAATACGGAGGAGTAAACAACATGTCTATCCTCAGTGGAAAGAAAGTTCTTTTAGGGGTTACAGGAGGCATTGCTGCCTACAAAACCCCTTTGATTGTAAGATTATTAATCAAACAAGGAGCACAGGTGAAGGTAGTGATGACTCCATCTGCTACCGATTTTGTCACTCCGCTCACCCTTTCTACACTTTCCCAAAACCCTGTCTTATCATCTTTTACCGAAGAAGGAGTAGGAGACCACGCCCATTGGAACAATCATGTCGAATTGGCTCTATGGGCAGATTTCATGTTAATTGCTCCTGTGACCTCGAATACCCTTTCCTCTATGGTAAACGCCCGTTGCAATAACTTGCTTTTGGCTTGCTATTTATCTGCTCAATGCCCTGTTTTTATTGCGCCAGCCATGGATTTAGACATGTATGCGCATCCTGCTAATCAAAAAAATATGGCGCTGTTAGAAAGTTTTGGTCATATTATTTTTCCTGCACAGGAAGGCTTTTTGGCCAGTGGCTTAGAAGGGAAAGGACGCATGATGGAACCTGAAGATATTATCGCCACCCTAACTAGCCAACTCGAAAAAGATTCCCCCCTTTATGGGAAAAGCGTTTTGATTACCGCCGGACCCACTCACGAGGCCATCGATCCTGTTCGCTTTATAGGGAATCATTCTTCGGGTAAAATGGGTTTTGCCTTAGCAGAAGAAGCAGCCAGGCAAGGGGCTAAGGTTGTTTTAATTAGTGGCCCCACTGCCCTAAGTCCTAAGAACAGTCAAATTGAATTGATCCGTGTTGTATCGGCTCAACAAATGCATACCGCAGTTTTTCAACATTATCACAAGGTCGATATTGCCATCGCTGCCGCTGCTGTCGCAGACTTCACTCCAGCAGAGCCTGCCCAACAAAAAATCAAGAAAAAAACCGGTCTTCCTGAAATTAATTTGATCCCAACTGTGGACATTTTAGCCGATATGGGACAACAAAAAAAGCAACAATTTCTTCTAGGATTTGCCCTAGAAACAGAAAACGAATTAGACAATGCAATGGCAAAATGTACCAAGAAAAATGCCGATGCCATTGTATTAAACTCCCTCAAGGATACCGATGCTGGTTTTGGTGGAGACCAAAATAAAATTACCTTTATTCAAAAGAACGGCACTACCGCTTCTTTTGAATTAAAACCAAAAACAGAAGTAGCGGTAGATATTTTTGCCCAAATCACTGCTTCCTTATGAAAAAAGCCCTTTTCTTATTGCTGTTGATCACCACACCTTTGACTGCTCAAGTTATTGATTGCCGTTTCGTGGTTAATGCAGATCTTGTTAATCAAACCAATCAGCAAGTCTTTGAAACCCTAGAAAAATCCCTTAACGAGTTCATTAATGCTAAAGCCTGGACAGATGAAACAGTGGATAATAAAGAAAAGGTACGCTGTAGTATGGTGCTCAACTTAACGGGCTTTAATGGTTTGCGTTTTGAAGGAACCCTTCAAGTTCAAGTTGAACGCCCGGTTTATCAAACGAATTATAACTCTCCGCTGTTTAATTTTTTAGACAAAGATATTGTCTTTTCTTATCAAGAATATCAGCCGTTGTTTTATAACCCAGCGAGTTATGAATCCAACTTGATTTCTTTAATCAGTTTTTACGTTTTTGTCGCCCTGGGAATTGAAGCAGATTCTTTTGCCTTGAGAGGGGGTACGCCTTATTTTAAACAAGCACAGCAGATTGTTACTTTGGCGCAGCAAAATGGAATAACTGGCTGGAATCAACGCGATGGAAACAGAAACCGTTTTTGGTTAATCGACACCATGCTTTCTAACACCTTTCGTGAATATAGAACGGTCCAATATCACTATCATCGCGATGGCATGGATCAAATGAGTGAAAACCCTAAAGCAGCAAAAGAAGCTATTGCGCAGTCCCTAGGGCGTTTTAACACCTTGTATAGCAGAAGACCAAATGCTCTATTGATTCAAACTTTTTTCGATGCAAAAGCAGATGAAATCGTTGATTTATTTTCAGATGGTCCAAAAGTAGAATTCGGCTCGACCCTTAATACTTTAAACAAAGTGGCTCCCTTTTTTGGTCCAAAGTGGAAAAGGATTAAATACTGATTGTTTTCTTTGCCTTTGCGCCACCGTCCTAGTATATTTGAGTCAAAATATTCAAGTCCTTTTTTGTGTTAACCGAACTAACCATTGCTAATTTTGCTTTAATCGACCACCTAGAGGTGAATTTCTCTAAGGGAATGACAAGCATTACAGGAGAAACGGGGGCAGGAAAGTCGATTCTTTTAGGGGGACTCGCCCTTGTCTTGGGAAAAAGGGCCGATTTATCCACTTTAAAGGATAAATCGAAGAAATGCTATGTCGATGCGACCTTTTCAATTGCAGCTTATGATCTAAAGCCATTTTTTGACTCGGTCGATTTAGATTATGAATCTATTACCAACATTAGGCGTGAAATCGTCCCTTCTGGAAAATCCAGGGCTTTTATCAATGACACTCCAGTTACCCTAGACATTTTACAACAATTAGGAGAGCAATTGATTGATGTACATTCTCAACATCAAACCCTTTCTTTAACCCAAGAATCTTATCAATTAGAGGTGCTAGACGCTTTAGCAGAAAATGGAGCATTACTGCAAACCTACCAACAAGAAAGAGATAAATACATTGCTTTAAGCAAAAAAATAACGACCCTTCAAGCTCAAAAAACTTCCCTTGAAGAAGAACGGGATTACAATCGTTTCTTATTGGAAGAATTACAAAAAGCCCCCTTAGAAAAAGGTGTTTTAGAGCAGCTAGAAGAAGAGATTCAACAATTAAGTCATGTTGAAGAGATTGAAATGCAGCTATCTAAATCAATTCAAATTATTGAAGAAGAGCAACTAGGAATTCAAGTACAATTGACAGAAGTGCGCAACGCTTTGCAAAGAGTTGCTGCAGTAAGTGATCGTTATCAATCCCTCGCAACACGATTAGAAAGCTCATTGATTGAACTCAACGACCTTTCTGTAGAACTCAATCATTCTTTAGAGCAACTCGAAGCAAACCCCATGCGCTTAGAAGAAGTCAATGGACAGTATCAGTTGTTAAATGATTTGATGAAAAAGCACCACGTTCAAACTATAGAAGAGTTGATTGAGAAAAAAGCCGTTTTAGAAGAAAAAGATATTCAAACAACCAGCCTTGACGATACAGTCACTAATCTCCTTGCCCAGCAAAACACCAGTGTAGCACAATTGAGTAAATTAAGTACACAGTTAAGTGAGAACAGGGCGCAAGTAATTCCAAGTTTTATAGATCAAATGACACAAATTCTCGCACTATTGGGAATGCCCAATGCGCGATTTAAGTTGTCTTTACACCTAGTAGAGAATTACCTCTCACATGGAAAAGAACAGCTAGAATTGACTTTCTCTGCGAATAAGGGAAGCGATTTTGGAAGTTTGAAAAAGGTGGCTTCTGGCGGAGAATTGTCGCGAATCATGTTAGCTGTAAAGGCTATTCTCTCCCAATACAAGACCCTCCCCTCGATTATTTTTGACGAAATCGACACAGGTGTTTCTGGTGAAGTCGCTCACAAAATCGCCGAAATTATGCATCATATGGGTCAGTATATGCAAGTGATTACCATTACACATCTACCTCAAGTCGCCGCAAAAGGAGCCCATCACTTCAAGGTTTTTAAAGAAACCAAAGGCGGCAGCACCTTTACCCAGCTTAAAAAATTAGCCTCGCAAGATCGCATTTCAGAAGTGGCGCAAATGTTATCTGGAGAAGCACTCACAGAGGCTGCTCTTCAACACGCTAAAGAGTTGTTGAATTAACGTATATTTACAATCGAAATTTAAACCGATATTGATATGTCCCACAACTTATTAAAAGGGAAAAAAGGAATTATTTTCGGCGCATTAGACAGCCAGTCAATCGCATGGAAAACAGCAGAAAGTGTACACGCTCAAGGTGGAGAAATTGTTTTGACCAATGCTCCTGTTGCCTTACGCATGGGTACCATTAACGAATTAGGAGAAAAAGTCAACGCTCCTGTAATTCCAGCAGATGCAACTTCGTTAAGTGATTTAGAACAATTAGTCGATCAAACCATGGAACATTTTGGTGGAAAAATCGACTTTGTTTTGCACTCTATTGGGATGTCTGTAAATGTGCGTAAAGGAAAACATTATACAGCTTTAAACCACGACTGGATGCAAAAGGGGTGGGATGTTTCTGCCGTTTCTTTCCATAAATTAATGCAAACCCTCTATGCTAAAGACGCCATGAATGAATGGGGAAGTATCGTTGCATTGACTTATATCGCTGCACAAAGAACTTTTCCTAACTACAACGATATGGCAGATAATAAAGCCTATCTTGAGTCTATCGCAAGAAGTTTTGGCTATTATATGGGGAAAGATAAAAGTGTTCGTGTGAATACTATCTCACAATCTCCTACACTAACAACTGCTGGGCAGGGTGTAAAGGGGCTAGATGGCTTTTTAACCTATGCAGAAAAAACTTCGCCTCTGGGCAATGCTACTGCTAGTGAATGTGCAGACTATACTGTAACGATGTTCTCTGATTTTACTCGTAAAGTCACCATGCAGAACTTATTCCACGATGGTGGTTTCTCTAATACAGGGGTAAGTCAAGAAGTGATTGACGCCTTGCAATAATATTACATGACATGAAGAAAGAGCCTGCCTTATTTACCTCTTTGCAAAAAGCATCGATGGATAAAGGCAGGTCAAAATTCTTTTTGTTCTTCTTGCTCTTTTCTTTTATTCTTTGGTTTATTGCAAAGTTCTCAAAAGAATATACAGAGATTATTCCCCTTGAAATGGCATTGGAAAATATTCCTGCCACCATTATTCCTAGCATTCAAAATCCACCTAAGATTGAATTTACCCTAAAAGCCACTGGGTTTCAATTCTTGTATTATCAATTTTTAGACAATCGCCTAAAAATTAATGTACAAGACGCAAATTTTGAATCTGGTAGAGCAATATTCCCCATTGCAGCACAGTATCAGGATTTACAAGAACAACTATTGGGTGATACTGAAATTGTCAATTATTTTCCAGCAATTATTGAATTTGATTATCAAGAGCAGTCCACTAAACGCATCGCCTTAGTTACTCGGGATTTTAAAACGGCCTTGGGTTATGCCATTACTTCAATTCAATTTAAACCAGATAGTATTGAAATTATTGGTCCCAAAGACAAGATCAAATCCATTGAAACAATTCAGCCTATCTATGAGTCTAAAGACCCTATAAATGCTAGTTTTGAGTCCCAACTTAATCTTTCTAGTAACGATCCATTGATCACTTTAAGTGATAATACAGTTTCAATCAAAGTTGAAGTGGATCGCTTTTCTGAAACAAAATATGAACTGCCCATCGAGATGATTAATGTCCCCAACGGGGCAGTATTTAAGTTTTTCCCCAGTCAAGTATCTCTCACCTTTTCGGCTCCATTAAATATATTGCGCGATATAAGTCCTGAAGATTTTAAAATTGGAGCGGATTACAATGAACTTTCAGAGAACAATAAAAGCGTGATACTTAAAGTGCTTTCTTTTCCAGAGGGAACAGAAAATTTAAGAATAGAACCTAAGCAAGTGCAATACCTAATGCGACAATAGTATGCCAAAAATCATTGGACTTACTGGAGGAATTGGCAGCGGCAAAAGCCGTGTTGTTAGTGTCTTTATAGCACTGGGAGTTCCTTGTTATATCGCAGATCAAGCAGCGAAAAAATTAATGATAAACAATGCGATGGTCAAGGAACAAATCCTCGATTTGTTTGGCGAAAAGGCCTATGATCAAAATGGTTTAAACCGAGCTTATATTGGGGAGTTAGTGTTTAAAGATCCCGAAAAATTAAAGGCCTTAAATGCCATTATTCATCCTGCGGTTGCGCAAGATTTTTCAGAATGGGTTTCACAACAAGATTGCCCCTATGTCATTAAAGAAGTCGCCATTTTATTCGAAACTGGGGGATATAAAGCGGTAGACCAAAGCCTTTTGATCACTGCTCCAAAGGAAGTCCGCCTCCAACGTGCCATGCAAAGGGATCAAAGCACCAAAGAAGAAGTGCTAGCCAGAATGAATAATCAATGGGAAGATGAACAACGGCTCCCATTAGCCTCTCACGTAATTGAAAATTTAACGTGGAAGGATACCGAAAAAGAAATTAAACGACTCCACAAATATTTTCTTTCGCTAGCATAGCATTAACAAAGCATTAGCATAATTAAACACTAATTTTCATCACCTTTGTAGGGCTATATTGAATTGAATTAATGAAAAAATCATACTTCTTAGCATTAATGTTTTTTATGATCCTTTCTGTAGGAGGGATTATTCTTATTCAATGGTATTTTATTTACACCTCTATTGATAACAGAGATGAAGAGTTTTCTATGGCGGTAAAGGCCTCATTAAGTTCAGTGGCGACCAATATTCAAGAAGACGAGTTATTGCACTATATCGAAACCTTTGAAAGTCTTACCGATACCTTAGAACAAGCCGACAGCTCCTTGCTGGGAAATTTTATATTCTATGATAGTGATGATGAATCAAACTTATCTTCTCTACTCACCTTTGGTATTTTACAAGAAGATTACAATATTCCTGTGCCAGGCACTACAAATGGAGAAGTTGCAAAAGTGTCAGATTTTAAAGGCTTAGAAACCAGAAGAATTTTTAAAGAAGCCTTCGATCGGGAAAATAGAAGAACTTTTTCGACCAATAAATTTGAACGAGTTCAACGGATTAATTCTTTAGAAAAGGCAACCTTTTCTTCCTTCTTTTCTAGTATTGCGAATACTTTTCCTATCCACAAACGCTTAGACTCTTATGAGTTAGAATACATGCTCAAGGAACAGTTTTCGACAAGGAATATCGATACTCCTTTTGAATTTGTCGTTTTGAGTGAAGGCCTAGCGACTAAGGTCAGCTCGAATAATTACCTCGAAGCTCAATCTGGACCCCAATACAATATCCCTATTTTTGTCAATGAAGAAGGGGGAAGTACCTATGAACTTATTGTGTCCTTTCCTAAAAAGAATAGTTATGTTTTGTCTTCTATTATTGGGGTGGCAAGTTTGTCTTTTGTTTTGACACTTTTAATCGTGATTCTAAGCGGAATTTCATTATATCAAATCCTTCAACAAAAGAAAATATCTGAAATTAAATCAGATTTCATCAACAATATGTCGCATGAATTTAAAACCCCCATAGCGACCATCAATTTAGCCATAGACGCCATTGAAAACCCCATCAATATCAGGGACGAAAAGAAAGTAAGTCGCTATTTGAAAATGATGCGCGAAGAAAATAAACGCATGCAAGATCAAGTAGAAACCGTTTTGATGATTTCACAGCTAGACCGTGGCTCAACTCCCATGGAATGCGAAACAATTGATATTCATGAAGTTATCGAAGACGCTATAAGTCACGTAGCATTAATTGTTCAAAATCGATCAGGGATGATCTATAAACATCTTGATGCTACTTCTGTAAATATTTCTGCCAATATGAACCATTTGACCAATGTCTTGATTAACTTATTGGACAATGCAATCAAATATTCTGAAGGTTCTCCCATCATAGAAGTGCGAACATGGACAGAAGAAAAAATGGTTGCCATAGAAATAAAAGACCAAGGAATGGGGATGGATACCGATACCCTCCAAATGATTTTTGAAAAGTTTTACCGCGAGCAAAGTGGGAATGTACACAATATAAAAGGACACGGTTTGGGGCTGTCTTATGTCAAAAAAATCCTTACTTTATTGAATGGCACAATTAATGTTAAGAGTAAAAAAGGCAAAGGATCAACTTTTTTGATTCAATTGCCCCTAATCAATCAATAATAAAATCCCAATCAAATGAAAACAACTAACCGTCGCATTTTATTAGTAGAAGATGATCCCAATTTTGGGAGTATACTAAAAGAATATCTCATGATTAATAGCTATGAAGTTACCTTAGCGAAAAACGGGATTGAAGGTTTTGAAAAATTTAAAAAAGAAGATTTTGACCTCTGCTTATTAGACGTCATGATGCCTTATAAAGATGGCTTTACTTTGGCTAAAGAAATTCGTGAAAAGAACGAAACCATTCCACTCATCTTCCTTACTGCTAAAACCATGAAAGAAGATGTTTTAAAAGGCTTTAAAATCGGGGCAGACGACTATCTCTCTAAACCTTTTGACTCTGAAGTTTTACTGGCTAAAATCAAATCTATTTTAGGCAGAAGAGTAGCTCCTGCAGTGGTAGAATCTGATGAAATGGAATTTGCCATAGGAGATTTTAACCTCAATGCTAAATTGCGCTTGTTGACCTATAAAAAGGAAGAACCTGTTAAATTATCTCCAAAAGAAAATCAACTCTTACGTCTTTTAGCATTGCATATAAATGACTTAATGCCTAGAGAAAAGGCCTTAAATAAAATTTGGCGAGACGATAATTACTTTACTTCTCGCTCGATGGACGTCTATATTGCAAAGCTTAGAAAGTACCTAAAGGCAGATAGTAAAGTAGAGATTTTTAACATCCACGGAGAAGGATTTAGACTAGTAGTAGGCGTTTAATTTTATCCCCTTGGGTGAAATGCTTGCAGGCTTTTGGATAAATGCTGGGTATCTAAATGCATATAAACTTCGGTTGTTGTGATGTTTTCATGCCCCATCATTAGTTGAATAGACCTTAAATCTGCACCGTTTTCTAATAAATGCGTCGCGAAAGAATGACGGAAAGTATGCGGACTTATTTTCTTTTCCATTCCTGCATTTGCCGCAGTTTGTCTAACAATAGTAAAAATCATAGCACGGGTGAGTTGTCTTCCGTGTTGATTTAAAAATACGATGTCTTTATATTCTTTTTTAACGGGAACATGTATCCTAACCTCTTCTAAGTAAACCTTGAGCTTCTGTTTACAAACCCCACCCAGTGGGACCAGGCGTTGTTTGTTTCCTTTTCCTGTGATTAAAAGGAGGTTTTCATCAAAATGAAGGTCAGATATTTTTAAATTGATTAATTCACTTACCCTTAGTCCACTGCCATAAAGTGTTTCTAATATGGTAAGGTTGCGGTAGCCTTGTGCATGACTTAGATCAATCGCCGTTAAAAGTCGATCGATTTCTTTAATCCCTAATACAGCAGGGAGTTTCCTGCCAATTTTTGGGGTGTCGATCAAATCCATGGGAGAGTCCTCCCGATATCCTTCAAAAATAAGAAAGTTGAAAAAACTCTTTAAGCCAGAAATTTGTCGGGATTGAGAGCGTGCATTGATATTTTTAGCTAAATGATAGATATAAGCTTGGGTGTCTGTTTTTTGACAATTGGTAATAGTAAGCTGTGGATTGTAGGTTTCGATATAGTCTATAAAGCCTTGTATGTCATAGGTATAACTGCTAATCGAGTTTTCAGACAGACCCCGTTCTAAAAGTAAATATATTTGATAATCCTTGAGTGCATTCGCCCACTGCATATTATAAACTTAATTCGAGCCCACTGCGCGCAATATGATAGCCTTTTGTTCGAACTTCTTTGCTCGCTTGACTATTTACTTTTAGCAATGGATTAGTGTGGTTAAAATGAATAAAATAGATTTTAGCTTTTTCTGAAGCCGCAAGGGAATCAAAACGAACTAAACTTTCTGTTACAAAAGGATGGGGGATTTTCGCCATGTCTCTATTCGGAAGTTCGTTTCCGTCAAAAAAGGTAGCGTCTAGTAATGCATAGTCTACTTTTTTAATCAAGCTTTCAATCGCAGTATCCCATCTTTCCCACTTATCAATATCTGGAATAAAAAGGGCTGTTTTACGAGGACCTTTAATCAAATAGCCTGCTGTTTCTGAGTATTCGTCTCTGTGTGGAACTTGTATTGGCGTGATCTCAACATGATCGCTTACTTTTTCCTCTTTTGAAGCCAAAAGGGGTCGCAAAGCGATATATTTTTCGCTGATAAGCTGCTCCCATGGGCCATTATTCTTTAAAAATTGACGCATTTTTGGGAGGGCATAAACTGGAACAGATTGCCCGCCTAAGGCTTCTTTTCCTAAAAATAGTAAACCGCTATAATGCCCCATGTGGGCATGGGTGAGAAAAACACCCCCGAAGGAAGAAGTATTCCCAGCAATTGAATTTAAGTCTTGTAATTGTTGCGTAATATTTGGCGTAGCCTCAAAAAGATAATGCTTTTGGTTGCTAGCATCAACTAAGCCCAAGGCGACCACAGCTTCTGTTTTTCCACTTTCCCATAAATCTGCACAACAGTCTTTCTTGCAAGCAATTTGTGGGGCACCCGCATCTTGCGCTGTCCCTAAAACGACTAATTTGACCTCTTGTCCAACAAGACCTTGAATTAAAAGGAAGAAAAGAAAGGAAAAAACATTTTTCATTCGAGTGAAATTTCTGCAGGGAAAGAAATGGCCAAAGCATTATCGGTCAATTCTTCTAATCGCATCTTTTTAAGGGGAGCATATTCTGGTGAAGCATAAAATTCAAAAGCATCTTTTCCACTGGCAAACTCGATTAAAAGGGTCCAGTTGCCTTCTTCTTCTCCTTCGACAATCACTCCTTTTTTATTGGCAGCTAGAACTTTACCATTGTATTTTTTAAGAATGGGTTCTAGTGGTAGCCCATAGCGTTCGATGTATTCATCGTAATCCTTTACTTTCATGCGACCAAAGGAATAGACTGTATTTGACATAAATATTTCACTTAAAATTCTTTGTTCAAGATAGCCAATATTTGTCTTTTTAACGCCTGCTAGAGGATGTCAATTTTTTACGGTATTTTTACCCTATGAAATTAAGCATCATTAACGGACCCAATTTAAATTTATTGGGAGCTAGAGAACCGTCCATCTACGGCGCGCAATCTTTTGTGGATTATTTGGAAGAATTAAAAGCAAAATATCCTCAAGTTGAATTCGACTATTTTCAGTCAAATGTAGAAGGGGAGCTAATTGATCAATTGCATAAGGTGGGCTTTTCTTCAGATGGGATTATTCTAAATGCTGCGGCCTATACGCATACCTCTGTTGGCTTAGGCGATGCGATCAAAGCCATTGATACTTCTGTTATAGAGGTGCATATTTCCAATACTTTTGCACGAGAAGATTTTCGTCATACTTCTTATATTACTCCTAATGCCAAAGGTTTAATTCTAGGCTTTGGTTTAGACTCTTATCGACTAGCAGTAGAGAGTTTTTTATAAGCTTCAGCGTTTTAACACAAAACGCAAAAGCAAAAATAATAAACCCATCACCAGGCCTATTCCTCCAAAAATAAGTGGCATCCCCCACAAGGCATTCAATGCGAGATAGCTACCGTGGTTTATGCCTGTAAGGATGTAATCGTGAATAAATCCACCAATTCCATAGAGGAAACCACGGCCAAAGCCAACCACAAGCCCAATACTTACAAAGATTTTAAGGGTAGAGATTGTGTTGTTTTTCATTTTTTATTGGTTAAAATTTCTGCTTTTCAAATTGCTTATTTAAGCATTATGGCTTCGCCAAAAAGCTTTGGATGACTTCTGCTACAGCTTGGGGTTGCTCGTCACAAATAAAATGTCCTCCTGCTAGGTAAGTAATATTAATGGGGTGGGTAAAGGCAGTTTCTACCTTGTAAAGAAATTCTTTGACAACAACGGGATCCAGTTCCCCATGGATTAAATGGGTAGGAACAGTAATTTTTTTATCTTTATAAGATTGCCAGCGTTCTCGATCTGCCGGGATAGTACGGTATAAATTCGCCCCAGTTGTAATCGTATGTGGAATTTGATAGCAACGGGTGTATTCTGCAATGGCCTCTTCTGGAATAGGACGACTAATCCCCCGACTAAAAAAGCGAATCCAAACATCTTCTTTTCCAGCAATTAAGGCTTCTGGAAAGTCTGGGATGCTTTGAAAAAATTGATACCAAGAAGATTTGAACATTCCTTTGACCAGTTTTTTTGCGGCTTTTTTCTTTCCTTCAAAATTATTGATGATCATCATGTTGATCAAAATTAGCTTTTCAATACGCTGGGGCTGTGCTAAAGCCATTTCTTGTACTACCGCCGAACCCCAATCATGTCCACACAAATAAAAGTGATCTATGTCTAAAGCGTCTGCTAAGGCGAAAAGATCTTTCCCTAATTCGTCTTTAGTGTAGGATTTTAGCTCAAGGGTTCTTTCACTATCTCCCAGGCCTCTTAAATCTGGCGCAATGATATAGTAGTCGTTTAAATATTGCGCCACCTCATGCCAACAATAACTGGACTGCGGCCAGCCGTGTACAAGCATTAAAGGTGGGTTTTTCTCCTCTCCATAAGTGCGGTAGGCTACTTTAGAACGTTTGGTTTGAACACTTTTCTGCATGCTTTAATAGGTTTATGAGGCTATGACAAATTCATTACTATTTTGCTGTATGGCTCAAAGGTGAAATGCATAGACTAAGATTTTGAGAAAAGACCTACTTTATTTCCTTCTGTGTCAATAATATGGGCCATAAACCCATTTTGACCAATTCCTGTCTTGGGAAGAACAATTTTCCCTCCCGCATCAGTTACACGATCTAGTGCAACTTGCAAATCTTCCCCACCATTAAGGTATACAATGGCTCCTTTATCAGAAGGTTCATAGTTGGGTCCCTGCATTAAGCAGCCACCGCTTTGTGTTTCTGCTGTGTGCGGAAAAAAGGCTGTTTTCATGTCCATGGCTTCCATCACTTTCATATCAATATCGAGAACTGTATTGTAAAAAGTGGTAGCACGTTCAATGTTGTTGGTTGGAATTTCAATCCAATGGATGGTATTACTCATATCGATTTGGGTTTTATACTTACAAGTTAATGATAATTCCTTCTTTTGGGTCTCTTGTTCCATTACAGACTTCAGGATGAACTTTGGCTAAGGCGTCTAAACCATTGAGTTCGTTAAAGTGAAGCCATTCACGGGTTTTGGTTGCGGCTTCGATTAGGAAACCATTGGTCTTCTCATCAAAAACAGCGGGTCCCCAATCTTTAAAACGCTTTTCTATATGTGCTGGTGCAAAGAAAAATTTACTGCGCTCGTTGATGATTCCGTCCTCAGGGTTCGTTTTTGCCCAATGGGTTAAGCCTACTTTAAGGGTAAAATGCATTTTGTCTCCCAAATGTTGATGAAGCTTTGCCATTAGCTCGTTATTTCCAGACATATCTACGATAACAGTAGGGAGATCAGGGTCTATGTTATCAAGTGCTTCATACGTACAGGTCTTATCCCAAATGCCTAATTTTTCTACCGTCTCTATATTTCTTTTCGATGTGACCCCGATGGAAGTAGGCGCATTTTGATCTCCTTGTAAGGCATAGCCAAAGCCGATACTGGTTTTACTCGAAGCACTTAAAACAACGATTTGTTCGGCCTCATGCCATTGGTTATCTTGCAGGCTGTCCCACAAACAAAAAGAGGTTAAATAAAGGGGGAACAATAGTGAACGTTCGCGATCTAGCTCTCTGGTATAGCCTTGCTCATTATTGACTCTTCTGTAGAGATTATAACCCATGGGGAGGGTGGAGCGGTGTTCTGCTCCCTCAAAAAAGCGCTGTTCTTGTACCTTGGTTGGCGTCATTTTTAAATGGGTGGTAGGGGGGAAGTAACCATAGATGCGATCCCCTAATGGAATGCCGTCTGCTTTTGATTCTACTACGTCGGCAAACCCCCAAACGGGGATAACGCCCATTCGATCACTGTCTTGCCCCTCGGCTGGGAAGAATTCCCAATAACGGATAATATCTCCCGTCGCCGCATAGGTAATATTGTTTGCGGTGTAGGCAAATTGATCGATTTTGACCAAGATTTCTCCGTCTTTAATTTGCCTATTTTCTGCTGGGGTTTCCACCAATTGATGTTTAAAAAAGGCTTTTTTATCCACTTGAAATTGTGGGTGGGTGAGGGAAGTAGTATTCATTTGATCTATTTCTTGTAAAAACTCTTGTAGTTTCATCATGGCGGGGAGACCGTTGCTTTTCATCCGGTGGAGGATCTCTATTTTATCTACATCACTTTTATCGACACCGCGCACCAATTGACTAAAACCATCTAGGCGGTTCGCGGTCATCCACTGTCGCAGGGGTTTATCGCTGGACCAGTTTAACTGATTGAGCATGGTGGCAGCAAGACCTCTTAACCAATCTGTGTCTTTGTCTGGTAAAGGGACAAGACCACATAATTTATTTTTTTCTTTGTCGTCATTATATTTAAGCTCAACATAGGCTACAAAAGAGGCACTAAAGGCGGGCTGATAGGAGCGCACGGTTTGGGGGATAATGAGATTTTCTTGAAAGATGGGGATGTTTTGTAAGTCCTTTGGGATGGGGGTAGCAGAACAGTCTACAAAGAGGGTATTTTCTGGACATTGATGCTTCCCCTTGTCAAGGGTCATAAGGTTGCCCTCGATATGAGAAACCCTTCCTAGTCGAATAACGGTAGAGATTTTTTGCAGTAGCGCCAATTCTTTTTTGCTTACGGTCGCCCCATGAAATTGAGTAGGCTTTACTTTTTTATCTAAACGCATCAAGACACCTTTATCTTCTAAACGCTGAAAGAGATCTTGTAAGGAGGTGGTCTGAGCCAGCGCCTCAAATTGATTCGCTTGATTTCCTATGGTGACTTCAAAGAAATCTTCGGTGTTTTGTGTGGTAGCCCGGTCAATGACCCAGCTGTCCCGGGAAATCACCCAACTAATTTTTGCTGGTGCAATATTGTTTTCAAGTAAATAAATAATGGCGTCCATACCGGTTTTACCGCCTCCAATAATACAGTAGTGCGCTGGATTCTTTAATTCCTGCGGCAGAGCGTTAATGGGATTAAAATTAGTTGCCTTAGACGTTGTGAAATTAGGGGTATGGGTAGAAGGAACCTTAGTGGTCAAGTGGGAGGCTTGCACTAATTTCTTTTTAACCTCTACAGTGTATTCTGTGC
>JAKMGK010000050.1 GCA_022424955.1 Flavobacteriaceae bacterium
TATCGATTAAGTAGCCGCAGCCTCGCTTCAACGTGGCTTCAAAAGCGGGTGGCTTATTCTGCCCTTTTAATCGGAGGTATAATGCCACTGCATCAGATAGGCTTGGCCCCTGAACAATATTCTTTTCTTCAGGCTCCTCCAATAAATGCTTACCCGGAATATCATCTGACGACATTCGCATAATATGCCAATGCCGATCCAATTTAGCAGCATCGCTCATTGCCCTAACCCGAGCATCCCTGATGGATTTGGTTCTTAACGAGTAGGCGATCCTACCCGTTCTATAATGCCGTCGTAAGTCTGCGGGAACTCGACGGGAGAAATACCAGACGCCGTCTTTTTGGAAGGTATAGCTATTAGATTTGGTTGCCAGCATGGTCTACGGCTCACTATCAAAGTTAAAATAGTGAGGTATTACAATGCGTTATATGAGTAGGTGGCGCACCGGGGATGCGACCGAACTTAAATAAGGTTGTTTATTATCAATTCCTTACTAAGGTTCTATTTTGGAAAAGCGGTCCGGAAAGCGGTCCCAACCGTTTATTTCAATTTTAGGAAACCACCTATATTTCCGTTTATCGAAGCACAGGCAAAATGTTTTAAAGCTACGAGTAAGGGCAGCGTATAATAGAAAATATTGCCGCCCAAAATGAAAATATAATGGGGTTAAGAAGGCCCTACTTTACAGGAATCACGTAGCTCGCAGGATAAGTCCTTACTTTTTCAGTGACACTATCAGTTATCCCCAAGTCCCAAAGAACAACACTGGCAGCTACTTTAATACAACAGGCATGTGATACAGAAATAAAAACTTTCGGTTTTAAACCAATTTCAACGTGATCAAACACTTAAGCGGCCCTCGATACACTTTCAAAGCTGAAACCATCATTCAAAGCTTGCTGAGCAACCTCATCAGCATCAAACTGAATGGAAGATGTGATCTTCTCAAGATGCTGAACTAAGCTTTTAGGGGCTTGGATTTGGTTTTTATTTTTTCGGGGTGGCAGAGTACAGGTGCCAAACTGACCAAGAGCTTGCCACAAACGATTTGCACCTTTTGGAGTAACTATATCTTCTAGAGAAACTTCAATCATTTTAATGCTTGAACTATAGGCTAACTTATAAAAAGCTTGTCGCGCCGCCATCTCGTAACAATACCATAAGGCAAGGCCAACCCCATCAAACTTGAGAAAAGGCTCAGGATTCACCAATTTTTTTTGGTAGCTAGGATGAAGATACCATTGCCATGCTGTTGTGATGTGGACAAAGTCATTGCGAACAAGATAGCTACTGCACTGCTTTACAATATTACGTTTCAGAATAATAATTTTTGTATCAGCAGCAATAGGGGTTTTATAAAGATTTTCAATTAAACCGCACTTACCCAGCGTATGGTTTGTTTCGATATAGCTATTTTGTTGGATCACCGAGAGCTTACGTTCCCAGAATTCTTGAACAGTGTTATTATTTCCAAAATTATTAAAGCTGCGCATCACTTTAATATCAGGCATGCGAACGCCAAAATCTTCTATCCCTAACGGCTCGTGGATGGAGGTTGTTTGATAATTCTGAGCTAAAAAATCAGCTAGCCAAGCGGACCCTGTTCGCCCAGCAGTTAAGGTGAAGATGACTTTTGGATTTATTTTTCTCATCTATATAGCACCAAATAAACGCCTTCCGGAACTAAAGAGTAACCCGTCATTTCTTGAGAAAGCTATTTGCCGACAAGTCCTTTTTATTGAAAAGCAATCCTGCAATATCCCGCCATTCCCTACAAAGAGTCTTTTTACGTTCACAATCTCAAACTGAAACATAAATTTAAAACTTTGGTAATCCAATTAAAGATAAAAATTTACAAATAAAAGTATCAAAATACTATAAAATTGATCAAAAAATAGGCAGAATTTTTTTTGTTGGTAATTTATTGATCAGGGTGCCCATAAAGAACGGTTTTAAGCCAATCACCAATCGTTCATACGGTTTGCGGACGCCACGCATTCTTTGCAGATGCAATACTATCTCTGGCGGAGATATAACAAAAATACCTGGCAAATTTAAACTCAATTAATATG
>JAKMGK010000059.1 GCA_022424955.1 Flavobacteriaceae bacterium
GGAAGTGAAATTGTTCGTCAATTGCTCTCCTTTGAGCCAGCACAAATTATTTTATACGATCAAGCAGAAACGCCTTTATTTGATTTAAAAAATGAACTGGCTCGAAGTGGCACCAAGATAAAATTACATTACTACCTTCAAAGTATTACAGATAAAGCAGCACTAGAACAGTGTTTTGACTATTTTTCAATTGATTTAGTTTTTCACGCCGCGGCCTATAAGCATGTGTTTATGACAGAGGCTATCCCTAAAGCAGCCATCCTCAATAATATTTTAGGGACCAAGAATGTAGTCGATGTCGCACTAGCTAACAAAGTCTCTCACTTAGTCATGGTTTCAACCGACAAGGCGGTAAATCCCTCTAATGTAATGGGCGCTTCTAAACGCATTGCAGAGATCTATGTTGCTCACGTGGCAGAAAAAACAACAACTCAGATTATTACGACTCGTTTTGGGAATGTTTTAGGGTCAAACGGTTCTGTGGTCCCAATTTTTAAAGAGCAAATCGCTAAGGGGGGCCCAGTCACTGTTACTCACCCAGAGATCACTCGTTATTTTATGACCATCACAGAAGCCTGTCAGTTAGTGCTAGAAGCCGGAGCGACTGGTGAAGGAGGAGAAATTTATGTTTTTGATATGGGCGAACCCGTTAAGATCGCAGATCTCGCTACCAGTATGATTCGTTTATCAGGTTTAATTGAAGGCCAAGACATTGAACTAGTTTACAGTGGCCTTAGACCTGGAGAAAAACTGTATGAAGAATTATTGACCGACAAAGAGAATCTTAAACCATCGTATAATGAGTTGATTTTTATTGCCGAAAAGGAAGTTTTCTCAAAATCTCAACAAGAACAAATTCTTCAGCTAATCGAAAGTGCTTCGAAAGGGGAGAATAAAGAAATACTGGTCAAGCAAATGAAAGCCATCGTTCCAGAATTTAAGTCAATGAATTCCTCTTACACTTCGCTAGATAAATAAGCTGATTTAAAGCGTTCCCGGAACGATCTTTAAGTTCCTGATACAAACACTAAAAGGATAACGTTGTTGTCCCGAACTGTTTAATACAGAAGGGTGTTTGTCAAAGCTTAAACGGAAATCGGGAATAATAGGCAAGGGTATAATAACCTGTCTAAACTCTGTCACATCATAACTAGAATCTGACCACAACTCTCCAGGCTCGATCGTTATGCTTCCGCTTCCAGATACAATAGGGGTATAACCTAAAGAAACTTTTACATCATTGTCTGGGTTATTGGGAAGGACTAAAAATTCCATTTTATATTCAAAAACTAAATTTTTAGGGGTGGTACCAAAATTGGCAAAATCTTTAGAAATTCTAGAAATCTCGTCTTCCCCTGCACCATTCGCGATATAATACCCCACCATGGCATTTTCGCATGGCTCAAAGGTTACGGTAGAATTAGTAGATGGACCAAACCAGCCTTCTTGAGAATTTTGCCATCCCCAAGGAATGCTATCATTACGCATTTGTAAATCATCTTGGTACTCAAAAGTGACATAATCTTTGACCGAAACTATATCAATATTATCTGCGTTTGCAACAGCATGTTTCATGTCATATCTGCCAAAAATACTATCGTATTCAACCAATACCGCGATCTGGGCGTTGGTCTGAGGATCATTAATATTACCTTCTACTGTTGTAGTGCCACTTACCGTAGTAGTAGAACCTACACTAGTTGTTCCTCCTTCAAACACCCATTTAAATATATCAAAGTTTTTAGAAGTGGTGACATAAGATACCCTAAAAACAGTGTCATTTGGCATGATGCTATTCGTGATGGTAAAACTGTGTTCTGAGGATAAAAAAGAAGCTTCTACTTCTCCAGTACGCCCGTTGGGGTCTTGTGTAGGAGAAATAATTGCGTTAGGATCTTCTTCTAATAAGGACTGTGGGACAAATTCTGGCGTACAAGAAGATGCAACAATTAAAAACCCAATAAAAGCAATTAAAACCCTCATAAAATAAAATAGTAATCAAAGATAAAGAAATCACACAAGACATGCTTTAATAAATGTATATTCCTCTTACTTCATAACGTATTAGATAAGGGAATATTATCACAATCATTACGAAAAAACCCTTGCAGACTCTTAAAAATTAAGTACATTTGCAATCCAAAATTCAATAATAATGTATGCAATCGTAGAGATAGCAGGGCAGCAATTTAAAGTTGCAAAAGACCAAAAAGTGGTTATTCACCGTTTGGCACAAGACGAAGGAAGCAATGTTTCCTTTGATCAAGTGCTTTTATTAGACGATGGAAAAGCAGTCACGCTTGGCGCCCCGGCTATAACTGGAGCTTCGGTAGAAGCAAAAGTAGTTAAGCACTTAAAAGGAGACAAAGTAATTGTTTTCAAAAAGAAAAGAAGAAAAGGATACCGTGTGAAAAACGGTCACCGTCAAGCATTAACAGAAATCCTCATCGAAGGTATTTCTGCTAAAGGGGGAGCAAAGAAAGCTGCACGAAAAGCGAAAGCGGAAAAAGCAAAAGCTCCTGCTGCTGAAAAGGCTGCTCCTAAAAAAGAAGCGCCTAAAGCGCAAGAAGAC
>JAKMGK010000084.1 GCA_022424955.1 Flavobacteriaceae bacterium
ATTTAAAAAATAAACCATTTTTACTTTATTTGGTTGATAATTAAAATATACACCATAGATTTATTGTAAAATAATAAACTATGTGTGGTATTGTATGTGCCTTTGATTTAAAACAAAACTCAGACGATTTGCGTCCGCAAATCCTTGAAATGTCTAAAAGAATTCGTCATCGCGGTCCAGATTGGAGCGGGATTTTCTCAAACGACAAAGCCCTGATGGGGCACGAGCGTTTAGCGATTGTCGATCCTACTTCTGGAAATCAACCTTTGTTTAGCGAAGATGGTCGTTATGTTTTAGCAGCCAATGGGGAGATATACAATCACAAAGAATTACGTCAGCAGTTTGAGGGGGAATATACATTTAAAACAGCCTCTGATTGTGAAGTGATTTTAGCCTTGTATCAAGAAAAGGGTCCTGCCTTTATCGACGAGATGAACGGAATTTTTGGCTTTGCCATCTATGATACCCAAGAAGACACTTATTTTGTCGCCCGTGATCATATGGGGATTATTCCTTTGTATATGGGGTGGGACCAGCACGGAACCTTCTATGTAGCTTCAGAATTAAAAGCCCTAGAGGGGGTTTGCACAAAAATTGAATTATTTCCTCCTGGGCACTATTTATCCAGTGCAGATGAGGCGCCGGTGCAGTGGTACACCCGTGACTGGATGGAATTTGATCAAGTAAAAGACAATAGCACTAGCATAGATGATATCCACGATGCTCTTGCGGCAGCTGTTCGTCGTCAATTGATGAGTGATGTACCTTATGGGGTATTGCTTTCAGGAGGCTTAGATTCTTCGGTCACTTCTGCCTTAGCAAAATTATATGCCTCAAAACGCGTTGAGAGTGACGACAAGCAAGCCGCCTGGTGGCCGCAGTTGCATTCTTTTTCGGTAGGTTTAGAAGGTTCGCCAGATTTAGCCGCCGCGCAAAAGGTAGCAGATCACATTGAAACGGTGCACCACGAAATAAAATTTACCATTCAAGAGGGGTTAGACGCGATTCGCGATGTGGTTTATAACTTAGAGACCTATGATATTACGACAATTCGCGCTTCCACGCCCATGTATCTTATGGCAAGAGCGATTAAGTCTTTAGGGATTAAAATGGTTCTTTCTGGGGAAGGAGCAGACGAGTTATTTGGAGGATATCTTTATTTCCATAGAGCGCCTACAGCAAAAGACTTTCACGAAGAAACCGTTCGAAAGCTGGATAAATTGCACCAATACGATTGTTTGCGTGCAAATAAGTCGCTTGCTGCTTGGGGGATTGAAGGACGCGTACCTTTCTTGGATAAAGAGTTTATGGATGTTGCCATGCGAATCAACCCAAAGGATAAAATGATTAATCAAGAGCGCATGGAGAAATGGGTAGTGCGAAAAGCTTTTGAGAAATACTTACCTGAAAGTGTTGCATGGCGTCAAAAAGAGCAGTTTTCTGACGGAGTAGGCTATAATTGGATCGATACCTTAAAAGAGGTGGTAGAAGCGGCTGTAAGCGACGAGCAAATGGCTAACGCGCAATACCGTTTCCCTAAGCAAACACCACAAAATAAAGAAGAGTTCTATTACCGCAGTATTTTTGAAGAGCATTTCCCTTCTGAAACAGCGGCACTCTGTGTGCCTTCTGTACCTTCGGTGGCCTGTAGTACCCCCATTGCTTTAGAGTGGGACGAGGCCTTCAAAAACATGAACGATCCTTCTGGGAGAGCAGTCGCAAAAGTTCACGACGACGCCTATTAAAAAGGAGAAAAATAACAAGAAAAGAGCGGAGGAAAAATCCGCTCTTTTTTTTTGGTGCTTATCCACATATAATGTTGATAACTTAGACGCATTAAGCCTAGTATTTACGCGCTTTAAGGGTGGGTTTTTTGTATATTTGTAAGACGTCTTAAAAGGACTGATAAAAAACCGAAAATTATGAGTGAAACACCACAAAATCCCCAGTATTCTGCCGACAGTATTCAGGCACTGGAAGGAATGGAGCACGTGCGTATGCGTCCCTCCATGTATATTGGTGATGTGGGCGTTCGTGGGCTACACCATTTAGTCTATGAAGTCGTCGATAATTCTATCGATGAAGCCTTAGCCGGGCACTGTGATACCATCACGGTAACCATCAATGAAGACAATTCAATCACTACCCAAGATAACGGGCGTGGAATTCCGGTAGGGATTCACAAAAAAGAAGGAGTATCTGCCCTTGAAGTTGTAATGACTAAAATTGGCGCAGGAGGGAAATTTGATAAAGATTCCTATAAAGTTTCTGGAGGATTACACGGGGTAGGAGTGTCTTGTGTTAATGCCTTGTCAGAAAGTTTAAAAGCAAGCGTTTACCGCGAAGGCGTTATATGGGAGCAAGAATATGAAAGAGGAAAGCCTAAGTATGCTGTACGCGAAGCTGGATCAACAGATCAGCGTGGGACTACTGTAACATTTAGGCCAGATCCGCAAATTTTCCAGCAAACCCTTGAATACAATTATGATACGCTAGCAAATAGAATGCGTGAACTCGCCTATTTGAATAAAGGAATTACCATTGTAATGGTAGATCAAAGAAGCACAGATGAAAAAGGAGAATTTTTAGAAGAAACCTTCCATTCTGAAGAAGGTTTAAAAGAGTTTATCACCTTTTTAGATGAAACCAGAGAAGCGATTATTAAAGATGTGATTTCTATCGAAGGAGAAAAGAATGGAATCCCAGTTGAGGTAGCCATGATTTACAATACCTCTTTCTCAGAGAATTTACACTCTTATGTCAATAATATCAATACTCACGAAGGAGGGACTCACCTTTCAGGATTCCGTCGTGGGTTGACTTCAACCTTAAAAAAATATGCCGATGGCTCTGGTTTACTAGATAAGCTAAAATTTGAAATTAGTGGGGACGATTTCCGTGAGGGACTTACCGCCATTGTTTCGGTTAAAGTGGCAGAACCACAATTCGAAGGGCAAACTAAGACTAAACTGGGGAATAGAGAGGTTACTTCTGCGGTATCTCAGGCTGTTTCAGAGATGTTAGAAAATTATCTCGAAGAAAACCCTAATGATGCCAAAATCATCGTTCAAAAAGTGATTTTAGCAGCTCAAGCCCGCCACGCAGCCCGTAAGGCACGTGAAATGGTACAGCGTAAAACCGTTATGAGCGGGGGAGGCTTGCCTGGGAAATTGTCTGACTGCTCTGAGCAAGATCCAGCACAATGTGAGGTCTTCCTTGTAGAGGGAGATTCTGCCGGGGGAACAGCGAAACAAGGGCGTGACCGTAATTTTCAAGCCATTCTTCCTTTAAGAGGTAAAATTCTCAATGTGGAAAAAGCCATGCAACACAAGGTGTTTGAGAACGAAGAAATTCGAAATATCTACACTGCACTTGGGGTCACCATTGGAACCGAAGAAGACAGCAAGGCCTTGAATTTAGAAAAATTGCGCTACCACAAAGTGGTGATTATGTGTGATGCAGATGTTGATGGGAGTCACATTTCTACCTTAATTCTAACCTTCTTCTTCCGCTATATGCGTGAGTTAGTAGAATCTGGTTATGTCTACATCGCGACCCCTCCCTTGTATTTAGTCAAGAAAGGGGCTAAAAAAGAATATGCGTGGAACGATGATCAACGCGATCAGTTAATGCAACAATACGGGCAAGGAGCAAATATTCAGCGTTACAAAGGTTTAGGAGAAATGAACGCAGAACAATTATGGGATACCACCATGAATCCTGAATTTAGAACCTTACGTCAAGTAACCATAGATAGTGGTAGTGAAGCAGATCGTATTTTCTCAATGTTAATGGGAGATGAGGTGCCACCACGAAGAGAATTTATCGAACGCAATGCCGTTTATGCCAACATTGATGCGTAAATTTGCACTGCTAATCAAATAATTAAACAAAACAAAATGAAAGTAACCGTTGTTGGGGCTGGGAATGTAGGGGCCTCTTGTGCAGAATATATCGCGATTAAGCGAATCGCTAGTGAAGTAGTGCTATTGGATATTAAAGAAGGCTTCGCCGAAGGGAAAGCCTTAGATTTAACCCAAACCGCTACTACTTTAGGATTTAATACCCGTATCACTGGAGTGACAAATGATTATAGCGCTACCGCTGGAAGTGATGTGGTGGTAATCACCTCTGGGATTCCACGTAAACCTGGAATGACTCGCGAAGAATTAATAGGGATCAACGCTGGGATAGTGCAGTCTGTTGCAGAAAGTGTATTGGCCAACTCTCCAGAAGCTATTATTGTTGTAGTCTCTAACCCTATGGATACCATGACCTACTTAGCCTTAAAAGCAACGGGATTACCTAAAAATCGTATCATTGGAATGGGGGGCGCCTTAGATAGTTCTCGTTTTAAAACCTATTTATCAAAAGCATTAGACAAGCCTGCAAACGATATTCAAGGGATGGTCATTGGAGGACATGGGGATACGACCATGATTCCTTTAACACGATTAGCGAGTTATAATGGAACTCCAGTGAGCCAGCATCTTTCTCAAGAGCAAATGGATGAGGTCGTCTCTGCAACTATGGTAGGTGGAGCTACCTTAACAAAACTTTTAGGAACTTCTGCTTGGTACGCACCAGGCGCGTCTGTAGCTTATCTAGTGGATAGCATTATTAACGATCAAAAACGTATGATTCCTTGTTCTGTTTTCCTCGAAGGAGAATACGGACAAAACGATATTTGTATTGGTGCTCCATGTATCATAGGAAAAGAAGGAGTTGAAGCCATTGTTGACGTTAAATTAAACGAAGCAGAACAAGCTAAGTTTGACCAAAGTGCACAGGCAGTTCGCACCATGAACGATGCGCTAGGGAGTATTTTAAATTAAATTCTTAATGCTCACTTCTCTACAGAAGTGAAATCGTAAACTAAAGTTGCTTAATGGTTAGGTAAACTTTATATTTGCGAGCCTTTAACACGCTTAAAATTATTAGCATGCAAAATAATGGACTTATAAAGCTTTTCGCATTCCTTTTTGGAATCGTAAGTATATACCAACTTTCTTTTACTTTTATCGCAAGTAATCAAGAAGCTAAAGCAGCTGCTTATGCTGAAAATGCTATCACAGCAGACCAACCAGATTTTATTGCTCTACGAGAAGTTGTAGAAGCACAGTACCTCGATTCTATTGGTGGTATTGATCTTTATGGGGGGTTAACTTCTTATAACGATGCCAAAGGGAAAGAACTCAACAAGGGATTAGATCTAAAAGGAGGAATCAATGTGATCCTTCAAATTTCTGTTCGTGATATCCTTAAAGGATTAGCAGATTATACTAAAAACCCTGTCTTCAACAAAGCCTTAGACGAGGCAGATGAATTACAAAAGGATACAGATGATCCATATGTAGAGTCTTTCTTTGTTGCATTTGAAAGCATTAAAGGAACTTCTAATTTAGCAGATCCCGATATTTTTGCTAACCGCAATCTTAGTGATCAAATCAATTTTGAAATGAGTGACGAAGAAGTTCGTCCTATCATTCGTCGTAAAATTGATGAGTCAATTATTTCTGCTTTTGAAGTATTGCGTAAACGTATTGATAAGTTTGGGGTTACTCAGCCTAATATCCAACGTTTAGGGACTTCTGGGAGAATCTTAGTTGAACTTCCAGGAGCGAAAGATGTTGAGCGTGTAAAAAATCTTTTACAAAGTACCGCACAACTTGAATTTTGGGAAACCTATAAAAATGATCAATTCTTCACTTTCTTGACAGAAGCGAACGAAGTGGTAAAAACACTTGAAGCAGCTCAACCAGCAGAAGCGCAAGCAGAAGATGAAAACTCTGCTATTGACGATCTACTTGCCGATGTTGAAGCACAAGACTCAATTACGCCTGCTGTAGGAAATCCACTTTTAGATTTAGTACGTGGATACAGTTATCAAGGGGGGCCAGTTTTAGCTCAATTTGCTAAAAAAGATATGGATAAGGTTATGGGATATCTCGATTTACCAGAGGTAAGAAGATTATTACCGAAAGACCTTCGCTATGTCAACTTTGCTTGGGGAAAACCTAATCCTAACGCTGATGTCGTTGATCTTTATCTCATCAAATCAAACCGAGACGCTGCTGCGCCACTAAGTGGAGGTGTAATTGTAGATGCAGTGCAAACTTATAGTCAACTTGGGCAACCCGCTGTTTCGATGCAAATGGATTCAAAAGGAGCACGTGTATGGGAAAATATGACGGGGAAAGCCTTTAAAGAAGGAAGTAATATTGCTATTGTGTTAGATGATGTAGTGTATTCTGCACCAGGAGTAAACAATGGAGCAATTGCAGGTGGTCGTTCTGAAATCACAGGAACGTTTACCCTCAATGAGGCGATTGACCTTGCGAACGTTTTACGCGCAGGAAAGCTTCCCGCTTCAGCAGAAATTATTCAATCAGAAATTGTAGGACCTTCCTTAGGGAAAGAAGCGATTCAAAGTGGTATGTACTCTTTCTTGATCGCCTTGTTAATCGTTCTTGTATGGATGATTTTCTACTATGGTTCTTCTGGAATCTATGCTGATATTGCTTTGGCATTAAACATCTTATTAATCTTTGGTATTCTAGCAGGTCTAGGGGCAGTATTAACCCTGCCTGGTATTGCGGGGATTGTCTTAACCATAGGGATCTCTGTAGATGCGAACGTACTTATTTTTGAACGTATTCGCGAAGAATTGCGCAAAGGCAAAGGTGCGCTTAAATCTGTCGCAGACGGGTTTAACAACGCCTTGTCTTCTATTTTAGATGCAAACATCACTACAGGTTTAACCGCCTTAATCTTATTTGTATTTGGAACAGGACCTATTAAAGGGTTCGCGACAACCTTATTAATTGGTATTGGGACTTCATTATTCACTGCAATCTTTATTACACGTTTATTTATTGATGGACGTTTATTTAACGGTAAAAAAGTGAGCTTCTCCACTAGAGCAACAGAAAATATCTTATCAAATATTTCTTTTGCATTCTTATCTAAGCGCAAAGTAGCTTATGCCGTTTCGGGTGTTTTGGTTCTAGTGAGCTTAGTTTCCTTAAACTTCAATGGATTGAATCAAGGGGTAGATTTTGTTGGGGGACGTTCTTACACCGTTCGTTTTGATCAAATCATGAATCCCTCTGAAGTGGAATCAAACTTAGTAGAGACTTTTGGAAGTGCTGAGGTAAAAACTTTTGGAGAAGACAATCAATTAAAGATTACAACCAAATATAAAATCGATGAAGAGGGATCTGAAATCGACCAAGAGATTTACAACAAATTATATGATGCTTTACAAAGCTTCTTGCCTGATGGCTATTCTTATGATGAATTTGTCAATGGAGCAGAAGATAAAACGGTAGGTATTATGTCTTCTATTAAAGTAGGACCAACCATTGCAGATGACATTAAGAAGAATTCTTATTTAGCCGTTGTGGGCTCATTGATCGTTGTCTTTTTATATATTCTCTTGCGTTTCCGTAAGTGGCAATTCTCTCTAGGGGCAGTTGCAGCAGTTTTCCACGATGTTTTAATTGTTTTGGGAATCTTCTCTTTAACCTACAGTATCATGCCATTTAATATGGAGATTAATCAAGCCTTTATTGCGGCCATATTAACCGTAATTGGGTATTCATTAAACGATACTGTGGTTGTGTTTGACCGTATTCGTGAGTATACAACAGATCATCCTAAATCAAATTTAGATGAGACCGTTAATAGTGCGTTAAACTCTACTTTAAGTAGAACATTGAATACTTCCTTAACTACTTTATTAGTGTTATTAGCCATCTTTATCTTTGGGGGTGAATCCATTCGTGGATTTATGTTCGCCTTAATTGTAGGGGTTTTAGTAGGAACCTATTCGTCAGTGTTTATCGCAACACCGGTTATGTTTGATACACAAAACAAGGACAAAGCTTAAAATATTGTTCAATTGATACCAATAAAAAATCCCGGTTCAACCGGGATTTTTTTTATGCTTTATATTTTAGGTATTGTTTGATATGATTAAAATGATGTTGAGCATGCCAGGCATAAAAACAAACGACTTCTTTTAAAGGAAAGTTTTCGGTTCTTTCTGGATGTGCATATTCTCTTTCGAAATCTTCAGCTGAAAGCTGTTCAAAAAAATAGGTCCAGCGCTGGTGTACCCCCTCTAGTATTTGCAAACTTGCATCGATGGCTAAGTTGAGCGCATCTGGACTTTTTTCTGCCCAGTCGCGTTCTTCATATCCTTTGATGGTGGGAGTATCCTCTAAAAATGCATATTTACACCGCATATAAGAGTGCATATGTGAATCTGCTAAATGGTGAACAAGTTGTTTGATGGTCCACCCTCCTGGGCGATAAGGTTGATCAAGGTCCTCTGTGCTACACTGTGATAAAAGCTCTTTTAACGCAGAAGGGAAGGCCTTTAAAATCGCAATAGAGGCATTAATTTCTTCTGCTAAGAAAACTTCTTTGGTTTGATAGCGCCCTATGGGGTAATGCCATTGTTCTAAATTAGGAGGCATATTAGGTGGTTACAGTTCGGGTGCGATACATCACAATAATTCCAGCAATAATTAAGGGGACACTTAACCACTGTCCTGTAGACAATGCGGGTAGAAAGGTTTCAAAGCCACCTTGACTGGCTTTTACAAATTCTACTAAAAATCGAATGCTAAAGAGGGCTGTCATAAAAACACCCACTAAAAATCCGTCTTTTCGATTTAAACCTATGCGATATAAATAGCGCAAAAAGAAGAAAAGGATAAAATATGCAACAGCTTCATAGAGTTGGGCGGGGTGCCGTGGAAGCGATTCTCCTCGATTGACAAAGACCACTCCAAACTTGTTTCCAGTGAAATTCCCAACGATTTCTGAGTTAAAAAAGTTTCCAATTCTTACAAAGGCTCCGCCTAAAGTAGTCGGGATAATCAAGCGATCTAATATCCATGCAAGTGGTTTATATGGATAGTTCCGTTGGTACAAAATAATACCTAATAAAATCCCTATAGCTGCTCCATGACTGGCTAAACCTCTAAAACCTACAAAGGTATATCCCCCTCCAGGTTTACTGGAGATAGGCAATAATATTTCCATTAAATGATCTTGATAATACGCCCAGTCATAAAAAAATACATGACCCAAGCGCGCGCCTAAAAGAGTCGCTATCACAATATAAAAAAGCATGGACTCTAGGGTTTCGATCGATACCTTCTCTTTTTCATACATTTTTTTCATAATGTTAAAGCCTAGACTAAAGGC
>JAKMGK010000089.1 GCA_022424955.1 Flavobacteriaceae bacterium
AGTAAAGAGAATAAAACAAAGGTCGGCCTCCCGTCGTATATTAAAGGATTAGCCATTTTTGCATTGATTTTAACCTTAGTTCAAATTGCCATGGGAACTCAAGTAAGACAGTTTGTAGACGAACAAATTGATCTTTTAGGCGAAGGAACTCAGGCCTTATGGCTGGATCCTGCACCCATTTTATTTTATGTGCATCGCAGTTTTTCCCTTTTAGTCACTGGACTCAATATTTGGCTTTTTCTACGATTGAGAAAGCTAGGTTTCCCCACCCAACACATGCAACAAGTTTTAGCCTTAATTGGACTAGAAATCATAACTGGGATATTGATGTATTACTTCGATTTTCCATTTAGCAGTCAACCCCTACATTTACTCTTTGCTTCCGTACTTTTTGGGGCACAGAGCTATTTATTATTCCACTTATTTCAACCCACACAATCCACTTCCAAATGATTTTTCGTTTCCGTATTATTTTAGACGCCCCTGGAGATATTTTTCGTGACTTAGAAATTGAAGCTACCGCTAGCTTAGAAGATTTTCATTATGCTATCGCTCAAGCCTTTGGTTTTGGAGGTAGCGAAATGGCTTCTTTTTACACCACTAATGATGAATGGGAACAAGGAGAAGAATTACCGCTTTTAGATATGGGAGAAGGTACTACCCCTATGGCAGGGAAGAGCTTAGATAAATTCTTTAGTGCAGATAATCACCACTTGATTTATGTCTATGACTTTTTAGCCATGTGGACCTTTTTTGTTGAATTAATGGAAATAGGAGAAGCTGTTCCCGCTATGGGATATCCCAATCTTGTTTTTGCGCAAGGGGAAGTTCCAGAAGAAGCTCCAGAAAAAGAATTTAGTAGTGAAGAAAGCGCAGAAGACTTTAATGATAACGATCAAGAAGAAGGCCTTCTTGACTATGACGATGCCGACTTTTATTAAGAGGACTGAATCAATTTTGTCATATTGAGATTTTCATAATGCCTGCGAACATAATCCAAAGAAGCTTCCATGATATCTCCAGCACTTTTAGCTAACTTAAAGGTATCATCTTTTGTAAACTTAAAGATTTCTGCCCTTAAATTTTTCAAGTAGTCTGGCTGAGTCAAATGGTCTTGTTTCATAATGGTCACTAAATTATCTAGACGCACACCCGAACTAATGATTCGTTTTGCTAAGATCGAACGCTCTTCTATTTTATATTGATTGACAGAATCTAGCGTAAGCTTGTCTTTAACAATAGATACCATGGGGTAATTCTCTATAAAGAATTGCGGGCGATATACTTTTAGCTTTCCTTCATAACACTGTTGATCAAAATCAATGGCGCGTATTTTATAAATTACCTGATCAAAATCATGGGTAGGAATCACCACATAATTATAAGCGCGCATATCTCCTAACAAACGAATCATACAACGTTCATTAAACTTGACATACTCCTTAGCGATTTGCGCCTGTTGCGCTGGGGTGCAGTCGGCTAAAAAGTCTTCGATAAAAATATCTCCAGGGATGCCAGCAATATGCTCTTCGATCAAGGTAGTATCGTTGACTAAAAAGTTAAGGTTATGAGGAGATAACATATGTTCAAACTCTAGGCCATAGACCCTTGAAGCGTCGGTGCGCTTTACATAGAAATAGGTAAAGTTGTCATTCAAAACATTTCTAATCTTAATGCGAAAGGGCTTTGAATTCCCAAAGGTGCAATAGTCTATAGCATCGACATTGAGGTAAGGAATGGATGCTTCATTTCCATCAGAATGCAATATCGCATAGACCTTTTTGAGATTGTAATCAATATCTTCTCTTTCACTATCGGTATAATATACCCGTACCCAGAGGGTGTCCTCGTCGTTTTCGTCATAAACTACAATGGAACCAGAAAAACGCAACAAGTCTTCATAAAAGATAGGCGTAAAGACCCAGCGATTATACTGCTTCAAGTAAGCATTAAGCTCTGAAGTAATCGGGAAAAAAGGTTTTTTCTGGGAGATGAGTTTCTCTTCCATAACAAGGCTTTTCTCAAAGGTAGGGTCTTTTTTAAAATATCGTCAAGATTTCTAAAAGAACCCCTGAAAATGAAGGAATAATGGTTAATTTTAAAGTTCGAAAATAAGCTATGTCGTTCCAATTAGAATCAGAATTTTCTCCCACGGGAGATCAACCAGAAGCCATCAAACAACTTTGTGATGGCTTTGACGGGCAAGAAAAATTTATGACTCTGCAGGGAGTCACAGGCTCTGGGAAAACCTTTACCGTGGCAAATGTTGTTAAAAATCTGCAACGCCCTACCCTAGTGCTTGCCCACAACAAAACCCTCGCGGCGCAGTTATATTCTGAATTCAAGCAATTCTTCCCCAATAATGCGGTGGAATATTTTGTCTCTTATTACGACTACTATCAGCCCGAAGCCTATATCCCTGTTTCTGGTACCTATATCGAAAAAGATCTTTCGATCAATGAAGAGATTGAAAAGTTGCGATTGAGTACCACCTCTTCCCTGCTTTCTGGACGCAGAGATGTTTTAGTCGTCGCCTCTGTTTCTTGCTTATATGGAATAGGAAACCCGGTGGAATTTCAAAAAAACGTCATTACCATCGAACAAGATCAAGTGATCTCGCGTACCAAACTTTTACACCAACTGGTACAAAGTTTATACTCCCGTACCACCGCAGATTTTAACCATGGAAACTTTAGGGTAAAGGGAGATGTAGTGGACATTTTCCCGAGTTATGCAGATACCGCTTTTCGCGTACACTTTTTTGGAGATGAAATTGAAGAAATTGAAGCTTTTGATCCCATTAGCAATCAATCCATTGAAAAATATGAGCGTTTAAATATCTACCCAGCCAATATGTTTGTGACTTCTCCAGATATTCTTCAAAACGCTATTCACCAAATTCAAGATGACCTGGTCAAACAAATCGACTTTTTTAGAGAAGTGGGGAAACCACTAGAAGCAAAACGCTTAGAAGAACGTACCAATTTTGATCTGGAAATGATACGGGAATTGGGGTATTGTTCTGGGATAGAAAACTATTCGCGCTATCTGGACGGGCGTGCTCCGGGTACTCGTCCTTTCTGTTTACTAGATTATTTCCCCGACGATTATTTAATGGTGATAGACGAAAGTCACGTGACTGTTTCTCAAGTTCATGCCATGTATGGCGGAGACCGAAGTAGGAAAGAAAATCTGGTGGAATACGGCTTTAGATTACCCGCAGCAATGGACAACCGCCCCTTGAAGTTTGAAGAATTTGAAGGCTTGCAAAACCAAGTCATGTATGTTAGTGCTACTCCAGCAGATTATGAATTAGAAAAATCTGAAGGGATTTTTGTCGAGCAAATTATCCGTCCCACTGGTTTATTAGACCCTGTAATTGAGGTGCGTCACAGTGAGAATCAAATCGATGATTTAATTGAAGAAATCCAACAGAGGGTAGAAAAAGATGAACGCACCCTAGTCACTACTTTGACCAAACGTATGGCCGAAGAGTTGACTAAATACATGAGTCGCATTCAAATTCGATGTCGCTACATTCACAGTGATGTCGATACCCTAGAACGGGTAGAGATCATGCAAGACCTGCGGAAGGGAATTTTTGATGTTTTAATTGGGGTCAATCTCTTGCGAGAAGGCTTAGACTTACCCGAGGTTTCCTTAGTGGCCATTCTCGATGCGGACAAAGAAGGTTTCTTGCGTTCTAATCGTTCCCTAACACAAACCGTGGGCCGTGCCGCTCGAAACATCAACGGCCTCGCCATTATGTATGCCGATAAAATCACCCGCTCCATGCAAGAAACCATCGATGGGACTAACTATAGACGGGAAAAACAAATGGCGTATAACAAAGAGCACAATCAAGTACCCAAAGCTTTGAATAAGTCACTAGACAATGCTTTATCGACCAATTCTGTCGCTACTTATGCCCAAGAAAAAGCAGAACGAAAAGCCGCAGAAGAGGCGACCCGTTTCTTGACCAAACCGCAGATTGAACAACGCGTTCGTGATGTGAGAAAGGCCATGGAAAAAGCAGCCAAAGAATTAGACTTTATTGAAGCGGCAAGACTGAGAGACGAAATCAAAGCCTTACAGGAGCAGTTGTAACAAAATAAGAGATTTATCGACCCATTAACAAGAAGATAAGCTAGATGAATTTTCGCCTTTTTATTGTATTGACTTTAATCAATTATAGTTTGCTTGCTCAAGAGATTAACCTACAATTACGGGACAGTTTAAGTGGCGAACCCATTCCATTTGCGACGGTGATGACCAACTTTGGCGAAAATGCCATTAGCAATGAAGAAGGGGTTTTCCGCTTGATTAGAGAAACTTCATTTGTTCCAGAAGATTCCCTTTTTATATCATGTATGGGTTTTAAACCCTTTGGCGAAGCCATTCAACAATTATCAGATTCGTTATTATTACTATCCCCAAAAGCCATTAAGCTCAATGCAGTTATTCTATCTCAAAACAATTTAAGTGCAATAGAAGTAATCAAAAAAGCAAGGGAGCGGGTGAAAGATAAATATGATTTATCCATAACCAAAAAGACTTTTTTCTTGAGAGAATCTTTTGACCAACGCTGGGTTCAAAGAGATTTAAAAGTCAAAAAAGCGACCATCAAAGAATTCAAACAAGCTTTTTGGGATTCACTGTTTAAGAGTATTCCTGTAAAAGACGACTGGCATACAGAATCCTATGGAGCACTCTATGGTGACTGGTCAGACGAGCGACAAAAATTAGTCCTCAAAAGAGCTGTTGAACTGGCAGATACTATCAACGAAAAAGGCTATGATCAAATTGAAAATAAGATTACTTCTGTACTAGATGAAAATGTAAAAGAAAACTCCTACTTCAAATTTAAATCAGGAATTTTTAGCACCAAGGTTGATCGAAATGAAGTGATTGAACAAGAAAGTGACAGTACAAGTATAAACATAAAAAAAGAAAAAGAGGAAAAAGAATTTCCAGAAGAAGAGGCATTTCATCGTGGAAGAAAAAACCGTCTTAAAGAGCTGTTTAATTCTCTCATCAAAAGAGATCGGCTGGATATCACTATACTCAATAAGAGCCATTTATACGACTATGAAATTATCAACTTCACCTATGTAGCGGGAGTAGCTGTTTATATTATTCGCTTTCAGCCTAATGGTAAAAAAGGGAAATACAAAGGCAAGCTTTATATCGAAGCAGAGCAGTACAGTCTGATTCAAATGGAGTATGAGAATGTAAGATCGATTAGAGACTTTTCTTTATTGGGTTTATCCTTTAATGCCTATGGGAGAAAACTTCAATTAAAGTTTGATCGCTTTCAAGGGGACAAATACCAATTACAATACTTAAATATCGAAACTAAGTTTCGCACTGGAATCGACCGTCCAGTTAAAATAATCGAGAAGAATAAATTTGTCAAAGGGCGCCGTAAACAAAACGAACTGAGTGGTAAAATTCACTTTAAATTAGACCAAAAGAGCAGTGTGACCTTAGTCGTTTTTGACAGTGAAAAAGTAAATGAAAAAGCTTTTGAATCGCTTCAAGAAACAAAAGTCTTTACCCCTGCTAAAAGAGATAGTTATGACCCAAACTTTTGGGAGGGATATACCATTATGGAACCCAACAAAGCGATTAAGGCCTTTAGTGCTAATTAATATTTCGCTGGCTTTCCGTTGGGATTGGATTGCTTTAAAAAGACTCTAATATCCTCATTAGCCTTTTCTAGGTCTGCACGACGTAAATACATCATATGCCCACTGCGATATCCCTTAAAAGAGAAACGATCTCTCAGCTTTCCACTAGGGTCCATTTGCCACTGGGAATATTTTGCTGCAAAATAAGTTGTTGCACCATCATAATAGCCCGACTGTGTCATCACGTGTAAATATGGATTTTGTGACATGGCTTGACGTAAATTATCGCGGGTATTATCATTTTCATTATTCCACGGGCGAACAGGGCCAAACATATTGTATTTAATATCAGTTTTAAATTTAAGCTCTTGACGGATATAATGATTTATCGCCGGAGTGAAAGAGTGTAGCCAAGAGGTTAACTCTGCACTGTAATCTGGTGCATCGCCAGTTTCTCTTTTATCTATCCCTAAATAGCGAGAATCCAAACGACCGATATTTTTCCCTTCATGACGCAAGAGTTCTTTCCAAAAATAGCGGGTAGGTAAATCGAGGTTGTGCTGCAATAAAACGCTGGCATCAATACCAGAATAATAGGCCATTTTTTCTGCAATGGCTTCTTTTTCTTTTAGGGGTAAAAAACCCCCTTTCGCCATGGCAGGAATCAATTCATTAATGGCAAAATCTTCTGCTTCTGGAAGAACATCTAACAAATCTTTCGATTGCAGTGCTGCGGGTAATTGCTTGTGGTACCAGGCTGCTGCCGCAAAATAAGGAAGGTTTAAAGAGGATCCCACAGGACCACCAGTCTCTAAAGTTTTATAATCTGCTGGAGATACCATGATCACTCCATTGAGATACATCCATTGTTGATTTTGGAGCGCTAGCGATAATCCCATCACGCGCGTACCACCGTAGCTTTCTCCTATCAAATACTTAGGCGCTTCCCAGCGCTGCTTTCGACTAACAAAGGTGGTCATCCACTCTGCTAAATACTTAATGTCTGCATTAATTCCAAAGAATTGTTCTCTGTCGGGCATTTTTCCCTCTACTTCGATCATTCTTGAATAAGCTGTATTAACAGGGTTGATAAATACAATATCTGCAACATCGAGAATGGAATAGGGATTTTCTTTAAATCCGTAAGGTTGCACGGGATAGCCTTCATCATCAATATTTAAAATACGAGGTCCAGTATAGGCTACATGCATCCATACAGAAGCAGAACCAGGGCCACCGTTAAAAGAGAAAATCAAGGGACGTTCCTGCCCTCTATTCACGTTTGTTCTTCGGTAATAAGTATAAAACAAAGAGGCGATGGGTTGCCCTTTTTCATTCCAAACGGGTTGTGTTCCTGTTTCTGCACGATAGCTTACACTTTGCCCCTTGATGGTGGTTTTATGGTTGGTAACAGCCAAAGTATCTACGGGTAAATCTCTGTTTTGTGCAGTGGCACTTAAAAAGGTGAAAAAAGAAAATAAACTAATATAAATAATGTTGCTTTTCATGCTGAACGATATTTATCTCAATGTACGTAAATCATCTTTGTGTAAAAAATTCTTTACTTTAGTTATACCTAAAATCTTATTATCATGAAAAAAATAATCTAAGCCTATTATTAAGCCTGATTTTACTAGTGGTAATCACCTCTTCTTGTGAACAAAAAAAGGCGAAATCTCAAAAGGAAAAAACAACGATCATACTGGTCCATTCTGCATGGTTGGGGGGCTGGCAATGGAAAGAAACAATTGCTAATTTAAAACACGAACACCTCAATGTGATTGCACCCGACCTAGTGGGGCATGGTGATGACAAAACACCTCCAGGTGAGATCACCATGGACGATTATGTAAACCAGCTTGTCGCACTCATTGATGCAGAAGAAAAACCCGTGGTCTTAGTGGGCCATAGTTTTAATGGAATCACCATTAGTAGAGTAGCAGAATTACGTCCTAAAAAGGTTAAAAAATTAATTTATCTCACAGCTTTCTTAGTCCCAAACGGAACCTTTTTTTTTAGTGCCGTAAAAGGGGTAGAGGGCTCAAAAGCGGTAGAAAATTTTTACCTCTCAGAAGACAAAAGTTATGCGCTAGTAAACCAAGAAGCCATGCATGAAGCATTCGCACATGACATTCCACTAGAGAATTTTGTTGCGGCAAAGCACTACATAGTGTCAGAGCTTGCTGCCCCCCTAAACTATGCATTAGAGGTAAGCGACGAAAACTTTGGATAAATACCAAAATACTATATCGAATGTACAGAAGATAGGGCTATTCCCATTGAAGTTCAAAGAGCCACGTACAAAGGGAAGGTGAAGAAACACCTCAGCTTAAACGCGAGTCACACCCCTAATTTTTCGAAACCAGATTCTTTGGCTTATTTACTCAAGAAGATCGTCTTACAAATAAAAAATCGGCTCCCTTGGGAGCCGATTTCCAACAAAAACAAATAATTAATCCTTATTCTATAGCAATTCTTTTTGTTGGTTGAGGCAATGCCTCTTTTCTTTTAGGAAGATGGATCGATAAAATCCCTTCCTTGTATTGGGCTTTAATCTTCGCTGTATTTACACTCTCTGGGAGGGTGAATGAACGCTTAAACGATTGATAATTAAATTCCTTTCGGGTAAATAAATCATCGTACTCTGTATTAGTCTCCTTAGCGAGAGCGCTAACAGAAAGTACTTCTTTGTCTACCTCAATTTCAAAATCGGACTTACTTTTTCCAGGTACAGCGAAAGAAAGTAAAAAGTCTTTCTCCCGTTCTTGCACATTTACAGCAGGTATAGAAGTAGTAAAATCTTGACTTCTATTAGGCCACTGTGATGAAAAAAAGTCATCTAAGAAAGAATACATTGGACGTTGTGAAAATTTAACTAAACTCATAATAAAAATTTTAAAGGTTATACACTTACCTAAAAGGCAAATGTTATACCAATGAAATTAAAATGCCATTATGTCATTAAATTGAAGAAAAATACTGACGTTTTGTCTTAACCTACAGCTTGCTGCACTTTATCGGCTGCTTCTTGGAAAGCAGTGGCAGATTGAACATCAAGTCCAGAATTGTCGATTAACTCTTTAGCGATATCTGCATTAGTCCCCTGTAAACGCACAATAATAGGCACCTTGATGGCATCGCCCATATTTTTATAAGCATCTACAATTCCTTGTGCAACACGGTCACAACGGACAATTCCGCCGAAGATATTCACTAAGATAGCCTCTACCCCTGGATCTTTTAAGATAATACGAAAAGCTGTTTCAACACGAGCAGCATCTGCAGTACCTCCTACATCAAGGAAGTTCGCTGGAGAACCACCGGCTTGTTTAATCAAATCCATGGTTGCCATAGCAAGACCTGCGCCATTTACCATACAACCTACATTTCCGTCTAAGTCAACATAGTTTAATCCTACTTCGCCAGCTTCAACTTCGATAGGGTTTTCTTCTCGCTTGTCTCTTAGCTTAGCATAGTCTTTGTGGCGATATAAAGCGTTATCATCTATGGTAACTTTTGCATCTACCGCGATAATACGATCATCTGAGGTCTTTAGAACTGGATTGATTTCAAATAAAGATGAATCAGAAGACACATAAGCATTGTAAAGGGAAGTGATGAATTTTGTCATCTCCTTAAATGCCTTTCCGCTTAAGCCTAAGTTAAAGGCTACTTTACGGGCTTGAAATCCTTGCATTCCTATAGCAGGATCGATTTGTTCTGTAAAGATTAAATGCGGTGTTTCTTCTGCTACTGTTTCGATATCCATTCCACCTTCGGTAGAATACATAATCATATTTTTACCTGCGGCACGGTTTAGTAACACAGAGACATAGAATTCGCTAGGCTCTGTTTCCCCCGGGTAATACACATCTTCTGCCACTAACACTTGGTGTACTGGCTTTCCTGCTGATGGAGTTTGTGGGGTAATCAATTGCATTCCAATAATTTGGTCTGCGATATCTTTAACTTCATCAAGGTTTTTGGCTAGTTTAACACCGCCACCTTTTCCGCGTCCACCTGCGTGGATTTGGGCTTTGATCACATGCCATCCGGTACCGGTTGTTTCTGTTAAAGACTTTGCAGCGGCAACCGCTTCACCGGCAGTTTGTGCCACTATACCGCGTTGGATCCCAACTCCAAAGCTGGCTAAAATTTCTTTTCCTTGATATTCGTGTAAATTCATTTTTGGTTGTTTTCGTTGAGCAAAAATAAAAAAAGAATGTTGAGTTACCTATAGCATTAAAAAAAAGCTTTTGTTTTATTTGTAACATTTTTTGATATTTTTAATTTAAACTGAAGCAAGGCTTATTTATTAAGTTTAAGTTATTACTTTTGGGAAAAATTAAGGAATGGAAAATGCCGCTTTACTTCAAATTGCACAACAGGCCGAAGGTCCTGTTTATGTCTATGATGCCAATAGAATAAAAGCACAATATGAACGCTTGACAAACGCTTTTAGCGGTGTTAATCAACTACGCTTTCATTATGCTACAAAAGCTTTGAACAATATTTCCATCTTAAAATACATCCAATCTTTGGGGGCTGGCTTAGATACGGTTTCTATTCAAGAAGTTCAACTAGGTTTAGCCGCTGGATTTGATCCTTCTACCATTATCTTCACCCCTAATGGTGTGTCTTTGAACGAAATTGAGGAAGTGGCAAAACTAGGCGTTCAAATCAATATCGATAACTTATCTATTCTAGAACAGTTTGGAAGTAAGTATCCTGAAGTCCCAGTATGTATCCGTATCAACCCTCATGTGATGGCAGGAGGAAATAGCAATATTTCTGTTGGCCATATCGATTCTAAATTTGGGATTTCAATTCATCAAATTCCGCATTTATTGCGCATTACTGAAAACACCAATATGCGTATCAACGGGATTCATATGCATACAGGAAGTGATATTTTAGACATTGATGTTTTCTTACACGCTACCGAAATTTTATTTGAAACGGCGAAAAATTTCAAAAATCTCTCTTTTATTGACTTTGGTTCTGGATTTAAAGTTCCTTATACCCCTGGAGACATAGAAACTAATATTGAAGAACTAGGAGAAAAACTCACAGAGAAATTCAATAGTTTTTGTCAAGAATACGGTCGTGAACTGACCTTAGCCTTTGAACCAGGAAAATTTCTAGTGAGTCAAGCAGGGTATTTTTTAACCAAAGTAAATGTTGTCAAACAGACTACCTCAACAGTTTTTGCACAAGTGGACAGTGGCTTTAACCACCTCATTCGTCCAATGCTTTATGGTTCTCACCATGAAATCGTAAACATTTCTAACCCTGACGGCAGGGAACGTTTTTATTCTGTTGTGGGATATATTTGCGAGACAGACACTTTTGGGAGTAATCGCAAGATTGCAGAAATAAGCGAAGGAGAATATTTAGCGTTTAAAAATGCAGGTGCCTATTGTCAAACTATGGCGAGTAACTACAACTCGCGTTATCGTCCTGCTGAAATTTTTTGGATCAATAATGAAGCGCATCTTATTCGCAAGCAAGAAAACTTTGAGGATATCTTGAGAAATCAAATCGAATTAGACACAGCGGTGATCAAGGGAGCAGCAGTTTCAGCCTAAGAAATAACCCCTGAACCCAGGAGTTCTTCTCCTTGATGCCATGCCACAAATTGTCCCTCTGCAATAGCAGATTGAGGATGGTCAAATAGCACAAACAAACCTTCTTTTTCTCTAAAAAGGGTAGCTTTTTCTAGGGGCTGTCGATAACGAATTCTCGCCATTACCTCCATCTGTTCCCCAACAGCTAATTGTAAATCTTCTCTAACCCAATGGATATCATTCGTTTTTACTAATAGACCTCTTCGATATAGGCCTGGATGTTGTTTTCCCTGTCCTGTATAGATGATATTTTCTTTTACATCTGTATCAATTACAAAGAGAGGCTCTACTGTTCCTCCTACGCCTAATCCTTTGCGCTGCCCTTTTGTAAAATAATGTGCCCCGTCGTGCTCTCCCACAACCTGGCCGTCTGTTGCAGTATAGTGTGTTTTTGCAGCATGGTAATGCAACATCGCTATGGTGCTATCAAAAGCTTCTGGAGCGCTAGCGTAGGCATTAAAATCGTTTGGAATTTCAACAATACTACCCTTTTTAGGAGCGAGTTGTTGCTGTAAAAAATCGGGTAGGCGTACTTTTCCTATAAAGCAAAGTCCTTGAGAATCCTTTTTATCTGCAGTGATTAAATCTAGACTAGCTGCAATTTCACGCACTGCTGATTTTTGCAAATGACCAATAGGGAACAAAACCTTTGATAATTGCGCTTGTGTTAATTGACACAAGAAATAAGATTGATCCTTGTTGGGATCTGCACCCGCAAGAAGTTGGTGTATTTCCTTATTATTAATAGTCGTTGTTTCTCGCTGACAATAATGGCCAGTAGCAACAAAATCTGCTCCTAAAGAAAGAGCGATTTCTAAAAAGACATCGAATTTTATTTCTCGATTACAGAGCACATCTGGATTAGGCGTCCTTCCCTGTTTGTATTCTTCAAACATATAATCGACAATGCGCGATTTGTATTGCTCGCTTAAGTCAACTGTTTGAAAAGGAATTCCTAATTTTTCTGCCACGATAAGGGCATCGTTGCTGTCTTCTAACCAAGGACATTCTGCAGAAATGGTAACACTTTCGTCATGCCAATTCTTCATAAAAAGACCTATCACATTGTACCCCTGCTCTTTTAGCAGGTATGCAGCGACACTAGAATCTACTCCTCCAGAAAGTCCAACAATGACGGTTTTTGCCATAGGGCAAAGGTAGCAAATGTTTCTTTTGAATTCACCTTAGCGCTTGCCCTTTTGCTTCGCCTTTTGTTGCTTTTCGGCTTCTTCCATTGCTTTTTGTAGACGTGCAGTAAAGCCTCCAGCCTTTTTAGGTTTCTTCTTATTCTCTTCTATTTGTGTAAAAATTTTCTCCTCGCTAATCACAAAGTTCTTGATCACTAGCATCAAGATTATGGTAAGCAAATTAGAAACAAAATAATAGAGACTTAAACCACTAGCATAGTTATTAAAGAAGAACAACATCATTAAAGGCATTAAATACATGATAAACTTCATATTAGGCATCCCAGGCTGTTGCGTTGCTTGTTGCTGCCCCATGGTCATCATGGTATAGAAAAAGATGGCTACAGAAGCTAAAATGGGAAATAAACTAATATGATCCCCATAAAATGGAATATTGAAGGGTAACTCATAAACTGAATCATAAGACGATAAATCGTCTGCCCACATGAAACTTTTTTGACGCAAGGCAAAAGCGACAGGGAAGAAACTAAATAAGGCATAAAAAACAGGAAGCTGTAACAATGCAGGTAAACAACCCGACATTGGGTTAGCACCAGCTTTATTGTACAATGCCATGGTTTCTTGTTGGCGTTTTACAGCATCATCCTTGTGTTTCTTAGTAATTTCGTCTACTTCTGGCTTAAGTACCTTCATCTTGATTTGAGACACATAAGACTTATAGGTCACCGGTGACATGGCTAAACGCACGATAATCGTCATAATGATAATAGCTATCCCAAAGGGTAAGAAAGAACTTAAAAAACCAAACAGCGGAATAAAAATAGATTTGTTAATCCAACCAAATATCCCCCAACCAAAGTTGATGCTTTTTTCAATCCCTAAGTCATATTGCGCCAAAGTCTTGTATTCTGAAGGGCCAAAGTACCACTGAAAAGAATGTGCTAATTCACCATTACTTTTAAGCGGAATGAGGGCGTGGTAATTCTTTGTATATCGCTGTGCTTTATCTTCTGACTCAACTAAACTCTCTGAGCTTAAATCAACTTTTTCAATCCCATAAGCTGGAATCAAAATAGAATTAAAGAAATGTTGCTTGTACCCTATCCACTGAACATCTTCTACTTGCTCTTCGTCTTCTCCAGCAATCGATAGTTCATTGACTTTTTCACCTTCATAACCATAAGTCAACTCTGTATAGCGATTTTCGTATTCTACACTTCTAGAGTTGCGTAAAGCTTTTAGATCCCAGCTAAGGCTTTGGGCATTATTGGGGTTGATGACCCCTTGCATTCCCTCTGAAAGAATAGAGAAGTCCAACATAAAATCGTTAGGAGATAAAGCATATCGAAAAGCAATCCATTGATTTTCGCTCAAAGCAGCTTTTAGGGTCAATACTTTTTCATTATTAACCTCAGTCAATTCTGGCGTAAAATATAGATCAGCGGTATTTAAATTTCTTCCATCTAAAGTGGAAAAGTTAAAATTAACGCTTTGATTATCTTCAACTAAATTTAAAGGCTCCCCAAGATAGTTGGTATACCCTTTTAAGTGTGCTTTATTGATCTGCCCTCCTTTATTCGAGAAAACAAAAGATAGGACTTCATTTTCTAGGGCAATCTCACTTGCTTCTCGCTCTTGTACAAGATCTACAAACGAACCAAAGTTATTTTGGAGCTGAACACGCTGGATAGAGTCATTCTTCTCTACCGCAACCTCTTGAACAGTTTCTGCTTGGGTTTCGGTTTCAGTTACCGCATCAGTTCCTTCTTCGACTGGTTGTTGATTCATCAACATCCAGGTCATAATTAAAGCAATAAGGACAAAACCTATAAACTGATAAGGGTCAAATTTTTTCTCTTCCATAAATTTTTATTTAGTATTGAAATTCTTCAAAGCTGCTTGCACAAAGTGCACAAATAGCGGATGAGGATCCAACACTGTACTTTTGTATTCTGGGTGATATTGCACCCCAATAAACCAGGGATGATCTGGATTTTCAACTACCTCAACTAATCCTGTTTCTGGATTAATACCTGTGGCTTTAAAGCCGTGCTTTTCGATCGTTGCTCGATAGGCATCATTAAATTCATAACGGTGGCGATGGCGTTCTTCAATTGCTTCGCTTTGATAAACATTATAGGCTAAAGAGTCTTTCGCTATTTGACATTTCCATGCCCCTAGACGCATGGTTCCTCCTTTGTCTTCAATGTGTTTTTGCTCTTCCATGATAGAAATAACTGGCTCAGGGCAGTCTTCTACCATTTCTGTAGAATTAGCCTCTTTTAAGCCTACCACGTTTCTAGCATGTTCTATAACGGCCATCTGCATTCCTAAGCAAATTCCTAAAAATGGAATCTTGTTTTCACGCACATAACGAATGGCTTCTATTTTTCCTTGAATACCTCTCTCTCCAAAACCTGGTGCAACGATTATACCGTCTAAGTTTTTTAGCTTGCTTGCAACGTCATTTTCATCTAGGTATTCTGAATGAATAGAATGAACTTTTACTTTAGTCTCATTCACCGCTCCAGCATGGATTATAGCTTCAAGGATGGATTTATAAGAATCTTGTAATTCTACATATTTACCAATAAGTCCAATATGGATGGTTTGCTTGGGGTTTTTATATTTGGCCAAAAAGCCTTTCCATTGCGCTAAATCTGCACTAGGGGGGATGGGTAGTTTTAATGTATCTAGTACAACCTTATCTAAACCTTCTTTTTGCATTAAAAGCGGGACATCATAAATGGTCTCTGCATCGATTGATTCGATTACTGCCTCTTGCTTTACATTACAGAAAAGGGCCAATTTACGGCGGATATCGTCAGAAATAGGATGCTCTGTGCGACAGACTAAGACATTTGCTTTTACCCCGCTCTCCATTAATGTTTTAACAGAGTGTTGGGTGGGCTTTGTTTTTAATTCCCCGGCTGCAGATAAGAATGGGATCAAGGTCAAGTGAATAACCATGGCATTTTCTTCTCCTAATTCCCAGACTAGTTGGCGAACTGATTCAATATATGGAAGTGATTCAATATCCCCAACAGTACCACCAATTTCTGTGATAATGATGTCGTATTCGCCACTCTCACCCAGTAACATCATGCGATGTTTTATCTCATTGGTAATATGTGGGATGACTTGAACCGTTTTTCCTAAAAATTCACCACGGCGTTCTTTTTCAATCACACTTTGGTAAACTCTTCCAGTAGTCACATTGTTCGCCTGCGAAGTGCTAACATTTAAAAAACGTTCATAGTGACCTAAATCAAGATCGGTCTCTGCTCCATCGTCTGTGACAAAACACTCACCGTGTTCATAAGGATTGAGGGTCCCCGGATCTACATTGAGATAGGGATCAAATTTCTGAATGGTTACACTGTATTTTTGTGCTTGCAGAAGCTTCGCCAAAGAAGCAGCGATGATTCCTTTTCCAAGAGAGGAACTTACTCCTCCTGTGACAAAAATATATTTGGTTTGTGACATCCGGTTGTTTTGAAAGCGTTCTTATTTACCGGACTCAAAAATACAAAAAGTATTCGTTTTTTTGGAGCCCCAATGGCTATTTCTTAATTTCTATAATATCGTATCCTTGATGCTGTAGCAAATAGAATCCCACATTTTGATATCCTGCTTGGGATGCTTTTTCATAAAAGAACCTGTTTTCAATATAATCTGTTTCCCCAATGGAAGGGAGGTAGATCTCTTCTTTATAAGCCAATCGAAGAATAATATCAAGAGTTATATCATAGGCTCTAAATGCTTCTTTAGAGGGGAAATCCCCAAAACGCTTTTGGTAAGTATTTTTAAATAACGTTCTTCTTTCGCTCTTCATAGGATGGTTCCCACTGAGGTAAGTAAAGCGCAAATTTCCTAAGTGTTTCCTAGAAATATTGTCATTTTCATAGATAGACGTGCGAAGGGTTGTAAATAATTGTACATCTCTTTCTTTAGACACTTGAGAATTCAATAATGAAATCACGTTAGCAGCCAAATTTAAATCTTGAGATTCAAAAACAACTTTATTAGGCAAGGAATCAATTAAAAGAGAATCAATCAAGTCGGGTAAAACAAAGCCTCCTTCTTCTGGTCTTACACGGTGCGCATAAGGATACTTTTCTTCAAAGCCCTTTGCAAAAGCTGCATTAAGGGTATCTGCGATAATCATAACATTTTGGGTAGTGTCAATCATTTTATCCAGATAAGCCACCATCTTATTTCGCAAGCTTGCTAAGGGGCTAACAGATTGATAAACATGCTTAGCTTGATTAATCTTTTTAGAAGAAAGGGGCGACACCATGGGCACCTTCTTTAAAACAGGAAGCTGGGCTGCATAATCAAAGTTAGCAGTAATTAAGGGGCCTATCAAGCCTTGAACGTCTGACCAGTCAATGGCTTCAACTTGCTCGCTTATACTTTGCTTTTTATTTTGAGAGTCGAGTACATTGAGCTTTACCGAAATACCCAGAGCATCTGCCTTTTCTACTGCGAGGACCATACCCATATAAAAATCTAACGCAATGGTATGGAGGTTACGTTTTTTTAACAAAGCTGTAGTTTTTTCAATAGAATCAAATTCAATTGAAGCCGATTTAAAGGGCAAAAAAGCCACTAGTTTGATGTCAGTGTTTGAAAGCACAGAATCTTCTAGACGCACCTTTTCAATCAACAAACCATCTTCTACCTTAAGATCACCTGTATTTTGAAAACCAATTTTAAGGATCATTCCCTCTTGTAAACCGGTTTCTGGAAGGGTGGGATTAAGCGCGATTAAGTCTGCTTCTGTAACACCAAGCTTTTTTTCAAGGCGATAAAATCCTTCTTTTGGTTTTACCTTATAATAGTTAAAAGCTTCTTCTAAGGCCTTTGTTTCTTCTACTGTTCTCTTTGGGATAACAATCTCTTGCCCAATCTTAAGACCGTCTTTTATTTGAGGATTGAGCTGCTCTAATTCTTGAATGGTAATTCCATAACGATAAGCTAAACGCCATTTTGTTTCTTTGGGCTGAACCAAATACTTTTCCAATCCTTCTTTCAACGGCACAGCCTTGGGCGCTTCAATAATAGGATAAACTGGAATCTTAAGCTGCATGCGCTTTTTGAGCCCAATCTTGTCAATTAAAGGGTTGAATTCTTTAATTTGTTCGATACTAACACTGTATTTACGCGCTAGCCCATAAAGGGTTTCTTTTTTCTTCACCTTGTGCGTAAGGAATCTTTCAGGGTTGTTTTGACCAAAGGTCGAAACAACAAAAAGAAAACTAAAAATAAATACAAGCGCTCTCATAACTTATGCAATATCAACAATTATTCCCATTCTATGGTTGCAGGTGGCTTTGAACTGATATCATAAACCACACGATTAACGCCTTTTACCTTATTGATGATATCATTAGAGGTTTTTTGCAAAAAGGCATAGGGTAGGTTGACCCAGTCTGCAGTCATCCCATCGGTTGATGTTACTGCACGCAAGGCAACACATTTTTCATAGGTGCGTTCGTCTCCCATTACCCCTACACTATTCACTGGTAAGAGAATTGCTCCCGCTTGCCAAACGTCGTTGTATAAACCAGCATCTTTAAGACCTTGAACATAAATTGCATCTACCTCTTGCAACATCGCCACTTTTTCTGGGGTGATATCCCCTAAAATTCGAATGGCTAGTCCTGGTCCAGGAAATGGATGTCTCCCGATTAATTCTTGATCAATCCCAAGGCTTTTCCCTACTCTTCGCACTTCGTCTTTAAAGAGCATACGCAATGGCTCTACAATTTTAAGTTGCATATAGTCTGGTAAGCCCCCTACATTATGATGTGACTTTATGGTAGCTGAAGGACCGTTAACAGAGATAGACTCGATTACATCGGGGTAAATGGTTCCTTGAGCTAACCAAGTCGCTCCCTCTATTTTCTTTGATTCATCGTCAAAGACCTCGATAAAGGTATTGCCTATTACTTTACGCTTTTTTTCAGGGTCTGAAACCCCAGCGAGTTTAGATAAAAACAATTCGCTTGCATCTACTCCTTTTACATTGAGTCCCATGCCATTGTATTGCTCTAGAACACTAGAAAATTCATTTTTTCGCAATAAGCCGTTATTGACAAAAATACAGGTGAGTTGATCCCCAATCGCCTGGTGTAATAAGACTGCAGCAACGGTAGAATCGACTCCTCCAGAAAGACCCAGGATAACCTTTTCTTCGCCTATTTGCGCTTTTAAATTCTCAATGGTCATTGAAACAAAAGAATCTGGTGTCCAGTCTTGTTTGACCTCAGCAATATGAACTAAAAAGTTTTCTAATAGTTGTTTTCCGTCTGTCGAGTGATAGACTTCTGGATGAAATTGAATGGCATAAGTCTCTTCGCCATCAATACGGTAAGCAGCATTTTCAACGTCAGAGGTACTGGCTAATTTCACCCCATTCGTGGGAAGTTCTTTAATAGTATCACTATGACTCATCCATACTTGACTCCCAACTTCAATCCCAGCAAACAAACCATTGACTTCTTCAATAGAAGAGAGATTTGCTCTCCCGTATTCTCTTGTGGCAGATGGACTCACCTTTCCACCCGAAAAATGGGCTAAATATTGTGCTCCATAACAAACTGCCAACAAAGGCTTTTTTTGTCTAATCTGGTCAAGGGCTGGATGTGGTGCATCTTCTGCTCTTACAGAGTAAGGTGATCCAGAAAGAATCACTGCCTTAAAAGGTGTAATATCTTTTGGAGGATTATTGTAAGGGTGTATTTCGCAATAAATAAAAAGCTCGCGAACACGGCGGGCGATTAATTGGGTGTATTGTGATCCAAAGTCTAGGATCAGTACTTTTTCTTCCATGCACAAAAATACAACTATTCATCAGCTAGGAAAATCCCCCATCAAAAGATTTTCAACAATTATTCTGGTAATTGAATCCAGCTAAATTCTAGCTTTAAGGGATCCAATTGTTCAAAAAGTAAGTGGAGTAAATCTTCGCCATGCGACAAATAAAATTCAAAGAAGTTGGACTGCCTTTCTTGGAGAGAATTGTTAGGAAAAAGCATTTCATGCAAAAGGGTAAGTCGTTGAACATGATCGACTAATTTTTTCTTTTGGGCGTTGAGTAAACGCTTTTCAAGGGCGTCTATCCCGTTAAATTGCTTTTGCTTTTGAGCTTTTACTGTCCCTTCAAAAGAAGGATCGGTTGACTGGACTAGACTTTCTAAATATTCAAATTGTTCTTCCAGTTTTTCTTTTAAAAACTGAAGATCTAAATCGATATTACTAATCTGCCTTATTTTTTTATTAATGAGCGCAGTTCGATTTAAAAATAGTTCTTCTTTATCGAGATCGAGTTGTTTGATTTTCCTTATTGTCTTTTGGGTCGCTAATACAGCAGAATTACGCAGTAATAGCAAAGGAAAAGGCACTGCTTCTTTTTTAAAAAACGCTTTGAGTTCTAACCAATAGGCAATTTCTCCCCCTCCCCCTATATAGCAAAGGTTAGGTAAAATAACTTCTTGATACAAAGGGCGCATTAAAACATTAGGCGAAAAACGCTCTGGATGATTTTCTACTTCTGCCCAAAGTGCTTCTTTGGTAAAAGTAGTATTGCTCTCTGTTGTGGCATAAGCGGTCGGGGTCTTAACGATGCGCTCACGCAGTTTATCTGTGAGATAAAATAAGTTGATCTCTCTAGGGTTGACTTGTGGGGCATATTGGTCAGAATAATTCGTTTGAATCTTTTCAATGGTTCCTTCAACTGCGACTTTACAATGGTGATGTTCTAGGTCATTTTTAATCTGGGAGACAAAACAAGCCTTTAGGTCTTTTCTATCTGCATCGAGAATCACTAACCCTTCTTCCCCAAAAAAATGATGTACCAGCTTTTGGGTCGCCTCGCCTAGATTAGCGGCAGTGCGATAAGTCTTTTGTATAATTGCTTTTATCTCTTTTGCACGGTCACTATCGCCCAGTAACTTTTCAAAAATATCGAGTAAAGGGCCTAAGGAGGCTAAGGATAAACGGCCTACTGGACCCTGACTTTGTTCGTTCCATTGTAGTTTCTTTCCTTGAAAAAAGAAATAAGAAATTTCTTCAAAATCGTGATCTTCAGTCGCCATCCAATACAACGGGACAAAATCAAATTGCGGGTACTTTTGCTTGAGCTGTTTACACTGTTTAATGGTCGAAATGATTTTATAAAAAAAATAAAGCGGCCCGGTGAATAAATTAAGCTGATGCCCTGTTGTAACGGTAAAGGTGGTTTCTTTTGCTAAAAGCGAGAGTTGTGCATCAACTTTCTTAGGTGAAGATAGTCCTTGGTATTGCGCTCTTAAAGCTTTGATCAATGTTTCCCGTGTAGATAAAGCGTAATGTTTTTGCTTTACTGCAATCTGTTTTTCAAATTCTTCTAAACGAACTGGTCCTGAAACCAAAGACTCAAGAGCAGGATGTCCTTCAATGAGGTCGCAAATTAAGGAAGAAAAATAGCCTGTATTTCGATAAGGAATACGGGTTAATGCCATAGCTAGGTTTTATCCTGTTAAAGATATTCCATCTCTATAGAATAAAAAAGATATAGGAGAAATTATATCTTTACCAACCTATTAATACACACGATGAAAAAAATACTTTCTTTACTCGCCTTACTGCTCATTTTCAATGGTCAAGCACAATTACAGTCTCCCGCCGAATTCTTAGGCTATGAATTAGGGACACAATTCACCCGTCATCACCAGGTCATAGATTATGTAAAACATGTAGCAGAAAACTCTGCTCTAGCAACAACCGCATCTTATGGAAAGACTTATGAAGGAAGAACCCTACAACTGGTTTATCTCTCTTCTGCAGAAAATTTAGAACAACTAGAGACCTTGCGTAAGGATCATTTGAGAAGTATCGGCTATGAAGCGGGCGCAAAAGAAAGTGAGAAAGACTTTAGTGTAGTATGGCTAAGTTATAATGTGCATGGTAATGAGTCAACCAGTACTGAAGCTGCGCTTAAAACCCTTCATACCCTCGTGACAGAAAAGCAGGCATGGCTGAAAAAGCTTGTTGTCATCATGGATCCATGTATTAACCCAGATGGGAGAGACCGTTATGTCAACTGGTACAATCAAGTAAAAAGCACTCCATTTGATATAGATCCAAACGCCAATGAACATTATGAAGACTGGCCAGGTGGGAGATACAATCACTACTACCACGACCTTAATAGAGATTGGGCATGGTTAAGTCAAGTTGAAAGCCAGCAGCGTTTACCGCATTACCTCTCATGGATGCCACAAATTCATGTTGATTTTCACGAACAAGGGGTCGATAGTCCTTACTATTTTGCTCCAGCGGTAGAACCTTATCATGAAATTTTAACTGATTTTCAAAGGGACTTCCAGGTGACCATCGCAAAAAATCACGCTAAATATTTCGATAAAGAAGGTTGGCTGTATTTTACAGATGATGTCTTTGACTTACTCTATCCAGGCTATGGAGATACTTATCCCATGTTTAATGGCGCCATAGGGATGACCTATGAACAAGGAGGAAGTGGTCGCGCAGGACTAGGGATTTTAAACAGTGTTGGCGACGTTTTGAGCTTAAAAGATCGCATTGCACATCATTACACCAGTGGATTATCTACTGTTGAAGTCGCATATAATAATGTGCAAAAACTTAATCAAGAATTTCAAGACTACCACGCTAAGAAAAACAACAAGTATAAAGCTTATGTCCTTGAGGGGCAGGAAGATAAAATGGCGACCCTAACTGCATTGATGGAAGCGCACCAAATTCCTTTAAAAAAATTAACACAGCGCACAAACGTTAAAGGAATAGAATACAGCAGTCAAAAAACAAAGAATACGGTCTTCTCTTCATCGGCAGTTGTGATAGACGGAACTGGAAAAAAGAACAACCTCGTTCAAGCTCTTTTTGAACCTAAAACCTATTATTCTGATTCTTTAACTTATGATATCACCTCATGGTCATTACCCTATGCGCATGGTTTAAAAGCAGTAGCAACAAATCAAAGTCTTAAAACTGTGGCTTTTGAAAAAGAAGCATTTGGTTCAACCATTGATCCTAATGCTTATGCCTATGCGGCGGAAAGAAAAAGCGTAGAAGACGGGAAATTATTGGCCGCTTTAATTAAGGCAGACCTCAGGGTATATTACAATCAAGAGCCTTTAAGCAATGGTGGAAAACGCTGGGATAGAGGGAGTGTTTTTGTTTTAAAAGGAGAAAACAAACACCTTCCTGATCTAGCCCAAACCCTTGAAGAAATCGTTGCAAAAACACAACAACCCATGCAGTCTCTTTCGTCTGGATTTTCTGATCAAGGTCCAGATTTAGGTTCTAATAAAATGCGCTTTATCTCCAATAAAAAAATCGGGATTTTAAAAAGCGATCGTGCAACTCCTGCGAGTTACGGAGAAATCTGGCATTTCTTTGAACAACAACTGGCTTATCCCTTAATGCAATTAAGTGAAAATCGCTTAAACGAAAGTTTCCTTCAAGATTTAGATGTATTGATCATTCCTTCTGGTTATTATGGAAGTTTAATTGATCAAGCGGGTGAAAATGCTTTAGCGAAATGGACTCAAAAAGGAGGTAGAATTGTCGCTCTGGGTAATGCAGTGCGCAGTTTTGCAAATCACGAACAATTCTCGCTCAAGAAAAAAGCTAATCAAGATAAGGACGAAGAGGTCGCCTATGCCGATCGTGAAAGAGAAAATATTCGCTCTTCCATTTATGGAAGCATATACAATACTACAGTAGATGCTACTCACCCACTTTCTACTGGCTTCGAGAACAGTTACTTTACCCTTAAAACGTCTGCCACTGCTTATGAGCTACTCGATAATTTTGGAACGGCAGCATATTTAAGTAAAGGAGTCCAACCCTTTGCCGGTTTTAGTGGAGACAAAGCCATCAAGCTACAAAGCGAATCATTAATATTTGGAACAGAACGTTTTGGAAGAGGTTCTGTTGTCTATTTAGTAGACAATATACTCTATAGAAATTTTTGGGAAAATGGAAAATTGTGGCTGATCAATGCCATCTTTATGTAGTCGATGGCATAAATTTTGCATTATATTTTCAAAATAGTTCAAAATGAAAAGATTTGATTTTTTGATGATTAGGGTTCTTGGTTTTTGTTTACTACTGGCCTCTTGTAGCTTATTTAAAGATGAAATCATCGATGATCGCGAAATGGTGGAGGTGGCCTATTTTGTACCACAATATGAAACCACTGCGCAATTAGCGGCAAAAGTAATAGTAGAGTCGCCAAAAGATTATGCAGAGGCAGGAAAAATAGTCACCTATCAAAATTATATTTTCATCAATAAACCTAATGAAGGAGTCCATGTGGTTGATAACAGTAATCCTGCTGCTCCTGTCAATCTTCATTTCATTAATATCCCGGGATCTTTAGACTTGACCATTATCGATGATCATTTGTACAGTGATATGTTTTCTGCATTAGTTGTCTTTGATATTAGCGATGTGACCCAACCAGATTTGATTGAAGATTTTACAGTAGAAGAAGTATTTTATTACAATCCTTACAGAACACTTGATACCGCAATACGTCTAGGAGAAAGCTTTGCTTACACCCAATATGAGTCTATTGATGATAGCCGGGGAATTGTAACGGGCTGGGAAGTTGTGATTAGGCAAGAACCGCTGGAAGAACAAATCAGCTATTTAAGACTAGAAGATGCAACTATCGCAGAAACGGCTAGCTCTGATCAAGCGAACGAGTTTAACGAGGTTTCTACTGCAGGATCCATGACCCGCTTTTTACCCATTGGTCGCTATTTATATACCATCAATTTTAATGAATTAGTGTTGTTTTCCATTGGTGATAATTACCAACCCACTCGTTTTGCTAGATTAGACACCGGCACGCAAGCAGAAACTTTATTTCAATTAAACGACCTACTTTTTGTGGGCTCGACTACTGGAATGTTAATGTATGATGTTACCAGTCCTAGTAACCCCAATTACCTCAACAGTATCGAACATTTTAGAAGTTGTGATCCTGTAGTAGCAGACGAAAATTATGCTTATGTTACTTTAAGAGGAGGAACCAACTGTTTCACAGAAACCAATGAATTACAGATTATCGATATCCGTACTCCCGAAGAACTTAGCGTGGTAGCAAGACAAGTGATGTTTAATCCACATGGTCTAGCTATTCACGAAGACTATTTATTGGTCTGTGATGGTACTGCTGGGTTAAAAGTAGTAGATGTAACTAATAGAAATGAGCCCGAAATATTATCGACAGATAATATCCCTTTTGCCTATGATATCATTGTTGACTTTCCCAGCGCTATCGTGGTAGGAGAAGGTGTTTTATATCAATACGATCTCTCTAATTTGCCAGAGATTGTCAAAACAAACGAGTTAGTATTAACCAATTAACTGACTGGTTCAGCATAAAGATCAAAGTCGGCCGCTTCTGTGATTTTAAGTGTCACAAATTCACCTTGCTTGAGGTAATATTTTGAAGCATCCACTAAAACTTCATTATCCACATCTGGAGAATCCATTTCTGTTCTGCCCACAAAATAATTTCCTTCTTTGCGATCAATGATACAGCGATAAGTATTCCCCACCTTTTCTTGATTCAATTCCCAAGAGATTTGTGATTGTACTTCCATGATCTCTGAAGAACGACGTTGCTTCTCCTCTTCTGGAATATCGTCTTCTAAATCAAAGGCATTTGTATTTTCTTCGTGAGAATAAGTAAAGCAGCCCAAGCGTTCAAAACGCATGTCTTTCACCCAGTGTTTTAATTCTTCAAAGTTGGCTTCTGTCTCCCCAGGGTAGCCTACAATTAAGCTAGTACGTAGGGTAATACCCGGGACAGCGGCTCTAAAATCTTTTAATAATTGTGTGGTTTTTTGCTTTGTCGTCCCCCTGCGCATTGATTTTAAGACGCTATCTGTAATGTGCTGTAAAGGAATATCGAGATAATTACACACTTTAGGCTCTTGTTTCATTACCTCAAGGACATCCATAGGAAAACCCGTGGGGAAGGCATAATGCATACGGATCCACTCTATTCCCTCTACCTTTACAAGGGCTTTAAGCAATTCTGCAAGATGGCGCTTTTTATAAATATCTAAACCATAATAAGTTAAATCCTGTGCAATTAAAATCAATTCTTTTACGCCATCTCTCGCCAGGTTTTCTGCTTGTTTGACGAGATCTTCAATGGGAGTAGAACGATGTTTCCCTCGCATTAGAGGAATCGCACAGAACGAGCATGGACGATCACAACCTTCAGAGATTTTAAAATAAGCATAATTTTTTGGGGTGGTCGTAATACGTTCTCCTAGTAATTCATGCTTATAATCCGCCTCAAGTGCTTTTAGTAACTGTGGTAATTCGCTCGTGCCAAAATATTGATCGACCTGCGGAATTTCTTCTTGAAGATCTGGCTTGTACCTTTCGCTTAAACAACCGGTAACAAAAACCTTATCGAGTTCTCCAGCTTCTTTTCTCTTGATATTATCTAAAATAGTATTGACCGATTCTTCTTTGGCATTATCTATAAAGCCACAGGTATTGATCACAACAATATTTCCTTCTTCTTCATGGACCACCTCTTTCCCACTGGCTTTGAGTTGTCCCATCAATACTTCTGAATCGTAAATATTTTTAGAACACCCCAGGGTGATGACATTAATCTTATTCTGCTTAGTACTTTTTGTACGCATTAGTTTAAAATACGGTTTAAAAATTTCAGGGTAGCTTCTCTTACCCCCTCGTGGTTACCTGACACTAATTCACTCGCAATTTCGTGGGCTCCAGTAGCAGGAAAAGCCATTTCTTCTTTCAACTCATTAGGCGTTCCTAATTCCTTAAACATTTGTTTCATGGCAGCGACAGAAACAGTGGGGTCTTGTTCTTGCTCATTTTTATAATAAAAGCCTGAAAAAACAGGAACGGTCACTTTTACAAAGGTCTCTGGCACCATGGCTGTTTCCAATAATTTTTGCATGTGTACCACCGCTTCTAAACGATAGCGCATTGTCCAGAACTGGGCTTTTTCTGGGATACTGTTTTTCACATGATGATATTCTCCTCCTTCAACTTGTCTTACAATTTGTAGCCCCCAAGGTAAGGTGGCGACAAAATCAAGGGGGTGATTAATTCTAATATTAGGAGCATATAGTACTAGTGCGGCTAACTCTGGGTGCTGTGCAGCTAATGCTAGTGCAAGGGTACATCCAGTAGATGTTCCCATTAAAATCACTTTTTTCCCTATTAATTTGCCTACGGCCAAAGCTTCTCTGGCAGAGTCCAGTGACTTTTCACCGTTGTAATTCGCTAAACCTTCTTGCGTGTCTAGACCGTGATCATACAATCTTGGTAAATAAATATTTGCACCTAAGACTTTAGCAACCTCTTTGTGAACTGGTGTCCCATCTGCATTGCTTCCAGAAAATCCATGAAGATAAACAATGGCATAGGCTGTTTTTTGGGGAATGGAGTCTGCAAAGATTAACTCAGACTCATTTCCTGGCTTGATGTTAGGGAAAGTCTCGTTTTGTTCTTGTACCCACTGAGGTAAATCGTTTAAACCAATGGATAATTCTGGTAAAGGCTTATTAATGACTGGAGCTTCTACCGTGGGACCCATGATAAAAATTACCACGGCCAAAAGCAACACCCCTAACAAGGATTTAAAAAATATTTTCATAATGACTAATTAAAAAAGGAATGGACAAAAGCAGGACTGTTGAAGATTTTTAGATCCTCTATTCCTTCTCCTACCCCAATAAATTTTACGGGAATATTAAATTGGTCTGAAATCCCCATGACGACGCCCCCTTTAGCAGTGCCGTCTAATTTTGTGATGGCCAGTGCGGTGACTTCAGTCGCGACGGTAAATTGTTTCGCCTGTTCAAAGGCATTTTGCCCTGTTGAGCCATCTAAAACCAATAAAACTTCATGTGGAGCTTCTGGAACGATTTTATCCATAACGCGTTTCACTTTAGTTAATTCGTTCATCAAATTGACTTTATTGTGTAAACGCCCAGCGGTATCGATCAAAACTACATCTGCTTTTTGACTCACCGCAGACTGCAAGGTGTCAAAAGCAACCGAAGCTGGATCACTCCCCATTTCTTGCTTGACTAAGGAAACGTTCGTACGGTCTGCCCAAACTTGTAGTTGATCTATCGCTCCAGCGCGAAAAGTATCTGCAGCACCTAAAACCACTTTCTTTCCCGCTTGTGTAAATTGATGGGCAAGTTTCCCAATTGTAGTTGTTTTTCCTACCCCATTGACCCCCACGACCATAATGACATGTGGACTGTTAGGATAATTTTTGTCAAAAGAAAAATCAGTTTCTTTTTCTTGAGCAGCTAGGATGGTTAAGATTTCTTCTTGTAAAATTTTACGTAAATCTTCTGTCCCTAAATATTTGTCCTTTGCTACCCTATTTTCAATTGCTTCGATGATCTTTAAAGTAGTGGGCACGCCTACATCTGCCGTAATCAAGACTTCTTCAAGATCGTCAAGTAAATCTACATCAACAGTGGATCTTCCAGCTATCGCAGTGCTTAACTTCGAAAAGAAAGACTTCTTGGTAGTTTCAAGTCCCTTGTCTAATTGTTCATCTTTACCAGAAAATAGTTTCCCTAAAATACTCATATTGTTGTATAAAAAAAGCTACTGTAAAAGTAGCTTTTCTTTTGTACTATATAAAATAGTTTTTATTGTTTGCTCAACCAATCTTTTGCCTTGTCTGGAGCAATGATTGTTTCGACAAAGGAGTAAGATTTTGCATCTCCTTTTTTTACCATTTTAATGGCTTTTGTTAAACGCTTTGAGCCTGTCTGTAATGATGCTACTGATTTCTTTGCCATAACTATTTAATTTCTTTGTGAACAGTCATTTTTTTCAAGATCGGATTGAATTTTTTAATCTCCATGCGATCTGGTGTGTTCTTTTTATTTTTTGTTGTGATGTAACGTGACGTTCCTGGCTGTCCAGAGGCTTTGTGCTCTGTACACTCTAAAATTACTTGAACGCGGTTTCCTTTCTTTGACATGATATATATTATAAAGCGCCTTGGGCTTTAGCTTCTTTTAAGACAGCTGCAATCCCTTTACGGTTAATAGTCTTTAATACTGAAGTTGATACCTTTAGGGTGATCCACTTATCTTCTTCTGGAATGTAGAAACGCTTTTTGATTAAGTTAACCTCAAATCTACGTCTTGTTCTATTCAACGCTTTGGATACATTGTTTCCAAACTGTGCGCGTTTTCCACTTATTTCACAAACTCTTGACATAATCGTTGTTTTTACTGCTTGTTATAAACAGGATGCAAATTTAATTTTTTTTATTGAGTTACAAAATACTTTATCCTAAAAATATTGTGCTTTATCACTTTCTTTTTTCTTGGGGTTCTAAACGAATTATTATCTTAGATATAGTTAATGACAAGTATTAAATGAACCCTTAAACTATCGCCTAAAAGTATTGAACTATACCATAGAAAAAAGCACCCTAGAAGATCTCCCAGAGATTTTTAAACGATACGAAGCTGCAGCAGACTTTCAACGCACTAAAAAGAAGGTCGTTGTGTGGCCCAGTTTTGACCCCGCCCTGGTCGAAAAAGAAATTCTTGAAGGGAGACAGTGGAAGTTAGTTCAAAACAACAGCATCTGCTGTGTGTGGGCCATTGCTTTTAACGATCCACAAATATGGGAAGAACGCGACAAGGATCCTTCTGTTTACATTCATCGTATTGCAACTCATCCAGCGGCTAGAGGCCAACAAATGGTCAAAAAAATAGTGGACTGGGCCATTCCTTATGCCAAAAAAAAGAAAAAAACTCACTTGAGATTAGACACCCTGGGCAACAATACCCGTCTCATTGAATACTATCAAAGTGCAGGTTTTGATTTTTTAGGAATGTTCCCCATAAAAAACACTAAAGGCCTGCCCGACCATTACCATACTGCCCCCGTTTGTTTATTTGAAATAAAGCTTTAAGACTAAATTTTGTACCTTTTTACAAAAGACCTACAAAATGACAACAAACACTAGTATCGTTGTGCTTCAAGAATTCAATGTTCCCCCGCCACTTTTATGGAAGTACCTTACCCAACTTGAACATATGCAGGAATGGTTTTTCAAGGAGTTAAAATCATTTGAAACAGTTAGGGGTTTTAAAACTTCTTTTGCTTTTCTATATAACAATAAAATATTTACCCACCAGTGGGAAGTAAAAGATATACTGCCTCAAGAAAGGCTGTGTCTAGGATGGAAATACAAAGAATACTCCGGAGATTCTGAAGCGATTTTTGAAATTTCTTCAAGTCCAAAAGGAAGTATAATAAAACTCACGGCCAATATACTTAAAAGCTTTCCAGCCATAGAAGAATTTAGCCGTGAGTCTATGCAAAGCGGTTGGACCGATTTGATTCAAACACGTTTAAAAGGGTATCTTAGTTCGCTTTAAAGAAAGTTAACTTTTCCAGTAGCAATATCGTACATACCGCCAACGATTTGGATTTCTCCTGCTTGCTCCATTTCTGCTAAAACAGGGCTTTCTTCGCGAATGCGATCAATCGTCAATTCTACATTTTTAGTTCCTACCGCATTGACAAAGTCAATGTTTGCAGAAGTTCTTTCTGCAGCAGCTGTAGGTTCTACAATAGCATCAACAGCAGGCGCAATATTGTCTAACATTCCTGTTAAATTTCCTAGCTCTGCGTGATCACATGCTCCTTTTACTGCCCCACAAGCGGTGTGGCCAAGGACCAAAATCAATTTAGTTCCCGCTAACTTAGAAGCAAACTCCATACTTCCTAAAATATCAGCATTGACAAAGTTACCCGCAATTCGTACACTAAAAATATCCCCAATTCCTTGATCAAATACCAATTCTGCAGGGACACGAGAGTCGATACAACTCAAAACGGTTGCAAAAGGAAATTGCCCTGTACTGGTTTGTTCAACTTGAAGGTTGAGATCACGCTGAACTTGCTGTTTAGCTGTAAAACGCTGGTTTCCTTCTTTTAATAATTCCAACGCTTTCGCTGGAGAAATAGCGTCTTGAGACGCTTTAGTTTGTGCATTCATCATCGTCAAATTTTTTATCAAATATACTTGAGGGAAAGAAACTATGCAATGCTTTTATAAAGCATTTCAAAAACTTTATTGACCGCTTTTTGAATCACGCGCTCTCGGTTTTTTCCAAAACTAAATTCTTCTGAAATTACCCCATTAGGTGAGGCGATCGCAATACAAACTGTCCCTACCGCTGCCGCTGCATCTCCCTTACTAGGGCCAGCATTCCCAGTAGTGGCGACCGCATAATCTGATTGGTATTTATCTTTTGCACCCAGAGCCATGGCTTCTGCCACCTCAACACTTACCACACTTTTTTGTTGGATTAAACTGGTAGCTACCCCCAACAGGTCTGTTTTTCTCTGGCTGTGATAAACCACTGCTCCCCCTTTAAAATATTGAGAAGCCCCGGGGATTTTTGTGATTCTCGCTGCAATCTCTCCCCCAGTACAACTCTCTGCTAGAGAAAGCGTCACCCCTTTTTGGATACATTTTTTTTGGATTTGTTCTTCTACAGAAGCTTCTTCTTCAAAACCCATAAAAATATCTTGAATCTGTGGTAAAAGGCTGGCAATTTGAGCATCAATTCTTTGATTGATTTCTGCTTCATTTGGCCCTTTCCCAGACAAACGAAGTCGCACACGACCAATGTTAGGCAAATAGGCTAGTTTAATGTCTTGGGGTAAATTATTCTCCCATGCCTCAATGCGTTCTGCGATTACACTTTCCCCTAAACCATAAGTCAAAACAGTTTTATGAACGATATAAGGGCGGGTATAATGTTGTTGTAAAGCTGGGATAACCTCTTCTGAAACCAATGCTTTCATTTCAAAAGGCACCCCGGGAAGCGAAATAATCACCTTGTCGTCTTTTTCAAACCACATCCCAGAGGCTGTACCAAATTTATTCTCTAAAACCTTTGCCTTCGAGGGAAGTAAAGCTTGTTTTCGATTTTCGTCATTGATGGGCGTGGGGACATATTTTCGAAACATTTCTTCTATCTTTTCAAGCACCACTTCGTTCTTGACTAAGACATCATCAAAATACTCACATAAGGTATGTTTGGTCAAATCATCTTTTGTTGGGCCCAGTCCCCCCGTTAAGATAATGACTTGTGCTCTTTTTTGGGCCTCGTCTAGGCAGTGAACAATCGCTTCTTTCTTATCTGAAATTGAAGTAATTTGGACTACTTCAATCCCTACTTTATTCAACTCTTTTGCAATAAAAACAGCATTGGTATTGATGATTTGCCCGATGAGGATTTCATCGCCTATACTAACAATTTCTGCATACATAAATTTGCGTCTATTTTATTCTATCAATAATGGGGCTTGATGAAGCGGCGGTGACTTAATCGATTAAAGTGATTAAGGTCACTTTAGCTTGGCCAAAGATAATCATATCAAATACTTTTCAATCGTTAAGCTTAGGGTTTATAGCGTTGACTTAAAAAAGGAAGGATAAAGGCTAATTTTTCTTCTGGACATTGATCTAGACTTTGCATGCACAAGAACAATTGATTTTTCACCCCTTTTTTGAGTTTATACTTTATCCAGGCCAATGGCTTTTTATAATTTTGAAAATACACCAGTCGGAAATCTTTTGTAATTACTCCTGTATCATTTTTAATTTCAAGATGGTTCGCTAACGACTGAACTACATATTGCTCTGGATGTCTAAAGCGGTATTTAAGATTGCAATCTAAAACCGCTGGAGAATTTTTATAATATTTTTCCAATGTTGATTTTCGCATTGGAGCTGCACAATGGTCTATTCTGAGGTATTTTCTAAACCCTAAGATTTTTGCGATGGTTTGCTGTCCCAGTTTATAGCCCGCTTGTTTTTCCTTTTCCTTGTGGCGCAATGACTGAATAAAAGCTTGGAGCTTTTTGTACCATATATCCTCATAAAAAGAAGTCCACGATCCTCTAATGACTGGTTTTCCCTCAATGAAAAAATCTTCTTCCTTTACTGGATTTAATAAAAAGAAATCATCGTTAAAATAAATGAAATGCTCTGCTAATCCAGGAATTTCAGACATAAGTGATGCAATAGACCGACTATTAAAATTAGGTAAGTACTGCGGGTAATTTTTAAAAATAACTTTGTGATCGATCACACTCACATTAGGATACTCCTTTTTAGCGCAAACTGGATCTCTTAAAAAGTCAGGAGTTTGATTATCTGTTACGATAAATATATTCCGAATAAAAGGGGCGAATTTTAAAATAGATTTCACACAATACTCAATCTCATTGATTTGACCATAACGCATTTTTATTGTCTTATTGTCCACTGCTGGTTTCTTCCCTAAATAGGATTGCATTTTTGCTTTATGTCCAGGATCATTGCCATCTACCCAAGTAATTACTGCATCAATGGTTAGTGGCTTTTTTGACATATCTTAATTTTTAAGAGCAAACTCTTGTTCCTATTTTACTTTTATGCGGAAAAGCTCTTGATCTTCTAATCTTCCTACTAAAACATCATTAGGAGCGACGGGGCCTACACCAGCTGGGGTTCCCGTAAAAATAATATCTCCAATTTTAAGGGTAAAAAACTGGGACACATAGGAGATGAGTTCATCTATTTTCCAAAGCATTAAAGCCGTGTTGCTTGATTGCACTACAGTATTATTTTTTTCTAATTCAAAACTGAGCTGATCTACCGCTGGAAGGCTATCTTTTTTTAACCATTTCCCTACTACTGCGGCTCCATCAAAGCCCTTTGCTTTTTCCCAGGGTAGGCCTTTCGCTTTTAATTCTCCTTGTAAATCACGGGCGGTGAAATCAATTCCTAAACCAATTTCATCATAATATTTATGGGCAAATTTTGACTGTATGTGTTTCCCAATACGATTGATGCGCACAAGTACTTCTACCTCATGATGTACATCCTTTGAAAATTCAGGGATAAAAAAAGGCTGCCCTTTGAGTGCAATGGCAGTATCTGGTTTTAAAAAAACAACTGGATCAGTGGGTTTCTCATTAGAGAGTTCCTTTATGTGATCTGTGTAATTACGACCGATGCAAATTATCTTCATTAACTCCCGCTATTGAGTTTGCGCAAACGAAGCGCGGTTAATACTTTTTTTGTGTACAATGGAAAGTCTGCATTTAACAACCAACCAAAATAACCTGGCTCTTTTTCTAAGACCTCGTCAACGGTTTTCCCCTTGTGTTTTCCAAAAGAAAAAGTAGGTTGATCTTCTTTATTATACACTATAAAACCAGCCACATCTACCGTGCGCTTGTGAGAAGAAAATTCACTTAAAAAGGCGGTGTTGTTTTCTAGCTCTTTATAGCGTTCTAGCTGTGCTAATAAAACATCACAAGTCGCTTCTGTATCTGCCATTGCAGAGTGCGCATTAATCAATTCTTTGTCACAGTAAAACTGCAATGCTGCTCCTAGGGTTCTCTTTTCCATTTTATGGAAAATCGTTTGTACATCGATGGTTTTGTGTCGCGCAAGGTCAAAATCCACTTCGGCACGCATGAATTCTTCTGCTAAAAGCGGAATATCAAAACGATCAGAATTAAATCCCGCTAAATCACATTCTTTGATGTAGTTGTAAATTTCATTCGCTAATTGATGAAACAAAGGAGCATCTACAACTTTGTCGTCTGTAATGCCATGCACATCAGAAGCACCTTTAGGAATAGGCATTCCAGGGTTGACTAACCAGGTTTTTCCCTCCTTATTTCCGTTAGGTAATAATTTTAAAATCGCGATTTCTACAATACGATCTGAGACAACGTTAACTCCTGTCGTTTCAAGGTCAAAAAAGCAAAGTGGTCTGTGGAGTTCTAGTCCCATAAATTTGTTCTAAAAAGTTATTGTTGTATCCCAATTTTCTAAATAATCTGCAACTGCCTTAGCAAATTGCCCTCCCATTGCACCATTTACAACGCGGTGATCATAGCTGTGTGAAAGGATCATTTTCTTTCTAATCCCCACAAAATCTCCTTCTGGCGTCTCAATTACAGCAGGCATTTTTCGAATCACCCCAAGGGCTAAAATCCCTAGTTGAGGCTGGTTAATAATAGGTGTTCCTGTGATGGAACCAAAATTTCCAATATTTGTCACCGTATAGGTTCCACCTTGAACCTCGTCTGGTAATAGTTGATTAGTTCGAGCACGATTAGACAAATCATTCACTGCTTTTGCTAAACCAACAAGATTGAGGTGATCTGCATTTTTAATCACTGGAACGATAAGGTTACCATCCCCCAGGGCGGTAGCCATTCCAATGTTGATTGCTTTCTTCTGGATGATTTGATCTCCTTGCAGCGAACTATTTAAAAGCGGAAATTCTTTTAAAGCATGAATAATCGCCGACATAAAGATGGGCGTAAAAGTTAACTTCTCCCCTTCTCTAGCTTGAAATTGATTTTTTACTTTTTCTCGCCAATCCCATAGGTCAGTCACATCTGCTTCAACAAAAGATTGTACATGGACAGAAGTATTTTTACTTTCTGTCATATGATGAGAAATCATTTTCGCCATTCGGCTCATTTCGATTACTTGATCTTCTCCGCTAGTTAAAGG
>JAKMGK010000102.1 GCA_022424955.1 Flavobacteriaceae bacterium
ATTCTAAATAAGGTTTGTTGTCTCAGCTTCTGTACCTATATTTGTTGCGTTATTTAAAACGAGTCTAAATAAGAATAGGATGAAAAACATAAATCTATTTGTGGCAATACTGCTCTATTTTGTAAATCTATCTGCACAACAAACGGTCACTAATCAAAAAACAACTGCGGCAGATTCTTTAGCCCAGAGCTTACAAATTAATGGCTATCAAAGAATCCTAAGTAACCTTAGAGGTATACCGCAAGGTGTTACCATTGGGGGCTATGGAGAAATTCTCTACAATCAACCTAATAACCTCAATGGAGAATTAGATGTACAACGCCTTGTGATGCTATTTGGGTATAAGTTTGACGAAAGAGTACAATTTGTGACTGAGATTGAATATGAACATGTCAAAGAAGTCTATGTAGAGCAAGCCTTTGTCAACTATTCCATTGCTAATGCGGTCAATATTAGAGCAGGTTTAATGCTTGTTCCTATGGGAATTATTAATGAATTTCATGAACCTACCACCTTTAATGGGGTAGAACGTCCTAGCATGGATAATAAAATCGTTCCCACCACCTGGAGAGAAATTGGAATTGGCGTCGCAGGCAGACTAGATGGCCTTGCCTTGCGTTACCAAGCCTATTTATTTAACGGTTTTATCTCTCACGATGGTGAAGCCGGAAAATTTAAAGGGAGTAATGGACTTCGCGGCGGTCGCCAAAAAGGAGCAGAATCGATGGTGAATCAATTCAACCTTTCTGCTAAATTAGATTACTATGGAATCCCTAATCTTCGCATTGGATTATCTGGCTATCAAGGAAGAACGCAAGCAGATGACAATGTCAATGATGTATTAGGAAGCGATATTGGGGTATCAATGATTGGATTGGACGCTCGCTACAAATGGATGAACTTTTCTGCTAGAGGGCAATATGTTCACGCTAACCTTAGCGATACAGAAGCCTATAATGCATTTACGGGTCGTGATTTAGGAAGTGAATTGGAAGGGTATTATGTTGAAGCTGCTTACAATATTCTTCCCATCACCAATAAACAGCGATTAGATGCCTTTGTGCGTTATGAGCAATACGATACACATAATGGAGTAGCGGGTAATTTAACTAAAAATCTTGCTTATAATAGACAAGAGTGGACCACAGGCTTGAGTTATCATATGTCCATAGGAACTGTATTTAAAGTGGATTATCAATCAAAATCTACTGGAGTAGCGAACAGCCAATACGGCCAATTTAATGTAGGTGTAGGCGTTTGGTTTTAATTTATTTAAAATTAATCTAAATAAACTTGGAGGTTTAAAATTTGTAAAATATCTTTGTATTGTAGAATTTGATTATGTCGAAAATAAACACATCTCTCTTTTTGATTTTATCCTTTTTTCTTCTTAGCTCTGGAACAACATTAAATAGTAATGCTCTCGCTAAAAGAATTCAAAAGAAGGTTGCAAAAGATGTCAAAGCGATTTTTTCTGTAGAAGAATTTGAACTTGTTGACTCGACAATTACAATTCCGTCTAGTCCTTTTCTGGTAGGACAACAAATGAATGAAATTAAAGTCAATAATGAATTACTAGGCTATGCCTTTTTAGGGACTGCTCCCAGTAAAACAGACACCTTTGAATACTTAATCTTATTCGATCCTAATTTTACCATCAAAAAAGCTACTGTTCTAATCTATCGCGAAGATTATGGTGGAGAAATCGCTAGTAAACGCTGGCTTTCACAATTTGTGAAAAAGCAATCTAATGATGCCTTTATCTTTGGGAATAATATCAGTGCCATTTCTGGAGCAACTATTTCTGTTCAATCAATGACGGCTTCTGTCAATCATGTTTTCTCTTCTTTAAAGAATCGTGGAATTGCCGCTGTAGGAGAGTAATGGAACCTTCTTTTTTACTTCGCAACTTTTCTAAACCTTTTAAGTCTTTTTTATTTGTCTTTATCGTGGTCTTATCCATAGGCTATTTTACGGGGCTACTTTTTGTGGCTCAAACAGACAGTACTTCGGCTAAAGGCATGGTAGAAAATTACAATGGGAATGAAGAAGTTGAAGAGGCCACAGTAATAAAATTCAAAAAAGGAGAGCGCGAAATGCTCACCATCTTACATACCCACATCCTATCAATTGGTTTTATTTTCGCTTTTTTAGGGGTACTGGTATGGGGAACAGAACTTCCCCTTTTTTGGAAGAAATTCTTTATGATTGAACCCTTTTGTTCCATTATAGTAACCTTTGGAGGAATTTATTTTCTCTGGCTAGGATACACTTCATTGGCCTACATTGTTATGATTTCTGGTTTATTAATGACCTTGAGTTATTGTGGTGGAGTTATTGCTGTTCTAATGGCTCTCAATAAAAAACCCTTACAAGAGTAATCCTTCAAAGGTTAAATCAAAAAAAAAACTCTACTCCTAAGAGGAAGTCAGTACTTCTTTTACTAAGTTTCTACCCAGTTGATACATATGCACTTCGTCTGGTCCATCGGCAATTCTAATGGTACGCCCATAAATCCAGAACTCTGCTAGTGGAGTATCTTGACAAACCCCCATCCCGCCATGTGCTTGAATGGCGCGATCCACCACTTTAGTTGTCATATCTGGAACGGCAATTTTGATCATTGCTATTAGATTTTTTGCACCTGCAGCGCCAAATTTATCAATCTTATCTGCACAAGAAAGGGTTAATAATCTCGCCTGCTCAATCTCTGCAGCCGACTTTGCAATATCTTGTCTTATACTACTAAAGTCTTTTATTTTACGGCCAAAGGCCTCTCGTTCTGCTACCCTTTCACACATCATTTCTAGCGAACGCTGTGCGGCACCAATTAATCGCATACAGTGATGAATTCGGCCAGGACCTAAACGACCTTGCGCAATTTCAAAACCTCTCCCCTCTCCCAGTAACATATTTTCAATGGGAACACGAACATTTGTTAGTTTAATCTCTGCATGTCCCTCTGGAGAATCAATCGATCCAAAAACACGCAATGGGCGAACAATTTCTACACCAGGCGTATCCCGCGGAACAATAATCATACTTTGTTGAGCGTGACGATGAGCAGTGGGGTCTGTTTTCCCCATAACAATAAACACCTTGCAATTTGGACGCATAGCACCCGAAGACCACCATTTACGACCATTAATAACATATTCATCCCCTTCTCTAACGATAGAGGTTTCTATATTAGTCGCATCAGAAGAAGCAACAGCAGGTTCTGTCATTAAAAAAGCAGAACGTATTTCACCATTCATTAAGGGAGTTAGCCACGCAGATTGTTGCGCTAGGGTACCGTATTTTGCAAATACTTCCATATTCCCAGTGTCGGGGGCAGAACAATTAAATACTTCAGAGGCGATTTTTGATCGGCCCATTAATTCTGCAAGCGGAGCATATTCAAGATTCGTCAAGCCGGCACTCAAATCTCCATAATCAGTGGGGAGAAATAGATTCCACAATCCTTCTCGCCTCGCAGCTGCCTTCCACTTTTCTAATTTGGGAAAATCTTGCCATAAATTATTGTGATCTAGATGATAAGCTTGTATCTCTTTTTCGTGGGGGTAGATGTGCTTTACCATAAAATCATTTACCCTTTTCTGTAGTGCAAGGGATTTCTCAGTGTACTCGAAATTCATTTCAATAGTTGTTTACGGGTTTAAGGTAATCATTACCTTTAAAGAGGGCAACTAAATAGACCTAACTATTTTCTAATTTACTGATAAAAACTTTTGTAGATTTATCAAAACTTAACTTTAAAATGAAGCAATTTTTAATTACACTCTTTGCCATAATTTTCTCTTTTACCCTACAAGCTCAAAAGAATAAAAAAACTAATTCTTTAAAACCTCTGGACTCTTTAACCAAAGAAATGGAGGTTAATAAAGGCCTAATTACAACTTATCTAAATGAAGAGAACAAGTTATATTTTGAAATATCCTCAGCTCTTCTTGGGAAAGAACTACTAGTTTTGACTCGCTTTGCTCAATTACCAGCCAACTATTCTGCCTATCTAAATGCTGGGTCAAAAACAGCACAACAGGTAATTCGATTTGAAAAAAAAGGAAAGAAGATTCTCATCAAACAAGTAAGCTATAATAATATTGCAAGTGTAAAAGAAGATCCAATTGCAATTAGTGTAAAAGAGAATAACTTTGCCCCTATTCTAGCCGCTTTTGAGATTAAAAACAAAGAGAAAGACCGCTTCTTAATTGATGTCACAAGTCACTTTATGGCAGATTCTCCCGGTTTTAACATTATTCGTAAAGGCGATAAGGATCGCTACAAAATTGGTGGAGTTGACAAAAAGCGCAGCAGTATAGATAGTGCAAATAGTTTTCCTAAAAACACAGAAATTAGGCATACCCTTACCTTTAAAGTAAATAAACCCCCACGAGCGAATCGTTCGAGCACCTTTAGTTTTCAAATCAATCATTCTTTCATTGTTTTGCCAGAAGACCCTATGCCCATTCGCTATGAAGATGAAAGAGTAGGCTGGTTTAGCTTATCTAAAATTGATTATAGTTCAGACGCATTAAAATCTGACGAATACAGTATCGTTAGACGATGGAGACTAGAACCAAAAGACAAAGATGCTTATTTGAAGGGAAAATTAGTCGAACCCATCAAACCCATTGTTTACTATCTAGACCCTGCTACTCCCTTAAAATGGAGAAAGTATTTTAAACAAGGGATTGAAGACTGGAATACCGCTTTTGAAAAAGCTGGATTTAAAAATGCCATCTTGGCAAAAGACCCTCCATCAAAAGAAGAAGACCCCGACTTCAGCCCAGAAGATGTTCGCTATTCCACCGTGCGATATGTAGCGTCTACAACACGAAATGCAACTGGACCTAGCGTTTCTGATCCACGCACAGGAGAAATATTAGAA
>JAKMGK010000015.1 GCA_022424955.1 Flavobacteriaceae bacterium
TGGGTAATGAAATTTGTACAGGTGATGCGATAACTTTCTTTGCTAATGCATCAATAGCAGGAGCGACTTACGACTTCACGATTAATGGTGTATCCTATCAAAACAGTACTACTCAATCGTTTGATCCTTTAGGCTATGGTCAGACTATCAGCAATGGAGATATAGTCAGTGTATCGGCAGCAACAATTGCAGCAAGCTGTAGTAGTAATATCACAAGTATTACAATGTTTGAAAATATAATTTCAAGTGCAGGAACCATTACTACTGTTACAGAAACTATATGTCAAGGACAGACTGCTCCTCCTATGATAGGAACTGATCAAAGTGGTCAAGTATCAGGGTCACTTTCTTATCAATGGCAGATTTCATCTGATAATGTTGTTTATAATAATATTGCACTTGCAAACTCACAGAACTATACACCAACTACCATTCTTAATACAAATACATTCTATAGAAGACTAGCCGTTAGTGATACAGGAACTACCACATGTAGTGAGCCGAGTAATCCAATTAGAATTAGAATCGACAATACATTTATTGCATCAATATCCGTTGTTCAGGGGGGAATAAATAAAGTAGCATCTGATACTTTAAATATATGCATAGACGATGAAATAATATTTTATGCTACTCCAACGAATGTAGGATACAGTTATGAATTTAGTGTAAACAATATCGCAGTTCAAGTAAGATCTTCACAATCTTCTTTTTCTACCAATAACCTCTTAAACAATGATGATGTTAGAGTAGAGGTGTTTAATGGTCTAGTTTCAGATACATCGGCTTGTTCTGATATTTCTGAGGCATTCAATATAAGAACATCTCCATCACCTGTTGTAACATTAAACTCCGATGCAACTGGTGGAGTATTTTGTCATGGTGATGATATTCTTTTTACAGCTAGTTCTGATTTTGCTTCAAGTACTTATGAATTTATAATTAATTCAACAACATATCAGTCTAGTAGTTCGAATACCTTTAGACCTATAGGAATAGTTCCACCAGTTTCAATAAATAATGGTGATGTCGTTTCAGTTCTGGTAATCGGCAATCCATACAGTGGAGCAAGTTGTTCTTCTATTGCAACAATAAGTCTAACTGAAAACATAATTTTTGATCCTGGAATAATAGGTACAACGACTGATACTATATGTTCTGGGGATTTACCTTCAATTCTCACTGAGCAGGCTGGAACAGTCTCAGCTTCAGGAGCGATTAGTTACCGATGGGAAAGTAGTATTGATTCAATTACATATAATCCTATACCATTCACAAATTCATCAACGTACAGTCCAGGTGCCTTAGTACAAACTACTAATTTTGTCAGATATACAATAAGTGAATTAAATGGCGTAATTTGTGAAGAACCAAGTAATATATTAACAATTAATGTAGTAGCTCCAATTTCAGGTGGAACTATATCACCTACTAATCAATCAATTTGTAATGGAGAAACACCTTTATTACTTGAGGTCATTGGGGGTGCATCGGGAATGGCAATTACATATCAATGGCAAGTATCTTCTGATGGGGTGTCATTTACTAATATAACTACAGCTACATCGAGGGATTATCAGCCACCAGCTTTATTAGAATCTCAGTACTACAGACGTCAGACGATTGGCCCTGGAGGATTAACATCTGATTGTTCGGCTTTAAGTTCAGTTACTTTTATAAGAGTAAGGGATATTGATCCTGGAGCATTAGATCCAAATCTTAATCAAACATATTGTTACGGGGCGATTCCTCCTACATTAATTAGTTCAATGACTGGTGGAGGTATACAAATGGATGCCACTGATGATGGAGCAGGTACAATAACTTACCAGTGGGAAATGTCAGTAGATAATGCTTCTTGGACCTCTATAGCATCCGCAACGAATAACTTTTATAACCCACCATCACTTACACAAACTACATGGTTTAGAAGACTAGCAAGAAGTTCAGTATCTACAGATGTATTTTGTCAGGAGACAACAAATTCAATAAGGATTGAAATATTACCTGATTTAAATGCTGGTTTTGTTTTGGATGATCAATCTGTTTGCCAAATTGTTTCGGCAATTGACTTACCAGAAACCTTGGTTTTAAATGCTTCCGAGGCAATTACAAATTCTGTTACTGTTCAGTGGCAAAGATCTGATAATCAGTATAGATGGTCAGATATTTCAGGTCAGAGATCAGCTAATTTGACATTTAATCTTGGTGATTCATGGCTACCAACAATGCCAGTAACATATTATCGTGCAGTAATTACATATGTTGGTGACCCACAACCATTTAATTTAGAACAAACTTCAATAAGATTTAATAATAATGGAGTTGGTTTTAGTGGTGGTCAAAATTATAGTATTGTTATTAACGGAACTGAATATGAAATAACTTCAACTGCAACTGATAATTTGGATTCTATGGGGAATAAGTTTGCAAATAAAGTTTCATTAGAAAACTTCAATGTTAATGCAGAATATAATTCAGATAATAATATATTGACTATTGTACCATTAGTTGCTGATACATATAACGTTGCAGCATCAACTGGGTCCCCATCCCCAACAATAGCATTTATTCCACCAATAAATGCTGAATTCGAATATAAAATTTTAGTGCAAGGGAATACAGGTGCTCGATTACCAAATACTTTTATGCAAAGTTGTCAAGTATATACTGATCCTGTAGCAATAGAAGTAACATCGCCGCATATTTTAAATCAAATTGATGGAGATAATTCACCTCAAGGTATTTGTGATGGTGATCCCATTGATCCAATTACATTCAATTTTGGAGGCGGTGCTACGAGTATTGAAGTCCAGGGCCTTGATGATGGATTGATCATAACTCCCGGAGCGGGCGGGACTGTGACTACAAATCTTTATGGTTTGGATGATTGGTATGAAGTATCAGGAACAAATTCATTCACTATTTCTGGGAATATTAGTGGAAATTCAATTGTAAATCTTCTATCAGTAGGTGTAGATGGTTGTACAGTTGTAAATGAATCCTATGAATTTAGAATCTTACCTAACGGAATAGTACCTGATTTTATTAGAATGGGAACAAATGCTAAAGGATTTGAAGTTATTAATCAAACCATAGATGGTGTTGATTACTGGTTTAATAATACAGTTTGTCAGGATAATCTCCCTGCTCCAACAACCCCAGAAACTGAATTTTTTGCATGCTATTTAGATGACGAACTCAATAGCATATTTTATCAATATTTCTGGGATTTTGAGCCTCCAACTGCAGGTAATATGATTCAAAATACATTTACCCAGTATTCAATTGGTATAATACAAAATATATCAACTAATACTTTGGGAGTTGATTATGTGATTTCTGTAAATGCCTCAGGGACATCACAAACATATTCGATTACTACTAATGTAGGTTTAGAGACTGCTGACCAGGTAGGTTTGGCTCTTGCTAACTTAATAAATACCAATCCTAATGTTAGTTCATATTATAATAATCAGATAGATGAAATTACCATAGAATCTAGATTTGCTAATATGATCTACACTACCTCATCCTCACCTACAGGAGTTAATCAATCTTTAAGATTAACACCACCTGCACAGAGGGATATAATAAGGAGTGGAACAATGCAATGGAATCCAAGTTTTAGTGGAACATCAACTATAAGAGTAAGAGCTGTTGGTTGTGATGTTTCTGATTGGCTTGAAGTTCAAGTAGACGTAGTACCACAAGCACTCGTTAATACTCCAACAGTTTCGTCATTAATTGAACCAGTAGCACTAAACGTCCAAGTTTGTGGTGGAGAATTCACTGGTGCTCTACCTACTTGTGAAATAACTGATGCAACACCAAGTACTCAATTCTTTACTGCAAGTGATAACGGAAATCTCCCAAATGAATTCGACAGACTTGAATGGAACATATCTAATCCTCAACCAGGACTTGGTTCTTTAGTTGCAAATCCAGGAATAATTGACCAATTAACCGGTACAATTGATTGGAATACTGGTTGGTGGGGATCATTTGAACTCTTAGTTCGTCCTATTAGCTGTTCAGGTGTAGCTGGAGACTGGAAAAGTAGAACCATTACTATAGGCGAACAAGATGGTCCTGTTACAAGTGTTACTGCAGTAGGTAATCTATTACCTGAATGTCCTATTCCAGCTGGTGGCTATACTTCTACCTTAACCACTAATGGACAACCAGTACGTTGGTATGTTAATAGTCAAGTAGGATTAGCTACAAGTACAACTTATTTAGCTTCTAACACAGACTTTGAGTTAGATCCTGGGGTAGACATGAGCACCTTAGAACTGAATTTCCGTCCAGGATTCTCAGGAAATATCATTATAACTGTTGAACCAACACCATGTCCAGGAGAGAGAGTTAATTATGTGATTTCTGTGCCAGGTCCACCAAGAATAAATTTAACTTCTGGATTCAATTCGAATAATCAGCAATTATGTGCTGGAACTGCACTGAACACAATAACCTACGAAATTGAAGGTGCAGCTAACAGAGTAAGAGCATTAAACTTACCTTCAGGAATTACACCATTCCTAGAAATCACTTCTCAATTAACCACCATTACATTAACAACAGTAACGCAAACTACTATTGGAAGAACTTATTCTATATCCATAGACAATACACGATTTGAATTTAGAACAACTATAGCAACAGGTACGGCTGCAGATCATGTTGGTAATGGATTAGCAAATGAGATAAATACTAGAACTAATAATTTTGTTGCCACTTATAGTGGAGGAAGTTTGGTAATTGAAGTAGGACCCTCTGGTCAACCAGGCAATTCGTTCACCATTGCAACAACGCAGCCGGTAAATAGTGCCGTTAACTTTGCTGCACCAATTGCTTCGCCTTTATCTAAAATATTTAGCATCTTTGGTACGCCTTCAGGAACGGCAACATTAGTAAACTATCAAATTGAAACAGAGGCGCCGCAACCAGGTTGTGAAACTGCAATTGCAAGTGGAACAATTGAGATACTTGAAGCTGCTAAGATAGATGTTATTCAAGGTTCTGCAACGGCCTCTTATTGTGCGGTAAACGACTTTACTGGTGTTAATTCAATTATAATGAGTGTTGAAGGAGCATCGGGGATTAGATTAAGTCCTTCTTCAGCCCTCCCACTTCCTAATGGATTAACCTTTGGCTTAAGACCAGGTTCATTTGATCAATATGAAATTACTGGATCAATGAACCAAAATGTAGCAGTACCAACTGCATGGGCAGTGACCTATGAAACTTTTGGAGGGGGTTGTGCTAATGTTTCACAAACCATCACCTTTAATCTTGAACCTGAGCCAAATGTTGTTTTGGTTACCGCTGGAGGAGAAGATAGGACGGTCTGTGCTTCTGAAACCATTTTACCTATACGTTATGAAATTTTTAACCCTGCCTTTGCTATAACACCTAGCTGGGATGTCACTCCTACTGGAATTATATATTCTAACTATGCGCAGAATCAAATAATTGAATTTAATGTAACAAGAATGGGCGCACCACTCACTACAGCTGCGGGTGACTTCTTTACCTTTAATGTAAATGGGACACCGTATACTGCAATTACTAACGGTGCCACTTCAACCTTAAATATCACAACATTAGTCAATACCTTAACGGCTTGGTTAGATGCAAGTTTACCTAACCATTCGGTAACTTCAAACGCTTCCTCTATTACGATCGAGGCAGATAATCCTGGAGTAGCCTTTACTGTAACTACATTATCTTCTTCTACCTTCTCTCCTGGGAATAGTGTGAATGTAAGGCCCCCAGCTTATTTTGAAATTAGTGGAATTGCATCTAGTACTTCTAATAATCCTCAAGACTATGAATACACCCTATCCGCGGTTGGACCCGGTTGTGCAGGAGGATTTGCTGCTTCTGGAACGATTACAATCAACCCTCACACCTTTGGTGTTCCAGTAAGCGATCCTAATCCAGTCTATTGTGATAATACTGGCGTTGTTTCAGGAACACAATTTATTACATATTATGCTCCTAATGCAATTACAATAAGTCAAGTTACACCTACCACACAGCCTTCTTGGATAACAGCAAATAAAATTGGCACTGATATTATTATTTCTGTCGATGTGCCTGATCTTGCAATTACTGCACCTGTTACCTATACTTATGCTTATAATTTAATTGGAAATGCCTTTGGCTGTTTAACAACACCTACGCCTATTTCAGGTGTAGTAACTATTAGTCCAAAAGATATAATTACTTTTGCTGGATCCATTGGAGATGATGCACAAATAATTTGTGTAGGAAATGTTACTAGTTCAACCTTTGCGTTTGATCCTATTGAATACCAATTATCTGGAGGCGCGACAACCATCAATTCAATTACCTATAGACAAGATGGTGGACCTGTTCAAAGTGGTTTACCTCCAGGTTTTGGCTATAGTATTAATGCTTCAAATGCTTTAATTATTTCGGGTATTGCAACCGCTGCTGCGGCAAATGCTGCTGCCTCAACCACGATTTATACTTATGAAATCGAAACAGGACCAGGCGCTTGTGGTACTGACGTTGCTACGGGTACTATAGAAGTGCGCACTGCCCCAGAATTAACATTGACCTCTTCTCCAACAACAGATAACCAAATTGTTTGTGATAATCAGCCGATTGATGATATCATCTACACCCTTGGACCTGGAGCAGACAATGTTGTCTTTACATGGACTTCTGGAGCTTCTAATGTTACAGGAATATCGGCACGTTGGAATAACCCAACACAAACAGAATATATCATTACTGGTACTCCTAGTATGAATGTCACACAAACAACCATCTATAATTATCAAATTGAAACGCGGGGAAGTGACTGTGCACCAGAGATTTTACTTACAGGTAGTATTCAACTTGAACCTGAGGATGCTATTTCACTAATAGTAACTCCTACGTTGCCAGTAACTGCAGGTACAGCTAGCCAAACGGTTTGTTATTTAGATCGTGATAATCCTACTAATGCCATTGCAGCGCCAATTCAACCAATTGAATACCAATTAACTGGAGGAGCAGTAGGCCTTCCAGTGAACGTAAGTTATCGTTCAAATGGTGGAGCAACAATCAACGGTCTCCCAGCTGGATTGGGCTACAGTATTACGCCTTCTAACACTGTTTTAATTACCGGAAGTATTGTAGCCTCTACTACCTATGTAACCCCAACGATGTTCTATGAATATATCATTGAAACAACGGGAGGTTGTGTTACAGATACGATTAGTGGTTATATTACTACACTTTCTCCACCAGTAATGACTATGGTTTCTACCGCATCAACAGCAAACCAAGCCATTTGTGATGGTACTCCAATACAAGATATCGTCTATGAGATACAAGGGGGAGCTACTGGATTCGCCTTTAACTGGACCGGATCTAATTCTTTAGCAATGAGTGGTCTTACAACGACTAACTCTGGCACAAATCGCTATGTGATTTCTGGAACCCCAATTGTTAATGTGACGCAAACTACCATTTATAATTATGAAATAGTTACAGTACGAAGTGCATGTGTATCTGAAGTAGTTATGACAGGAAGTATTCAATTAGATCCAGTAGACTCCATCACTCTAATTTCTTCTCCAACATCAGATAATCAGAGTGTTTGTTTATTTGATAATGATAATACTGGAAATGCTATTGCAGAATTTATCACTCCTATTGAATATCAATTATCTGGAGGTGCAATTGGAGCTCCTTACACAATTACTTATTCGGAAAATGGTGGACCGTCTCAAAATGGTCTACCACAAGGATTGGGCTACAACCTTACAATATCTAATACAATTTTAATCAGTGGTTCTGTAACAGCATCGACAACCTTTACGACACCAACAGTCAATTATACCTATGAGATTGTTACAGGAGGTGCTTGTGTATCTAGTACAATAACAGGTAATATTACTGTTCACTCACCACCAGTATTGGAATTAAGCAGTGCTGCAACTACTACAAATCAAATTGGATTCTTCGCCGTTTGTGACCGTCAAGATGATATTGCAGATATTGTTTATTCCTTCTATGGTGGTGTGACAGATGTTACATTTATTTGGACAGGTCCACGTTTAAACGGAGTGAATGCAGTAATTACACCAGGAACAAATCGTTTAATTATTTCAGGGTCACCTTCCGTAAATATTACGACCACCACACAGTATCCTTATCAAGTAACTACCAACAGAAGCGCATGTGCACCAGAAATAGTTTACACGGGTATAATTGAGGTTAAACCAGAAGAAATGTTAGTCTTAGCTTCTGCACCAACGACAGAAAATCAAACTATTTGTGCTGGTACTGGAACTAATACATTGGAACCTATTATCTATAACCTTGAGCAAGATGCAATTTCTGCTGTAGTGTCCTTTACACCTTCCTTACTAGGAATTGGATATAGCTTGACATCAACACAAGTGATTATTAGTGGTGTTGCTCAAGCTGCTGCACAGGCTTCTACTACAATTAGAACTTTCTTATATGAAGTTGAAACCACGGGTTGTGGGCCTGCAAGAGAGAGTGGTACAATCACCATTCTACCAACGCCAGTGATGTCACTCTATGCAGGTAGTGAGAATCAACCTTCGGTCTGTAACAATAGTCCAATTGAACCAATTGATTATATCTTTAACCCACAATCTGGAGCCACCTTCAGTATAAGTTGGGATCAAACTCCTCCAGGAATAAGTGCGACATTAGCATCTGCTGCTGGTGGGACAAATAATGTTGTTCGGGTATTAGGAACACCATCTGTTCAGGTTTCTTCAACCACGACTTATAACTACCAAATCACTTTGACTGGTACTTGTGATCCTGATGTAGTAGTCAATGGTTCAATTAAAGTTGATCCAGGGCCAATTATTGATGCAGATTACATTCAAGACTTCTTAGTATTTGATGTAGAGTGTAATGGTGATAATACAGGTTCAATCGTATTGGGTGATCCTACTGACCCTGACTTCTTAAATGCGATTACCTCAGTAACACCAGGTTTCGAGCAGATATCAATGATCACTTTTGCACCTTCAGCCGCAGTTACTTATACAGATATATTTAGAGTTTACATCAATGGAACTGAATATAATACACGTGGTGGTCAAACTGTATTAGGTGTAAATTCTGTTTACAGCAATACAGATATAATTAATGATCTTGTAAGCAGAATTAATAATGATCCTGCCCAGCAAGATGTACAAGCTTCTCTATCTGGCTTTGGATTAAGACTTGAAGGAACAGTCCAAGGAGTACCATTTACGGTCACTGCAAATACATCAGACACAGCCGCGATCAATAATTCTGTTACAACGACTCAGTTTGCGGCTGCTTATGCTCCAGTATTGCGTTGGACTTATCCAGATAGTACTGTAGTAACAGCTACTAGTATTTACAACCTTTATGCAGGTAGTTATGGCCTTGAAGTTATTGTAAACAGCTGTATTTCAAGTGCTACATTTGTGGTAGAAGAGCCACCTGCACTAGGATTCGATGTAGATTTCTGTGGTGGAGTTACTGGTTCTATTTCAGTTCAAGCTTCAGGAGGAATTGCGCCATACACATATACGATAGAATACAACGGGGTTAGATTGCCTGGTGCGAATGGAATAAGAGTAACGAATGGTCAAGCAAACTTTACTGGACTTACTCCAGGTAGATTATATGTGGTAGAAGTATCTGACACGAGTTCTTGTACGTTACCATTAACTAGAGCAGTACGTATTCCAACAGCTCTCAACTTTGATCCAACAATTGTTCAAGTGACCGATAGTTATTGTTCTACTGGGACAACTGGAAATGGAAATATTGTTACAACACGATTAATAGGAGGAGTACAAGTAAATGCCTTTACAGGAGGATCAGGTTTATATGAATACAGTTGGGCTGAATCATTAACTGGAACTAGAGTAATTGATACAAGCCCTAATCCAGAAAACCTTCCACCAGGAGACTACTATTTAACCTTAACAGATGCTGTCCTTGGTTGTGAATACCCACCACAATTAATTTCTGTGGGTGGATATGCCTCAGTACGTCTTAATGGTGTAGAAACCGCTAATTTTGTCAATCAACGTGGCGTAGGAAGCGTAACCAGTACAGCAACCGCAGACTTTATCTATACCTTGGATTGTTTTGGAAATTCAAATGCATCTTTTGACTTATTCGCAGTAGGCGGCTCTGGAAACCTAGAAATAAGTTCTTTAACTCCAGGAACAGTAATCCCAGCTGGAGTAGGGGCTGCCGTAAGCTTATCTAACTTACCTGCTGGAACCTATGTGTTTGAGGTAACCGATTTAAGCCCACCATTAGACCCAGACGGGAACCTACTTCCTGCTTGTACAGATGTCATCACAGTACGTGTTGAACAGCCTGAACCTTATAGTGTTAGAATTATACCAGAAAGTACAAGAGTTCCGTCTTGTCCCGAAGAGTTAGACCTAGGAGGAAGATTAGTGTTTGAAGTTACAGGAGGAAATCCTTTTGCAGCACCTTATACCATTCAATTAAACAATGGAATATTATCAGCCACTTCTGCAGCAAATAATCGCGTAGAGTTTGATGGTATTGATGTTAGAAACTTAGCAACTAGAACTATCTTTAATTTAGAAGTTATTGATAGCTTTGGTTGTTCTTCTGGTGTAATTACTTCTACGACATTTTCTTTCCCAGAAGTGTACGAATATCAAGTCAATAACTTTGAAGTAAGTGATATTGATTGTGTGAATGATACCTCTGGTCAAATTACTTTCGAAATAGTAGCGTCTGCGTCTAACCCAACTGCACCATCCATCTCTTCTTCAAATGAAGGACAGTTATATATTGCTTCTAACGATGGAGGAAACTACAATTATTATAAAGTATTAGATGGAACGTTAAATGCAGGACCAACAGTATTAGTGGATAACTTTAGACAGGCAGGAGAGTACTTCTATGAGGTTTCGATCAATAACACCAATACTGCGGCTTGTGTAGTTGCTTCTGGAACCTTTACGATCGAAGAAGTAAATAACCAGCAAATGCGAGTTAGTCGTCCGTTAGTAACCTTGCCAGGTTGTGGTAATACTGAAAGTAGAATTGAATTAACTATAGAGAACTTTATTCCACCATTGAGAATTGAGTGGTATGAATTTACTTCTACAACTTCTACTACTGTGAATTCAAGCACAGGAGAAACAACAAATGCTACCACTACAACAGATTGGGTACCATTAGATTCAAGTTATGATGGACTTGCGACTGTAAATGGATTACCTGCAGGAATTTATCGTGCCATCATTACAGACTCTAGAGAGTCAACCTGTGCCGGTGGCGAATTTATCACCAGAAATATCTCTATCTCTGAAGGAAGTCTAAATATTACCAACTTTAGATCTCGTGAAAATATTCCACCTATTGGTAATGGAAACTGTACTAACTATCCAGAGCCTTCTAACACTACTATTAATTGGGATGACACAGATCAAGGTTACTCACACGATATTTTCTTCAATGTCAGTCTAAGCGTTAACCGTTCCTTTAGTGTTACTCAAACCACCAACAATGGATTCTATATGGAGCTTTTTGATCTAGACGGGGGTCAAGTACCGCTAAATAATAGTAATATCTTTAATGGAGATGTAGAAACAAGAGGAGGAAGATCTTTATTCTTACAACCTAGAGGATATACTTATAGATTTAGAAATCTTCCTGGTGGAAGCTATTACTTGAGTGTGAGCGAGAATGTAGACAATACAGGACTCACTCCTTGTGAAGAAGTATACTACTTCACAGTGAGAGAATATCTCCCCATCCAATACAATGGTGATACAACTTTTGTCACTGACCTTTGTACAGGTGCGGTTGATGGAGGAATTACAGCCTCAGCACTCTATGGAGACCCGTTTATCGTAGACGGAATTCCAACCTACCAGTTTGAATGGACCTATACGCCAAATGATCCTTCGGCCTCTACCCAGGTCTTCTATGGAGAGCGCGTTGATCCTGCTTATCCTGGTCAATACTGTCTACGTATACTTGATAGAAACTCACACTCATACTGTTCTTGTGATCAAGCAGAAAACCCTGTTACCATTGAGGTAGAAGATGTTGTACAGCCTTTCTTTACAGAAGGAACGTTAACAGATCCTGATAATTTAGGGACTGTAGTGAAATCTCTCCCACCAGATTGTTCAAGTGGTGGACTAAATGGTCAAATTGGAGTACAGATTTCTGGAGGTCAATTACCTTATGTGATCAACTGGTTTGTTGAAGATCCGCGTTATCTCAATTCTGAAGATAATATTGGTTATCGCCCATTGAATGAGTACGAAAACCGTACTTCATTGCAAGACCTATTACCAGGGAACTATAAAATGCAAATTATTTCTCTCGCTAATACAGGATGTAATGAACCAAATCAATACACCTTCTATGAAGAAATTATACAGGTTTCTCCTAACAGAGAGTTGTATATCATCGATGGACCTTTTGTAGACGAAGACTTATGTACTGGTCAGCAAGGAAGACTATTAGTAGATATTTTTGATAATAACAATGGAAACTTGAGTTTCTACTATAACGATATTCTTATCCCAAGCTCAGATGTTGTTCGTCTAAGTGATCGTTCTTGGTCTGTGGCTATTGTCAATGCAGTTGACGAAGCAGAATTTAGAATTGTTAATCAAGAGGGATGCTGGATCACAACAGATATTAACCGTGGAATTGGAGAGCCTAACTTCTCTTACACTTCCCCTAACTTTGAAGCATCTAGTGTAATTTTAGCCAGAGAAGAAATTACCTTTGAAAATACTTCAACGGATCCTTATGTACGTTCAGAATGGATCTTTGGTGACAATACTCCTGCAGTAGATGTTCCAACCCTGATCGACAGTATTATTCCTGTACGACATACTTATGGTATTTCTGGAACATACTTCGCCACTATGCGTATTTACAACGATGTGGGCTGTTCTGAAGAAATCACCCAGCCAATTTCTATTGGAAAAGGATATAACATCTTAGTGCCGAATGTATTTACACCAAATAATGACTTGGTGAACGACAACTTCCGTCCATTATTTAGTGGATTTAGTAACATGACCTTTACCGTATATGATTATAGAGGTAATGTAGTGTACAACGAATATGTAGAAGAAGCAGACCTCAATAATATCCAGGGAATTTCAATAACTGGATGGGATGGAAGTCTAGCGCCGTTCTCACCTTACTATATTTATACCGCATATGGTGTATTACTAGATGGAGAGACAGATGTAGAGAAGAGTGGAACCTTTATTGTGATTAACTAATGCAAAAAATCAATAAGAAATACACGTTTATTACTGCATTGTTTTTGATGATGTTTACTTTCATCTTTGCTCAAGATGAATACATTGTTAATCACTCAAAGTTTATGCAAAAGACGAACCCTAGTTATTTTGGTTTAAATAGCCTAAATAAGACGGGGGTATTGTATAATCAAATGAAGTTAAATGAGTTTGACAAGATGGACAACAAATATGTTTTTGGTGCGTTATCTTTTGACAATCTTGATTTCAGTTTAGGATTAGATGTTAATTCCTTCAAGATTCAAAATACTGGATTGACGATTAATTTAGCTAATTTATCCTATGTCTATAAACTCCAGTTTGATAATGATCTTTATTTCTTGCCTGCGGTGACCTTAGGTTTTGGAAGTCAGTCGGTCAACCCAGAGAATCTTATTTTTGAAGATCAGTTAAATACAGCCACTGGATTTATCAATACAGAATCGATTGACCCTCTCGCTCCAGTGATAAGTAATGTGAATTATCTCGATCTAGGAGCATCTTTCTTATTGCACTCAGATCGCTTTATGGCTGGCTTAACTTTAAAGCATTTAAATAAGCCTAATACTTCTTATAATAAAGAAGTCCCTTTTGAAAAGCCCATACAGATTTCTTTACAGGGTGCTTATGAGTTTGATCTAAACCCTTATGAAAGAAGATATCTACCGCGTTATTCTTATTTGTTTGCTTATGGTTCTTTCACCAAATTTGGCGATGCAGTCTTAATTTATTTATCGCAAGATTTTCAATTAGGTGAATTTTCGGTTGGATTAAGTCAGCAGGCTGCATCATTGAATACCTTTGCCTTAAATAATGTAGGAGTCTCTGTTGGATTAGCGGTAGAGAATTTTGATTTTGGGGTGCTATATAACTTTCCTTTCCAATCTCCCGGAGCGGTCTTTTCACCAAGTATTTTTGAGTTGTTTGTTACTTTTGACTTTAGTATTTACCGTCGTAATCGTCGTGGTCAATACAACCGTTTACAGACCGATAATTACTACTAACCAACTGCTTACTCAATACTTCGGATTATTTTACGTTATTGAATTATAATTAAGTGAGACAAAGTCAATGATTTTGCTTGCATTTAAAAGACCCTAACTTAAATTAACCTACCTATGAAGTTCCCCAAACTTTGTGTATTATATACTTTACTATATTTTTCAGCCTGCCTATTTTCCACACCTTTATTTAGTCAAATCGCAACGCCTACCTTTGAGACCTCTCATGGTCCAGGCACTACAATAACGGTTTGTCACAATACTCCAATAACCTTTTCAGTACCTAGTGTCCCTGTGAATGGTTTCTTTTAATTTTTTCGGGTCCCAGATGGGTGAAGTCCACAACAGTTAAATACCTCTGATCCCTCTTTGACTCAAATTACGGTTGATAATTACAGTTTAATTGATACTTTTTTTGCTGAAATAATCTATTCCCAAAGCCTTGTAACCACTACAACACAAACAGCAAGTATTACCGTAGACTATTTTCCAGCTCCTGTAAATTTGAGCATAAGTACTAATTTGTCAAATAGCTTTTATTGTTCAAATACGTCAGTCGAAATTAATGCTGCTGGAGCAGATTTTTATGAATTGTTTCTAGGAGAGGAATTCAACTTAGATGATTTCTATGTTTGATTTAATCAACAATTGTATTATCAAGAGGCACCCGCCATAAGCCTTGGGGCTAACCTGGGATTTCGAGTACAGAATTTTGAGATAGGGGGGAAATTTAGTTTCCCATTACGTAAAATAAATCAGGCATGGGGTCCCAAAATTCTTCAATTCTATACCCGGTTTGATCTAACAGATTACCGTAATGGAGTGGATACCAATAAGCGTTTGAATCAAAATAATTATTAACGCATTACTTTATTGGGGAATACTACAGGACTTTCTACCCCATTTTTGCCTACTGTTGCCATCCCAAAAAAGAAGTTATCGATTACAATTCCCTTTAGGGTGGTTTCTCCTATATTTCCTACAAAACGGCTGTGATCCCAGGTAGGGGAGGTGGTATCTCGCCAATAGATCTTATAGCCGGCAATATTCTCGTCCTCTGTTTTAGTCCATTTAAACTTAGCCGAAGCTTCTACGACTCCTCCTATGCTTAATTCTTTTAATGCAGGTGGCGCCCATGCTAATGCAGCCAAGTTAATGGCGTTTACTGCGGTTAATTTTTTGGCATAGCCAAAGTCAACTGCTTCCACCACATCGCCATAGGCAATCCCGTTTTCTACTCGAATGTCTTGATGCTGCTGGGTATAATTTTCGTGCGCTTCCATAATGCGTACTCCTGCAAAGCCTAGATCGTTAAATGGGCGATGATGCCCTCCACGACCAAAACGATCGAGACGATAAATCATCTTGGGGTTCATCTCTGGCATATATGTTTGTACTGTTTTGTGAATGTAACGCGCTAATTGACGAGAGATGCCATCTACTTCACCCCCATAAAAACGGCGACTTTTTCTTGCCCGCTCTGATTCATTCGCTGGAGTAGGTTCAGAAAATATTCTAAAAGTCCTATTGTCTATTACTCCATCTACTCCTTTAATATTTCCAATCATATCATTGTTCAAAGTCCCAATAATTTCCCAGCCTTGCTCTTGGGCGTGTTTTGCAAGCCCTGCACCGCCATATAGACCCTGTTCTTCTCCTGCAAGCCCAGCATAAATAATACTGTTTTCAAAAGAATATTTTGATAAAACACGCGCTGCTTCTATGGTTCCTACCATTCCACTGGCATTGTCGTTTGCCCCAGGAGAATCATCGGTATAATTAGTGGGATCTGAAATTCTTGAATCAATATCCCCACTCATTATAATAAAACGATTGGGGTATTTTGTTCCTTTTTGTATTGCTACAACATTATTGATCCAAACGGGTTTAACAATTCGCCTTCCATTAGGCTCGTGATAGTTTTTTTGATAAGATACTTCAATACAGCCTTCACAGGCTTTAGCGATCTCTTGAAATTCGTTAAAAATCCATCTTCTTGCTGCGCCTATACCTCTGCTTTGTGACAAAGTATCACTTAAGGTATGCCTTGTGCCAAAATTAGCTAAAGTGGTGATATCTGCTTTTATTCTTTCTTCTGATACTTCATTAATAATGGAGTAAAAATCTGCTGGAGTTTGAGCATAAGATTTTGTGTAAAATAAAGTAGTCAATAAAAATAGGGTAGTATAAATCTTTTTCATCTTAAAATATTATTAGGTTAAGATAAAAAAAAACTCCCAAGGATTTGAGTCCTTAGGAGTATAAACAAAATAAAACCAGTGATTAATTAATAAGGATATTTATTTTCCTCAATTACCGTGGCGGCAATGTTTTTTCTCAATTCAGAGATATTAGGATATTCAGCATATTTAGTGTACTGCTTGACTCCTGCGATCATACCCGCTTGTTGTGCTCCTTCGGCAAAAGAAACAATGGCTTCTTTCGCTTTAGCGTTAACGCGTTCTATCGCTTCAAATAAGTATAATTGTGTCATTTCAATTTGACGTTCTTGTGTTGCTACACCAAATCGTTCTGCATTTTTCTCTACACGTAAAAGGGTAGATTCTGCCATATAAGTTTCTATCAAGATATCAGAAACAGCTAATAAGATTTGCTGTTCTGCATCAAGGTTAGGTCCAAATTTTTGAACGGCAGATCCTACAATCATCATAAATACTTTTTTCATATTATTGATCAATTGTTTTTCTTGCCCAAACAATACATCTGAAGCAGTAACTTTTTCAATTGAACCAGACATGAGTTCTTGACCTACCGTGGTGGCTGGAGTCATTAAATCAATTTCTCCCTTTAAAGCTTTCTTTAAGGTCATTCCTACAGAAAGCATTCGATTGATCTCGTTTGTTCCTTCATATATACGAGCGATGCGAGAATCACGCCATGCCATTTCCATGGGAGCATCTGCAGAGAATCCCATACCACCATAGATTTGTAAACCTTGATCGCTACAGCCTTGAGCATTTTCTGACCCTGCAACTTTCAAAATAGAACATTCTACTGCAAATTCCTCTACTCCTTTCAATTCAGCTTCTTGGAAACTTTTCCCTTCTGCAAGTAATTGATCGATGCGTTGTTCGATGTCATAGGCTGCGCGATAAGAAGCAGACTCTGTTGCAAAACAGTTAGTCGCCATAGTGGCTAATTTGCTTTGAATCGCTCCAAATTTTGCAATTGGAGTTTTAAATTGTACACGCTCATTAGCATATTTTACCGCTAAAGAGGTCACGTGCCTTTGCCCTTCTAGACATGCAGCAGCTAGTTTAATACGTCCAACATTAAGAGCGTTCATAGCGATTTTAAATCCATCTCCACGTCCAGCTAACATATTTTCAACAGGAACCTTAGTTTCGTTAAAGAAAACCTGTCTTGTAGAAGAAGCTTTAATCCCTAATTTGTTTTCTTCGTCTCCTAGCGTAATTCCATTCTCTAAATCTACTTCAACAATAAATCCAGTAATATTTTTATCGTCTTCGATACGAGCAAAAACAATAAATACATCGGCAAAACCAGCGTTAGAAATCCACATTTTTTGACCAGTGATCAAATAGTGAGATCCATCTTCAGATAAGACGGCTTTAGTCTTTCCAGAGTTAGCGTCAGATCCTGCGCCTGGTTCTGTTAAACAGTAAGCACCAAACCACTCACCTGTAGCGAGTTTAGAAACATACTTTTGCTTTTGGGCTTCATTTCCATATAAGGTAATGGGCATAGTCCCAATACCTGTATGGGCTCCAAAAGCGGTAGAAAAAGAACCGTTTGCACCAGAAATGTAGTCACACACTAACATAGTTGAGGTAAAAGGCATCCCTAGTCCGTTGTATTCTTCTGGAACGGCAACTCCTAAAAAGCCTAACTCTCCTGCTTTTTGCATGGTTTCATGCGTAAAAGCGTAGTCTTTGTTTTCAAAGCGTTCTCTGTGTGGGATGATTTCACGGTTAACAAATTCTTGCACCGATTCTTTCATCATAATTTGCTCTTCGCTGAAATCTTCTGGAGTAAAGACATCCTGCGCAGCAGTCTCTTTTACAATAAAGGCAGCGCCTTTGATTGATTCATTTGCTTTAGTTGCTTCTATCATAATTAGTTACCGTTAATATTCAATTAATTGTTTTTTTTCTACTTGCTTTTTGATCGCCTCTATTACCTCAAAAAAGTGTTCCATTTTTTCTGGTTCAACGCTATCTATGAGTCCATTATTAAATTCCAATACAGTATTTTTTGAAAGGACTCTTTTTTCTTTTCCTTGTTGGGTTAAGAAGATTAATACCCCGCGTCCGTCTTCTGGATTAGGTCTTCTTTCAATATAACCCCGTTCTTCCATGGTGTTTAATAAACGAGAAAGACTTGTGCTTTCCATTCCCATTTTTGGGCCTAACGCGGTGGATGGTGTGCCTCCAGCATCTATGCTTAATAGGGTAAAAGCCATTGTCATAGTCGCATCGTACTTCATGGCTTTTTCATTATACATCGTTGTAATGAGTTGCCAGGTTGAGCGCAGCGCGTATTCAATGGTTTTCTGTTTCATATTGTTTTATTTAATTCAAATATAATAAAAAATAATATGCAAGCATAATTATTCCTGCATAATTATGCTTGCATAATATATTGCAAAAAAAACCCCTCAATTTGAGGGGGTTTTAAGCGATGTTTAAGCGTAAATTTTATCGCTCAAAGCTTTGTACTTTTCCTTCACTACTTTACGTTTTACTTTCATCGTAGGGGTAAGGTGACCTTCGTCAATGCTCCAGATGTCAGGGGTTAACTCAAATTTTTTGATTTGTTCCCATTTCCCAAAGTTTTGATTGTGTTCTGTAATATCTGCTTGAATTGCAGCAATCAATGTTTCGTTTTGACAGATGCTTTCCATAGTATCGCCCAGTGTAACATTGTTTTCTTTCGCCCAAGATTCGATATATTCATAGGCGGGTTGGATTAATGCTGCGGGCATTTTTTGGCCTTCACCAATTACCATGATTTGTTCTATGAATAAAGACTGTTTCATTTGATTCTCAATTAACTGTGGTGCAATATACTTTCCACCAGAGGTTTTAAAGAGTTCTTTCTTGCGATCTGTGATTTTTAAAAACCCGTCTGCGTCAATTACTCCGATATCTCCTGTATGCAGGTATCCATCTTTAATTGTTTCTGCTGTTTTTTCTGGATCCTTGTAGTATCCTTGCATGACATTAGGTCCTTTACATAGGATTTCCCCATCTTCGGCGATTTTTATTTCTACTCCGTCGATGGCACGCCCCACACAACCAAATTTATTTCCTCTATTCGCTTCTTCAGAAACGGTAATTACGGGAGAAGATTCTGTCATTCCATATCCTTCTGCAATGGTCATTCCAGCGGCAGAGAATACTCTGGCTAAACGGGGTTGTAAAGCAGCACTTCCAGAACTGATTAATTCAAGATTGCCTCCTAAGGCCTCTTTCCACTTAGAAAAAATGAGTTTACGTGCAATAGCGAGTTTCATTTCATAGATAAAACCGTTTTGACCATAAGGTTCATATTTGAGTCCTAGATCAACTGCCCAGTAAAAGAGTTTTTGTTTGATCCCAGTTAGTTCTGCACCTCTTGCGTAAATTTTATCGTATACTTTCTCTAATAATCGCGGTACGGCGGTCATAAAGTAGGGATGAACCTCATTGATGTTTTCTGAAATCTTCTCAATGGATTCTGCAAAGTGAATTTCTATAGCGTTGTGATAGTAGATATAAAGAATAACACGCTCGAAAATATGACAAACTGGTAAAAAGCTTAAAGCAACATTCTTATCCTTTGTTAAAGGAAGTTTTTGCGTTGCAGATAATACATTTGAAACTACATTGTTATGACTTAACATTACCCCTTTAGGAAGACCTGTTGTTCCAGAGGTATAAATGATGGTCGCTAAATCTTCTGGGAGAACGGCTTTTTTTGCTTCTTCGACCTTGTCTTGCAAACTGGGATTGTCTTTTTCAAAAAGCATGTTCCATGAATCGCATCCTTTCACTTCCTCAAAAGAATAAATCCCTTCGAGCATAGTATTTTTGGCCACTTTAGTTAGTTTTTCAAAAATTTCTGCGTCAGAAATAAAGCAAAAACGACTTTCAGAGTGGGTTAGTACATATTCGTATTCTGGTCCAGTAATGGTTGGGTAAATGGGAACTGTAGTGGCTCCTAGTTGGAGTACAGCTTGATCCATAATACACCATTCTGTTCTATTATTGGTAGAGATAAGGGCCACTTTATCTCCGTGTTTTACCCCCATTTGTAGGAGCTTTCTAGAGGCCTGTTGTACCTTGTCATAGAATTCTTGGGTAGAAGTAGCTTCCCATTTTCCGTTGTATTTTGTGTTAAGGCACTTATCAAGTGGCTGCTCGAGCTGATGCGCGAGAAAATCAAATAGTCTTGTTGGTTTCATTGTTCGCTTTCATTTTGTTTTGAGAAAGCCTAAGATAATGAAAACTATAGAACTTATTTATTTTTTTTTGCTAACCAACCATAGGCATTTTCAAAGACCATGGTCCATGGGCTAACTGTATCGTTTCGATCTTCGGGATAATGTCCCCAATTCCATGGAAAGGTAGAGCGTTCTAGGTGGGGCATCATCACAAGATGACGGCCGTCTTCACTGGCTAACATCGCCGCGTTATAGTCAGACCCGTTTGGGTTAGAAGGATAGTCTGGATATAAGTATTTTGCTGGTATTTGATAAGCTTTTTCTGCTTGAGGGAAAGAGAATTTTCCTTCACCATGTGCTGCCCATATACCTAATGTACTTCCTTCAAGTCCTTGTAACATGATTGCTTTACTTGTTTGAATCGTTACGGCAGTAAAAATACATTCAAATTTACTCGAGTTATTGTGCAACATTTTAGGCAATTCTTGATGCGCTGGCGTAAGAAGTCCTAATTCGACAAATAATTGACAGCCATTACAAACACCCAGTGATAAGGTGTCTTCTCGCTGGAAGAAGTTTTCAATGGCAGCTTTTGCTTTTGGGTTGTACTTAAAGGCACCTGCCCACCCTTTGGCAGAGCCTAATACATCTGAATTAGAAAATCCACCTACTGCAACGAGTAACTGTATATCTTCTAGGGTTTCTCTTCCTTCGATTAAATCTGTCATGTGAACATCACGAACTTCAAAGCCGCTTAAATCCATCATATAAGCCATTTCACGTTCAGAATTACTTCCTTTTTCTCGAATCACGGCTGCTTTAATGGCGGTTTTCTTTTGAGCGGGCTTTTTCCCGTCAAATGCATGGGGAAAATTAAATTTTAATGGCTGTGCTACTACATTACTTCCTCTTATTGCGGCTAAATTAGGGGTAGTTTGTTCTGCCTCTAATTTAGTAGAGGTGGCCATCCAGTGTTGACGAATTGCTGGAAGTGAAAGCTGTAAATCTCCTATGGTTAATTCTGTGCGATTATTGACTTTTCCAATAGCAATCACATTAATACCCTCTTTGGTAAAGCTTTCAGTTAAGTTTTCTTTTGACTGTAATACAACTCCTACCTTTTCTGAAAAGAGGATTTTAATTAAATCTTTTTCTGCTAAAGCAGAAAAATCTATTTCCATCCCAACGGAAGTAGAGGGGAAGCACATTTCTAAAAGAGTTGTAATCAATCCACCAGACCCTATATCGTGTCCAGCAGTAATAATTCCTTTTTTGATGTGATCCTGAAGGGTATTAAAGGCAGTTTTGAAATAGGCAGCGTCTTTTACTGCAGGAGTTTCGTTTCCAATTTTATCTAAAGTTTGTGCAAAAGACGATCCTCCTAGGTGAAATTCGTCTTGGGCGAAATCCAGGTAGTAAAGATCTCCACCTGTTGCGGTCGCAACGGGTGTTATGATGTTAGTTACATTATCGCATTGTCCTGCAGCAGAAATAATTACTGTTCCAGGCGCGAGTACATCCCCATCGGGATATTTTTGTTTCATTGAAAGGGAGTCCTTTCCAGTAGGAATGTTAATGCCTAATGCAGTCGCAAAATCTGAACATTCTTGAACAGCATAATATAAGCGAGCGTCTTCTCCGGGGTTGTTGCACGGCCACATCCAGTTAGCAGAAAGCGAAACACTCTCTAAGCCTTTTTCTAGTGGAGCAAAAACAATATTGGTTAAGGCTTCTGCAATGGCGGTATTACTTCCTTTTTTAGGGTCGATTAGTGCACTAACTGGTGCGTGTCCTATTGAGGTTGCGATTCCTTTTTGACCAGTGTAATCTAATGCCATCACTCCGCAATTACTTAACGGTAATTGCAGTTCTCCTACACATTGTTGTTGTGCTACTCGTCCAGTAACACAACGGTCAACTTTATTTGTCAACCAGTCTTTGCTGGCCACGGCTTCAAGTTGAAGCACTTGTTCTATATAGTGCTTTACTTCTTTGCTATTGTATTCTACCGGTCGAAATGCATTTGCGATAGAAGTATCTTCCATAATTGTTTTAGGCGAGCTGCCAAAGAGGGCAGAAAGATCTAAATCAATAGGGGTTTCGTTGTTTTTTTCTGAATGAAAAGAAAAGTGATGATCTTCTGTTACCTCTCCTACAATATAGAAAGGAGCTCTTTCTCTTTCAGCAATTTTTTCTAAATGAGTTGCATCTTCAGGCGCGAGAATTAATCCCATGCGTTCTTGCGATTCGTTCCCTACAATTTCTTTTGCAGAAAGTGTTGGATCACCTAAAGGCAATGCATCAATTTGAATTGCTCCTCCGGTGTCTTCTACTAATTCTGATAAGCAGTTTAAGTGTCCTCCCGCTCCGTGATCGTGAATAGAAACGATAGGGTTACGGCTACTTTCTACAAGGGCACGAATAGCGTTAGCGACTCGTTTTTGCATTTCGGGATTAGAACGTTGTACTGCATTGAGTTCAATGGCGCTACCAAAGGCACCTGTGTCTGCAGAAGATACTGCTGCTCCTCCCATCCCAATGCGGTAATTATCCCCTCCTAAAATGATAATTTTATCTCCTTTTTTAGGAAGCCCTTTTTGCGCTTGCTCTTTTTTTCCAAAACCTATTCCACCAGCTAACATGATTACCTTATCATAGCCCAAGAGTTGTTCCCCTTCTTGATGTTCAAAGGTTAAGACAGAACCGCTAATAAGGGGTTGACCAAATTTATTCCCAAAATCTGATGCTCCATTAGAGGCTTTAATTAAAATATCGATAGGTGTTTGATACAACCATTTCCTTTCGGGAAAGTTCCCATGCTTGCGACCTTCTTGCACCCTAGAATAAGGAGTCATATAAACAGCTGTTCCTGCTAGCGGCAAAGAACCTTGACCACCGGCTAGACGATCTCTAATTTCTCCTCCAGATCCTGTAGCGGCACCGTTAAAGGGCTCTACTGTGGTGGGAAAGTTATGGGTTTCTGCTTTAATAGAGATAACACTGTCAATGGTTTCTTTTTTAAAACTACTGGGTTGATCTGCAGCACTAGGGGCGAACTGCTCAATTGTTGGCCCTTCTATAAATGCCACATTATCTTTATAGGCAGAAACGATTGTATTAGGATTCTCTTTTGAAGTTTTTTTGATGAGTTGAAAAAGACTACTGTCTTTTGTTTCCCCATCAATAATAAAGGTTCCATTAAAGATCTTATGACGGCAATGTTCTGAATTGACTTGAGAAAAGCCAAATACCTCAGAGTCGGTAAGGGGACGCTCTAATGATTGAGCTAGTTTGTTGAGGTAGTCAATTTCTTCCTGATTTAAGGCTAAGCCTTCTTGCTGGTTATAGGCAGCAATGTCTTGGATTTGGATTACTTTTTCTGGGGCCATATCAACAGCAAATAAGTTTTGATCTAAATAGTTAAATTCAACGACAAGCATGGGGTCAATGACATCGACGACTGCCTTAGTAAAATATTCCTCAATACGAACGATGCCTTTAATTCCCATATTCTGGGTGATTTCAACCGCATTTGTACTCCAAGGGGTAATCATGGTAGCCCGTGGTCCAATAAATTCTCCTGAAACAGTTGTAGCATCAATGACTGGGGCTTCTCCAAAGAGCCATTGAAGTTTTAGTGTGTTTTCTTGAGAGAGGGGAGTAGTAGATTCGACCACAAAAACCTTTTGTGAAGTATCGCCAAAAAACAGTAGCATAGCGTGCATATTTAAAGCACAAAAATACGCCTTTTCTATAAGAATTATATGCTCTTAAGGAGCTGAAATGTATTAAGTTGTTTTGAGTTATTCACAGTTGGTACATTACTGTGATTCATCGATCAAACGCGGGAAGAGTTTATTCTTTTTCTTCTATGACCAAACGTGCCATATAAAACCCATCAAATGGACTCTCGCTGGGGAAGTGAATTTTCTCTCCATCTAACCTAAAGTGCGGGTTTTGATCTAAAAACCAAGCGGTTTGTTCTTGGTTTTCAGAGGGGAGTATAGAACAAGTGGCATAGATCAGTGCACCGCCAGGGCGTAATATTGCTGCTCCTTTAAGCATTAAATCACGTTGTGCTTGTAACAGATCTTTAAGTTGTTCCTGTGTTAAATTCCATTTAACTTCTGGATTGCGTTTTAATGTACCTAGACCACTGCAAGGAGCATCGATTAAAACACGATCTGCCCATTGATTGAGTTGGTCCATACTGCTGGAGGGCAGGAGTGCGCGACTTTGAACGATTTTTACTTTTGCGCGTTTCACGCGTTTTTCAAGTTCTCGCAACTTATTGACTTCAATATCAAAAGCTTTTAATGCTCCTTTATTGTGCATAAGCGCAGCAAGATGAAGGGTTTTTCCGCCGGCACCAGCACATAAATCAATTACTTTCATTCCTGGTGTTACTTGACAAAAAGGAGCGATGGTTTGAGAATTTGCATCTTGAATTTCAAAATTTCCTTGTTTGAAAAGTGGGTTTTTATTGAGCTTCCTGCCTTTGGATAAGAAAAGTGCATCTGGAAAGTCGTCTTTTATTTCGGTTTCAAGTTGGTAGTTGTCTTTAAGCGATTGTGCTATTTTCTTTGGCGAAGCCAAAAGACGATTAACCCTTAACGCAATGCCTGCTTTTTGATTACTGGCTGCGGCTTCTTTTTCCCATTGATGCTTTAATTCTTCTTTACCTAGATTAAATAACCAGTCAGGATAAGACTGGGCAATGGCGGTGGAAGGGAATTCTATGGCCATTAACTCTTCTTTCGTCTTAAATGGTGGACAATCCATTTCTTTCCAGTCTGGAAGACTGTAGTCGTTAAAGATACACCAGGTTTTAATGAATGGCCAAGGAGAAAAATATTGCTCTTCTAGCCCTGCAATATAGTTGTACTTTCTTTTCCAGCGAATAATTTCAAAGCAAGCGTTATACAATAGATTGCGGTCACGGGCTCCCCATTTAGGGTGGTCTTCAACACAGCGTTCTAAAACACGGGAGGCACGTTTTTTTTCTTCAAGAATAGCATAAAGGGAATTGGCGATAGCTTCTGCTTGATTGGGGAATAGTTTTTTCATTTTTATAGGCGCTGGAGGTTGACAAGGGCTTTATAAGCGCCGTCTTGTTCCATTAAGCTTTTATGGTTGCCTTGTTCTATTATTTGCCCTTTGTCCATCAAGATAATTTTATCGGCTTTCTGAATGGTAGATAGTCGGTGAGCAATTATAAGGGAAGTGCGGTCTCGCATTAATTTTTCTAGGGCTTCTTGTACTAATTTTTCTGAGGCCGAATCTAAGGCTGAGGTTGCTTCATCTAAGACCAAAATAGCAGGATTTTTCAAGATAGCTCTAGCGATAGATAAGCGTTGTTTTTGTCCCCCAGAGAGTTTCCCACCACGATCTCCAATATTGGTTTGATACCCCTTAGGAAGTGCCTTGATAAAATCATGTGCATTCGCAATTTTAGCGGCCTGTATCATTTCTTCTTCTGTTGCATCTGGTTTGCCTAAACAAAGGTTACTGGCCACTGTATCATTAAATAAAATGGCTTCTTGGGTGACAATCCCCACGAGTTGTCTCAGATTCTCTTTACTCAGTGATTTAAGGTTGATTCCATCAATAGAAACTTCTCCCTTGTCAACATCATAGAAGCGATTAATAAGATTCGCTAGGGTGGTCTTACCACTCCCTGATTCTCCAACTAAAGCCACCATTTCTCCTTTTTTTACCGATAAGTTGAAGTCCTGTAAAAGGGGGGTGTTATCATAAGAAAAGTGAACCTTTTCAAAATTGATTCTCTCTGAAAAAGTTTCAATTTGTTGAGGTGTTGAGGTTTCTTTAATTCTGTTTTCTGTTTCTAAGAGTTCAAGGACTCTTTCTGCAGCAGCGTCTCCTTTTTTAATGGTGTAGGTTGCCTTACTAATCGCTTTTGCTGGGGTGAGAATATTATAGGCTAAAAGCATAAAGGATAAAAAGGTGGTTCCTAAAAGGGTTTGGTCGATCAAGACCATTTTCCCACCATACCACAATAATCCACCAATTACGCCTATGCCTAAAAATTCACTCATTGGAGAAGCGAGATTTTGTCTGTTAATTAGGCTATTATTAAATCTGAAAAAGCGCTGGGTTGAGGTGGAAAATTTTTTATAAAATCGCTCTTCGGCAAAAAAAGCTTTAACAATGGGCAGTCCTCCCAGGGTTTCTTCTACTATAGAAAGGAAGTTTCCTTGCTCTTTTTGCACCTTGTCTGAATTTTGTTTTAGGGATTTTCCAATTCTAGAGATGATTAAACCAGAAAACGGAATAAATAAAAGTACAAACAAACTCAAGTTGGTGTTGATCGAAAACATCATAATCAAGGTGAAGACGATTGTAAGGGGCTCTCGAATAAGCACCTCAAGTATAGAGAGGAATGAATGTTGTATTTCAAGTACGTCTGCCGTTATGCGAGCAATAGTGTCACCTTTTTTCTTTTCGCTGTAAAAGGCAACCGGTAATTCGATGATCTTTTTAAAGATGTCGTTCCTTAAATCCCGTAAAATTCCGTTACGCAAAAAAGTAATAAAGAAAAGGGCGAGATAATTAAATAAGTTTTTGAGAAAAAACAAAATTAAAATTAACCCGATCGAAAGTATTAATGCTTGTAAAGGATCTTGTTCTACTGCTAGAGAAACGCTGTAGTTCATGCTATCGATTACATAGCTTTTTAATGAACTAATCCCATGATAAACGGGTTGCTTTTCTACTTCAGGAGTTTGACCAAAGAGTACATTGAGCATGGGGATCATGGCTACAAAGGAAATGGCACTAAATAGCGCATAAAAAATATTAAAGAAAATATTGAGCCCTATATAGAGTTTAAAAGGGCCGGCATAGCGAAATATTTTCTGGAAATAGGTCATAAATTGGTGATCGCACTCATTAATTCTTTGCAAGTATTATTTAAGCTTAGTTGCAAATTAGTATAATCTTCTTTGTTGTTGAGTATTCCATTAACACTGATGTAGAATTTTATTTTGGGTTCCGTTCCACTGGGTCGAACCGCTACAGTACTGCCGTCTTCTAAATGAAATTTAAGCACATTTGCCTTTGGGAAATCGAGCTTTTTGAGGCTTCCATCGGCATGTTTTGTGTGACTTAATTGGAAGTCATCTAGCCTGGTTACTACTTTATTCGCAATTGTTTTGGGGCTTTCTTGACGCATTTTACGCATCAATTGATTAATTTCTTCAGCGCCTTGCTTGCCTTTTTTTGTCATTGACTGAAGACTTTCTTGGTAGCAGCCAAAACGTTGATAAGTATCTAAAAGATAGGCATAAATAGAGCTGTTTTTTCTTATTAAATGAGATTGTAAATCACAAGCTAGTAAGGCTGCACTTATGGCGTCTTTGTCTCTTACTTTATCCCCAACAAGGAAGCCATAACTTTCTTCTCCCCCACATAAAAAGTTTTTATTGGGGGTATCTTGGATCATTTTTCCAATCCACTTGAAGCCTGTTAAGCCTAATTTACACTCTACTCCAAAGGCTTGCGCCATTTTCTTCATAAGTGGTGTAGAGACCACTGTTGAGGCAATAAAGCTATTGTCCATTGAGGTTTGTTGTTCAAGTACAAAACGGGTTAAAACGACCATGAGTTGATTCCCGTTGAGTAAGGTCCATTCTCCCTTAAGGTCTTTCACCCCAATCCCTATTCTATCTGCATCTGGATCTGTACCAAGAATGATGTCTGCCTCAATAGATTGAGCTTTCTTAAGGGCAAGGGTAAAGGCTTCATGTTCTTCTGGATTAGGAGAAAAAACTGTAGGGAAATCTCCATTGGGTTCTTTTTGTTCTTCAATAATATGTACCTTTCTATAGCCTGCTTCCTCTAAAACAGGTGGTAAACTAACAATAGAAGTGCCGTGTAAAGGGGTAAAAATAACTGCTGTTTCTTTCCTCTCTAATGCGGTAAGAAAGCTATCATTAACGATAGTAGTCGTATATGCTTGATCGATTTCTTTGTCGATGAATTGAATTAAATTGTCCTTTTGTTCCCATTTGATATCAGAATAATTGACAGCTTGTATCAAATCCATAATAGCATTATCTTCTGGAGGAACAATTTGGCCACCATATTTATTGTACACTTTATAACCGTTGTATTCTGGTGGATTGTGTGAGGCGGTTAAAACAATACCAGCATCTGCTTTTAAATAACGTACCGCAAAAGATAATAGGGGAGTAGGGCGAAGGCTGCTAAATAAAAAAGCTTGAATATTGTTAGCAGAAAAAACCTGGGCCACTGCTTTGGCAAAAGTGTCACTGTTATGACGACAGTCATAGGCAATCACTACCTTTGGGGTAGTATCTTCTTTATTACTGTTGAGGTAATTGGCTAAGCCTTGGCTTGCTTTCCCTAGGGTATATTGATTGATTCTATTTGTACCTGCCCCCATAATACCGCGCATTCCACCAGTACCAAATTCGATCTCTTTGTAAAAGGCGTCCTCTAGGGCAATGGAGTTTTGTTTTAAGGCTTCAACTTCTGCGATGGTTACCTGGTCAAAAGGTGCTTTTGTCCATTGACTGATACTTTGCTCAATTGTCATTTTTCTCTTCTGTGTGTTCAATAATGGTGTAACGTTTGATGTTTTTTTGTTGGCCTACTAGGATTTCACCTAAAAATCCAGCCACAAAAAATTGACTACCTAAAATCATGGTGGCCAAGGCGATATAAAACTCTGGTCGTTCTGCAATTAAGCGCCCGTCAGTGTTAAAGTATAACTTATCTATCCCTAAATAGCCTGCAAAAATAAGCCCAATCAAGAACATGATTGTTCCCCATAGACCAAAAAAGTGCATGGGACGTTTCCCAAATTTATGCAAGAAACTCAAGGTGATTAAATCAAGAAACCCATTGATGAAACGGCTTAAACCAAATTTTGTTTCCCCGTATTTTCTCGCTTGGTGTTGAACAACTTGTTCTGTAATGGCTTTAAAGCCCTCCTGTGCAGCAATTACTGGAATATATCGGTGCATTTCTCCATATACTTCAATACTTTTTACAACCTCTTTACGGTAAGCCTTTAGGCCACAATTAAAATCGTGTAAATAGATTCCAGAGCTTTTTCTAGCGGACCAGTTAAAAAGCTTTGAAGGGATGTTTTTAAAAAGAATTGAATCATATCGCTTCTTTTTCCATCCAGAAAGAATATCTAATTCCTCTTCTTTTAAACGATGGTACATGGCTGGTAGTTCGTCTGGAGAATCTTGTAGATCTGCATCCATGGTAAAGACAACCTCTCCTTTCGCAGCAGCAAAACCTGCGTGCAGGGCTTGTGACTTTCCAAAATTTCGCAAAAAACGAATGCCTTTTGTACTAGGATTAGCTTGGCAAAGTGAACTAATCACCTGCCATGAGTCATCTGTACTACCATCGTCAATAAACAGGATTTCAAAGGATAAGCCTTCAGGCTTTAATGCTTTATGAATCCAATTGTGGAGTTCTGGCAGGGATTCTGCTTCGTTTAATAAAGGGATGATGATTGTTAAGTCCATAGTCACTATGCGCCTACAAACTTACAAAATTACCCCTTATTCTGGGCGATTACGCTTGAGGATTAATCCAGTAATTAAAGAGACAATAAAGCCAAAAACAAGACTAAATATTAAAATCATTGTACTGATTACGCCAATAGAAGAAAATTTCAATTGCATTTCTTTTGCCAAATCAATTTGTTCTTGTGTCATATCTGGATTTTCATCGAGCATTTTATTTTGAGTTACCTCAAAGGTCTTTTCAATGGTGTCTGGATCTAAAAAGTTGACTAGAATATAGGTGTAGATAATAGCAATCAAAGCACTTATTACTGAAATTCCTAGCCCTAGTTTTAATGCTTCACTAAGGCTTAAAAAGCCATCGTTTGTCTTTCTATAGCTGTAAATTGCCAATATAAGTACAGTTATTGTAATCGCCCAGTTGATCCAGTTTACCGCAGATTCTTGCGTATAATGCATATCTAGAAAGAAGAGCATTAAAGCAAAAACGACTGAGATACCCCCCAGTAAAAAGCCGTATTGGAGGATGTTTGACTTTAAAGTAGAAGAATTGTTTTCCATAATCTGTAAAAATTCAAGTTTTTAATAGGTTTCGATTTTATAAATTTAGAAAAATCCTTTACATTTGCACACGTTTTTAAAACAATAAAGATCATGAAAGCAGATATTCATCCAGATAATTACAGATTAGTAGCATTCAAAGACATGTCAAACGAAGATGTGTTTCTTACTAAATCAACTGTTAATGCAAAAGAAACAATTGAAATTGACGGGAGTGAGTATCCTTTAGTGAAATTAGAAATCTCTCGCACTTCACACCCTTTCTACACTGGGAAAACTAAATTGGTGGATACCGCTGGTAGAATTGACAAATTCAAGAACAAATACGCCAAGTTCAAAAAATAAATTGAGCTTAACCATAATTGAAAGAACTGTCCTTTTTGGGCAGTTTTTTTTTGTCCTTGTT
>JAKMGK010000029.1 GCA_022424955.1 Flavobacteriaceae bacterium
TGGTGCAGTAACTTATGTCTTACCTGATTCTGATGCAGCCACCAAAGGAGTTATTCGTGGAGATCTATTTAATGCCGTTGATGGACAAGAACTTACTTTTTCTAATTATGTTCTCTTACTCTATGGACAAAGCTTAAATTACAGCATTGATTTAATCAATTATAACCCAGTCACAGATGTAGTAGTACCTAGAGATATTACCATCAATCTTGTCAAAGAGGAAAATTTCCAAGAAGAACCCATTCATAAAAATGTAGTAATAGATCATAATGGGACACGCGTTGGTTATTTAATGTATAACAAGTTTGTAGGAGAGGTTGATAGCAATGATGACGGAACAAATGAATTTGATTTTAATCAAGAATTAATCGATGCATTTACTTCTTTTGGTACAGAAAATATTAGTGAATTAGTGATTGATCTAAGATATAATGGAGGGGGCTCTGTACGTACTTGCACCTATTTAGCGAGTTTAATTACGGGTCAATTCACTGGCGAAATTTTTGCACAGCAACGGTGGAATAGTAAGCTAATGGCTTATTTTGAAAGTCTCAATAACAATTCTGATCCAGATGATGATTTTGATTTAAACGACTATTTTGTCGACACAACCCATACGGGGGTTGCCCTTCAAGGATTAGGCTTGAATCGAGTTTATATCTTAACCAGTGGTCGAAGTGCATCTGCAAGCGAATTGTTGATTAATGGGCTTAGCCCGCATATTAATGTTGTTCAAATTGGTACAGCTACTTATGGTAAGAATGTTGGTTCTATCACTATTTATGATTATATAGACAACTCTGGAAATGAACGTAATCCAAATCACACCTATGCCATGCAACCTATCGTACTTAGAATAGCGAATAGCGATAATTATGCAGATTATACTAACGGTCTAGAACCTGACGTAGAATTAAGAGAAAGCGCCTCTACTTATGGCATTTTAGGAGACGTTAATGAACCTTTATTCGCAGCAGCCTTAAACCATATATCTGGAGGAACAGCTAAACGCAGCTATGACCCTACTCCTTTTGAAATGATTAAAAATCCTGTTGTAGAAAGCCAACAACAAATGGTTGTTGACCTTCCAAAAGGGTTTCGCTTTCCAAATGAGGACTAAAATTGGTAAGCTAAACCAATTCTAAAATTTCGCCCCTTTGTGGTAAAGTTGGTGATTTCTATAAATTCAGTATCTAGAATATTACTCAGCCATACAGAAGCTGTAAGCTTATCGTCATAAAAGCTTTTTGCATAGCGTAAATCAATTAAACTGTAGGATTCTAATGTGCTTAAATCAACCGCTTGACGTTCTCCACGATAGGTGTAAAACATTCCCAGACTAGACTGATCTTTAAAGACGTAATTAAGGTTAGTATTAAGTGCGTGCTTTGGTAAGCGAACTAAGTTTCCATTTTTAAGCTGTATAAACGTATAGTTTAAATCAAAGTCTACTATCTCAAATAAGCGATTGTTATAACTCAATTCAAGCCCTTGATATTTTATATCTGAAGCAGCATTTGCATAAGCATAGGTGGTAAAATCATAAACTATCTTAGGATCCTCTGTCCGCTGAAAAAAGGCTAAAGTAGCATGGCCATCTTCTCTTACCCAGGTGAGTCCAAGCTCAAGCGATTGACTCTCCTCTGGGGCTAAATCTGCATTGCCAGAATAAGTGTCATATAATTGAAACAGACTGGGGGCAATAAAGGCAGTATTATAACTCCCAAAAAGCTTCAATTGTTGATCATCTATACCAAAAGAATAAGATGGATTAACACTGTAAGTATAGTGTTCTCCATAGGTCTCGTGGTCATTACGTCTTACGCCCGCATTAAAATTTAAGCCAGAAGGAGATACATAAACTATATTCGCGAATAAATCATTTTGTTCGAGGGCGGGTCGTTCCTCATAACTTGCTTGCTGTTTCAAATAGCCTTGAACACTATACAACTGCTCTGTAAATTTAAAGCGATTGACGATTTCAAGTGTACGGTTAAAAGCAGTGTATTGTGCAGGAAAATTATCTTGATAGGAACGATCTGTATTTTGCATTCCAGTATCTACACTTAATTCCCCTTTAGCATAGGTGTATTTGATATTTGCAGTGATATTTTCAAAAGTACTCACTGCGGTGAAGTCTGCATCTTCTATTGGGAAGACATTGTCATAATCGTTTTCAATTTTCGCCTTACTGGCTTGAACATACCAGGAGAATTGACTGTGCTTTCCACCTAATTGCGCATTGATATTATATCGAGCAAAAGGATCTTTTTCTATCCCACTTTCAACTGCACTCATCCCATCGGTTTTTAAACCAGAATAGCCCACTTTATAGAAAATATCTTTTCCTTTTCCAGCATATTGAACATGGTTAGAAAGGTAGTTGAATTCATTCAAGGACTCGTTTTGTGTTTGTTCTGTACCTACGTTTAAACTCACGTTAAATTGATTTTTCTTGGTGACCTTATGGGTCGAGATATTGATTACAGCAGCTGCAGCAGAACTTCCATATAAGGTACTTGCCCCGCCCTTTAAAATCTCAATAGAGCTGATTTGATTTAAACTCAAAAAGTTTAAGTCAAAATCATTCCCAATACGGGAAGGATCTGCCACCCTTACCCCGTCAACTAGAATAAGCACTTGATTATTCGAACTACCTCTAACTGCTAAGCGAAGGTTTTGCCCGGTAATTAATCGATTTCCCACTACTTCTATCCCAGCTTGACTAGAGAGCAATTCTGATAAACTACGGCCATTAAATCGCTTGATTTGCTTTGCGTCAATACGTAAAACGGGTTTTCCAGATTGTGCCCTCTTTAAAGGAACTCTGGCATCTAACAAGACTACCTCATCTAGGTAATTGATTTTTTGGTCTAAATCTAGACTGTCTTTAGTTTGCGATTGCTGAGCTGAACTACTAAAAATAGCAGTAAGCACAACTAACGCAGTTAATTGAACTGATTTCATTTTAAATAATTATGGGATATAACATCCTTAGCCAAACTACTTCTTTATCCCCGAAGAATTGTATCACTATGAACGGGCAGGTCTCCTGGCTTGCGTTTTTCTAGCGACCTTCCCGATAAATAAATCAGTGGTATAAGAGGCTAAAAAACATCTAACAATTAGACTAAGCTTACAGTTGCGGGTACAGCATTGGTTTTACACCAATTTCCCTTTTCGACTTGAATATCAAGTACCTATTCACAGGATAAAGTTACGAAAAGAGAAGGGAACTATGCGGTTTTAAGGTAAGTGTTTTTAATGGCAGAAAAACCATAGAATAAAACGGCCGTGTAAACTAAATCCCCTGCAATTGTATTTCCAAAGAAAGGAATGGCGAGGGTGAAACAAGTCATCAAGCCTTCAAGCGTTAATGGATAATACAGCAACCAAACCCCCAGGTTTGATACAATAAAAAATAACAATGAAGACCCTACTACCGTTAGAGGGGAAACCTTTTGAATGCGCATACCAATGAGTGATATCATTCCAAAAGCACCGTAAATGAATAAATTAATCCAACCCAATCCAAGGATTAAGTCTGTTATAAATAAGCAAAATAGAGGCAAAAGAAAAGCAAGAATTTTCTTGTTTAGCTTTGAAGCAGCAAACAATGCAATCCCAGTAATTGGGGCAAAGTTAGGAGGGTGTGGCAACAAACGTGTGGCCACGGCTAATATTATCATGCTAAAAATTACTGTATATTCTTTCTTCATCACTATCATTCGATCGTTTCTTTTTATAAAAGTAGCCAATTATGACTACTTAGTCAAATACATTTTTCTTCTAGCATAGAGGTTGTAGAATTCGTCATCTTTAAGAGAATCAACAAACAAGATACTTTCACCTGTACTTTTCATCTCTGGACCTAATTGCTTATTCACATTAGGGAACTTATTGAAAGAGAATACCGGTTGCTTGATAGCATAGCCTTCTAACTGAGGATTAAAATCAAAATCTGTCACTTTGTTTTCTCCTAACATCACTTTGGTCGCATAGTTTACATAGGGCTCTTGATAAGCCTTTGCAATAAAAGGAACAGTTCTAGAGGCCCTAGGATTTGCTTCGATAATAAATACTTTGTCGTCTTTAACCGCAAACTGGATATTAATAAGTCCCACTGTATTCAATGCTTTTGCAATTTTATGGGTGTGGTCTTTAATTTGCTGTAAAACGTATTCTCCCAAGTTAAACACGGGTAAGGTAGCGTTTGAATCTCCAGAGTGAATACCGCAAGGTTCAATATGTTCCATTATCCCAATGATGTAAACATTTTCGCCATCGCAAATTGCATCGGCTTCTGCTTCAATTGCACCATCTAAGTAGTGATCTAACAATAATTTATTATTGGGAATCTTACGCAATAAGTCGACTACATGTTGCTCTAGTTCTTCTTTATTGATAACAATTTTCATCCCTTGACCTCCTAATACATAAGATGGACGAACCAAAATAGGGAAATCCAATTCATCTGCTAGGGCCAATGCTTGATCTGCATTTTCAGCAACACCAAATTCTGGATAAGGAATATTATTGTCTTTTAACAAAGTAGAGAAGCTTCCTCTATCTTCTGCTAAATCTAAAGATTGATAACTTGTACCAATGATTTTAATGCCATATCGATCTAGTTTCTCTGCTAATTTAAGAGCTGTTTGCCCTCCTAGCTGAACAATAACTCCTTCTGGCTTCTCATGACGAATAATATCATAAATATGCTCCCAGAATACTGGCTCGAAATACAATTTATCGGCAGTGTCAAAGTCTGTTGAAACAGTTTCGGGATTACAGTTAATCATAATGGTTTCATAACCACATTCTGCGGCGGCTAATACCCCGTGTACACAACAATAATCAAATTCTATTCCCTGCCCAATACGGTTTGGTCCAGAACCCAATACAATGATTTTTTTCTTGTCTGTAACAACACTTTCGTTATCACTGTAAGGAGCAGCATCTCCTATTTTCATTTGCGCCTCAAAAGTGGAATAATAATAAGGCGTTTTAGCAGCAAATTCTGCCGCACAGGTATCTACTAGTTTATAGACACGCTGGATTCCCATCTCATCACGTAAATTGTAGACTTGGCTTTCTAAACAGTCAAGCATATGTGCGATTTGACGATCGGCGAAACCTTTCTGCTTCGCTTCTAAAAGCAAGGATTTATCTAAACTATCGATATTGTAATTAGAAATTTCTTTTTCTAATAGATACAATTGTTCGAACTGACGTAAGAACCACAAGTCTATTTTTGTGATCTCGTGAATACGGCTCAATGGAATTCCTAACTGTATCGCATCATAAAGTACAAATACACGATCCCAACTTGCGTGAGTTAATTTATTGATAATGGTGTCATAATCAGAGTATCCTTTGCCATCTGCCCCTAAACCATTACGCTTGATTTCAAGGGATTGAGTAGCTTTATGTAAGGCTTCCTGGAAAGAACGTCCAATTCCCATCACTTCTCCTACAGACTTCATTTGAAGTCCTAAAATACGATCTGCCCCATCGAACTTATCAAAGTTCCAGCGTGGGATTTTAACAATCACATAATCCACAGAAGGCTCAAATAAGGCTGATGTTGACTGGGTAATTTGATTGTCTAACTCATCAAGCGAATAACCTATGGCTAATTTAGCCGCAATTTTTGCAATGGGGTAACCAGAAGCTTTTGAAGCTAAAGCCGAAGAACGCGATACACGTGGATTAATCTCAATCGAGATAATCTCTTCTTTTTCGTCTGGACTAACGGCAAACTGAACATTACAACCACCCGCAAAGTCTCCAATACTTCGCATCATCTTTATGGCTAAATCACGCATACGCTGATAAGTCATATCAGATAAAGTCATCGCTGGAGCAACAGTGATAGAATCTCCAGTGTGGATTCCCATGGGATCCATATTTTCTATGGTACAAATAATAACAACATTGTCATTTTTGTCACGCAATAATTCTAATTCATATTCTTTCCATCCCAAAAGTGCCTTGTCAATCAAGACTTCGTGAATGGGTGATGCCTCTAGGCCACGGGTTAATAATTCGTCAAAATCCTCAGCTTTGTGAACAAAAGATGCTCCTGTTCCTCCTAAAGTAAAAGAAGGACGAATCACTAATGGAAAACCAAATTTTTGTGCAATTTCTTTTCCTTTTAAGAAAGAAGTTGCCGTTTCTGCAGGGGCAACAGGGATTTCCAGTTTTTGCATCAACTCTTTAAACTGTTGACGATCTTCTGTAATATTAATCGCATCAATATCTACCCCAATAATTTCCACATCGTGATCTTCCCAAACTCCTTTTTCATCTGCCTCAATACACAAGTTTAACGCGGTCTGTCCACCCATAGTAGGGAGTACAGCGTCGATGTCTTTGTGCTCTTTGAGAATTTCTATCAATGACTTTGTCGTTAGAGGCTTCAAGTAGATATGATCTGCCATTGAAGGATCTGTCATAATTGTAGCTGGATTCGAATTGATTAAGACAGTTTCGATTCCATCTTCTCGAAGAGAGCGTAACGCTTGACTACCAGAATAGTCAAATTCACATGCTTGTCCAATAATGATTGGCCCTGACC
>JAKMGK010000042.1 GCA_022424955.1 Flavobacteriaceae bacterium
AAACCAAGGTGTTTTGATGAATCTACTCCCCGAAGCTGTTTCTTTATTAAATCGAAACGGTATATATCTGTTGCCTTCATTGCGCTTAAATGCTGGTGATTTATCCATTTCGCTTTTTCGTAATCAAAGCGCGCTCCTCCTTTTTGAATTCCTTGGACACTAAAATCAGTTTCTAATTCTTTTAAACTAAAGACCTCTTGTTCAGTTCCACTGTTCCAGCCCAATAGCGCAAGATAATTGATAAAGCCCTCGGCTAAAAACCCGCTTTCCTTAAAGCCTTTAGCAGTATCTCCCCAGTTTAAAGGAAATACTGGAAACCCTTCTTTGTCTCCATCTCTCTTGGATAGTTTTCCCTTTCCAGAAGGCTTTAAGATTAGGGGTAAGTGCATAAATTCTGGGGCAGTCCAATCAAAAGCATCATAGAGTAGTTGGTGTATTGGCAAAGAGGGAAGCCACTCTTCACCCCTTATGACTGTAGTTATCTTCATCAGATGATCATCTACCACATTAGCAAAGTGATACGTTGGCATACCGTCTGCTTTGAGGAGTATTTTATCGTCTAGTAAATTACTGTCCTGTTGGATTGTTCCTCTAATCTCATCGTAAACTGTAATGATGTTTTCTGGATCAACCTTTAGCCTTACAACATAATCTCCTTTTAATTGAATATCTATTTCAGCTTTAGTCAGGGTCAAACTATTGTTGAATCGCATTCGGTTTTCAGCACCATACTTAAAGGTATTACCTTTCATTTCTGCATTTTTTCTCGCTTCAGCTAAGGTTTCGGAATCATCAAAAGCATAATATGCCTTATCCTTAGCAATGAGCTCTCGTATACGCTCTTGGTAGATATCCTTCCGCTCACTTTGCCTGTAAGGACCGAAATCACCTCCATTTGCTGGCCCCTCATCAGGGTCCATTCCAGCCCATTCCAGGGCATCTTGTATATAGGTCTCACTGCCTTCAACATAACGATTTTGATCAGTATCTTCTATTCTGAGGATAAATACCCCTTTATTTTTCTTGGCAAAAAGGTAGCTAAACAAGGCAGTTCTTACGCCTCCAATATGTAAAGGCCCCGTAGGACTAGGTGCAAATCGTACCCTTGTCTCCATTTTTTTCTTGCAAAGATAACAGCTTCCAGACATTTATAAGCGGCACACCTTATTAAATCCTTTATATTTGCAAAAAATTAAAGTCATCATAATATTCAACAACACCCCTGATTATATTTCTCCCGAGGAGGTTAGACCCGTTATGGAATCCTATGTCAGCACATATGGTTTTTCAATTGATCGATTGGTTTTCAATTTTATATCTAAAGAACGTTTACTTGAGCTCAACCAAAAATATCTCAACCACGATACAGATACGGATATTATTACGTTTGATTACAGTAAAAATAAAACCCTCAGCGCAGAATTTTTTATTTCTTTATGGGCTGTGGGCCTTTCAGCGGAAAAGGAAGGGCAAAGCCTTGAAAATGAGACGCTTAGAGTCCTTGTTCATGGTGTTTTACATTGTTTAGGAAAAAAAGACGCATCCAACGACCAAAAATCTGAAATGCGAGGGTTAGAAGATGATTTTATAAAAATGTTCCACGTGAAACAAAATAGCCATGTTTGATTCTTCTTTTGATGTGATTGTAGTTGGTGCTGGTCATGCCGGTTGTGAAGCAGCAGCAGCAGCAGCGAACCTTGGATCTAAGACACTTTTAGTGACCATGAACTTGCAAAATGTCGCACAAATGTCATGTAATCCCGCTATGGGGGGTATCGCTAAAGGACAGATTGTAAGAGAGATAGATGCTTTAGGCGGCTATTCAGGAATTGTTTCAGACCGAAGTGCAATCCAATACAAAATGCTGAACCAATCTAAAGGCCCAGCCATGTGGAGTCCTCGAGTCCAGTCAGACCGAAGTTTGTTTACCCTAGAATGGCGATCGCTTCTGGAGAAAACCCCTAACCTTGATTTTTATCAAGACATGATAGTAGATCTCATTGTAGACAAGGATCAGGTTATTGGAGTTGTTACCTTTTTAGGTTTAAAAATTTATGGTAAAACAGTTGTGCTCACCAATGGTACCTTTTTAAACGGTTTGATTCATATCGGAGAAAAGAACTTTGGAGGAGGCCGCGCAGGAGAAAAGGCTTCTACTGGTTTAACAACCGTCCTTCAAGAATTAGGATTTACAGCCGGACGAATGAAGACAGGAACTCCGCCCCGAGTTGACGGCCGTTCTTTAGATTTTAGTAAAATGGAAGAACAACCCGGTGATAGTAAGCCATCAAAGTTCTCTTTTACGGAATTGACCAAGCCACTTGAAAAGCAACGCAGCTGTTACATTACACATACCAATGAAGAGGTACACGATTTATTGCGTGCAGGCTTTGATCGATCACCTATGTTTAATGGGTCGATACAAAGTACGGGCCCTCGATATTGTCCATCTATTGAAGACAAAATCAATCGTTTTAGTGACAAGTTGCATCACCAAATTTTTGTTGAACCCGAAGGGTGGGATACTGTCGAGGTTTATGTCAATGGGTTTTCAACTTCACTCCCAGACGATATTCAATACAAAGCCTTAAAACAAGTAAGAGGCTTTGAACAGGTCAAGTTTTTTAGACCAGGTTATGCAATTGAGTATGACTACTTCCCTCCCACTCAACTCTTTCACAGTTTAGAAACTAAAAAAATTCAAAATTTATTTTTTGCAGGGCAAATCAATGGAACCACCGGTTATGAGGAAGCTGGAGCCCAAGGAATCATGGCAGGGATTAATGCGCATCTCAAATGTCAAGACAAAACTCCGTTTATTTTAGGTAGAGAAGAAGCATATGTTGGTGTATTGATTGATGATCTTATTTTAAAAGGCACTGAAGAGCCTTATCGCATGTTTACTTCAAGGGCTGAATATCGCACCTTGTTAAGGCAAGACAATGCAGACCAAAGATTGACGCCTAAGGCCTATGAACTGGGCTTGGTTTCAGAGGAGCGTATTAGGGCCGTAGAGAAAAAGGACGAATTAAGTAATACGTTGGTTTCCTTTTTAAAAAAGACGAGTTATGACCTTGAAGAGGCAAATCATTTACTTCACGACAAAGAGGATGTAGCTGTAAAG
>JAKMGK010000055.1 GCA_022424955.1 Flavobacteriaceae bacterium
GGAGTCTTTTTCCCTATGCACTTTATCGGAATGGCTGGTCTGCCGAGAAGATATTATACCAATACCGCATTTCCATACTTTGATGATCTCGCGGACATCAATGTGTTGATTACAGTTTTCGCTTTAATTGCAGGGGCTGCTCAAATTGTATTCTTATACAACTTTATCCACAGTATGTTCTACGGTAAGAAAACCGTTCAAAATCCATGGAGATCGAACACCTTAGAATGGACAGCTCCAATTGAGCATTTCCACGGAAACTGGGAAGGAGAAATTCCTCATGTACACCGATGGGCTTACGACTATTCAAAGCCAGGTAATGAAGAAGACTTTGTTCCACAACATATTCCACTTAAAAAAGGAGAAGAAGAACTCCAGCACTAAAACCAACAATTGAATTAAACTTGAAAACCCAACCGGTAAGGTTGGGTTTTTTATTTTTCACAATATGATTCTAGGGTTCGTTTAGTTTTAATTCAAGCTTGGAAGATGGAGGTGAAATAAATGGTATGGATAAATTTGACTCTCTTGGTATAATCCAAATGCCAAAGAGAACGGACAGCAGCGGGACTAGATAATTTAACTTGGTTTTAAAGCGACTATCCTTAAAGATGAATTTTAAAAAGCGAACACCAAACATGGAGGGAAAAGTACCTAACCCAAAGAGGAGCATAAACAAACTACTTTCTAAAGTTGAACCCAGCAGAAAAGAGCCTGAAAGCGCAATGTAAACCAACCCACAGGCGAGAAAACAATTAATCATTCCAAGACCAAATAAAGCTTTTGATGGATGAGTCTGAAAAGGACGGATGAGTGCATGTTGAATTTTGGCCGAAATAATAATAATCAATTGGAACATTATTCCTTTGTAAATAATAATTTAGACCAATCCGGAAACAAAGAGAATTCCTCCAATTATAACTTGTAGTCTGGTGAGCATCGGCAAGAGCAAATCCTCTTCCTACAATCCAAATGAAGACCCATAACAGTCCATAACTGAATAAGCGACCTAAATGATACATAAATAGATTGATCCATTGAGATTTTAGTTAAAGGGACCCTAATTGGATTTCAAAGTATTATTAAGAATGAGAAAACTTCATTACGGGCAGAGGCAGTTTCAAATTTGGAAGTGTGTTTTGTTAACAAAGAGATATTCTTAAGGACCTTAAAAAGCAAACCTTAATTTATATTTGAACTCTTGCAAATCATGTCGTACTACATCAAGCAAACGGATGAAAAGATTTTTGAAATGGGTCAAAAAATACTCAAACAAAGAACTGTAAAGTTAGTCCTCAGCATGAAAAATTTTTTCGAACTAGACGAACAATCCTATATCGGTGTCTTGCTGCGCAGGGAGGATATGGCAAACTTTATTGGAGTAGTAACGGAATCCTTTATTCTCAAGCTAGGGCAATTTCAAAAAAGAGGATGGATAAAGATCAAAGGGAAAAAATTAAAATTCTTTATATGGAGCCACTTTTGCGAATATCTTCAGCCTTCAGTTAATTAAATATCTAAATCCAAAGGAATTCATTTATCTTTGATAAGATGAACGAATATTTAGATCCTACCGACGACCAATTTTCTCCTGAGGAACAAGATATTGATCGTGCTTTAAGGCCTTTAAACTTTGATGACTTTGCAGGACAGGATGCCATACTCGAAAACCTAAAGGTATTTGTTCAAGCAGCCAAACAGCGAGGTGAAGCTTTGGACCACACCCTTTTTCACGGACCTCCAGGTCTTGGGAAAACTACATTGGCTCATATTTTAGCAAACGAATTGGAAGTTGGAATCAAAATGACCTCTGGACCTGTAATGGATAAGCCAGGCGATTTAGCGGGTTTATTGACCAATCTTCAAGATCAAGATATTTTATTCATCGATGAAATTCACCGTTTGAGTCCTGTAGTAGAAGAATATCTTTATTCAGCCATGGAGGATTATAAAATTGACATTATGATTGAGTCTGGACCTAATGCCAGAACTGTTCAAATCAATTTAGAACCCTTTACCTTGGTTGGTGCCACTACTCGATCAGGTTTACTCACCGCAC
>JAKMGK010000086.1 GCA_022424955.1 Flavobacteriaceae bacterium
GGAGTATTTCATAAGGTTATTAATTCTGATAAAATTACACATTATCATGTTTCGAATTGTGTTTTTAAAAAGGAAATTATTTTTTCTGTTGCCCCTTGATGGGTTTTGATAAAATTCTGATTGGCCATTCCCTGTTTTTTACGCAATTCTTTTTGCGTGATAAGTTGCTGGTAGATGTCAGCAAATTCTTTGGCAGATTTCACACTAGTCATCCCGCCATTTTGAATGAGTAGATTAGCTTCTGGATAGCGGTGGTAGTTTTTCCCTATGATCACTGGAAGACCAAAGACCGCTGCTTCTAGTGTATTGTGTAAACCTTTTGTTCCCATGCCACCACCTACATAAGCGATGTCTCCATGGCCATAGGCTGTAGATAGTACGCCAATGCAATCAATAATCAAAATTGATTTTGAAGCATCTTTCTTTATATTAAATGTAGTCCATTTTGCAGCTTTGATGGGTAATGTTCGCTCTAGTTGTGCAATGGCTTCTTTTTCTACTTTATGCGGAGCTATAATCCATTTACATGGCATTTTTTCTTGAAAAAGTGATAAAAATAGCGCGTGATCTTCTGGCCAAGTACTTCCCGCAATACAGCACAATTGATCTCCTAAAAATTCTTCTATAATGGTATGTTTTCTTACCGACCTAGCATTGGCTAAAACACGGTCAAATCGCGTATCCCCAATGATCTCTACATTTTTTATTGAAATTTTATTGAGTAAATCTTTAGAAGCCTGATTTAGTACAAAAAAATAATTAACTTTTTCAAGTAGGGCTCGCAGCCCAAAACTAATCGATTTAAAAAACAATTGCTCTTTTCTAAAGGTGCTAGAGATGGAATAGATGGGAATATTCCTTTGATGAACCGTTTTTAGGAGGTTAGGCCAAAATTCATACTTGACTAAAAAAAGAGCATCAGGTTGAACTTTATTGAGATAGCTTATGAGATCTTTTGATCGGTCTAGTGGGAGATAGGATACCGCATTGGCTAAAGGGGAACATTTAAAAATGTCATAACCTGAGGGAGAAAAAAAGGTGACCACACTTTGGGCATTCGGGAAGCTTATTTTAATTTCTTCAAGCAAGGGTTTAATTTGTTCAAATTCCCCCATTGAAGCGGTATGGAACCAAAATACCGTCTGACCTTTCTCTTTTTTAAAATGGGCGATGTCTTTTGCAATCGAATTCCTTTGCTCAAAAAAGCCCCTTATTTTAGCAGAAAAGGGAGACATAAGCTTTGCTAGCATATAGACAAAAGCAAACAAGAAAGAATAAAGTGCATTAAACATCTGGTTGTAAAAATACTTTATACTAAGGTAGTTCAAAAGCGATTCCCTTTTTTTAACTTTGAAAAAAAATAAATATGGAACCCATCCACATGGTTGACCTTAAAGGTCAATATTCATTCATCGCAGACGAAGTGAAAGCTGCTTTGGACGGGGTGATTGAAAGCACTGCCTTTATCAACGGTCCAGCTGTAAAAGATTTTCAAGCGAATTTAGAAGCTTATCTTGGTGTTAAACACGTTATTCCATGTGCTAACGGGACCGATGCTCTTCAAATCGCCTTGATGGGCTTAAAGTTACAACCTGGGGACGAGGTCATTACCGCAGATTTTACTTTTGCTGCCACCGTTGAGGTAATTTCTTTATTGCGACTTAAGCCAGTTTTAGTCGATGTTGATCCAAAGACATTTAATATTAATCCTGAAGCGATAGAAGCTGCAATTACACTAAAAACAAAAGCCATTATCCCCGTTCATTTATTTGGACAAACTGCAGATATGGAGGCCATTAACGCCATTGCAGATAAGCACAAGCTTTTTGTTGTGGAAGATAACGCTCAAGGAATAGGGGCAACCTATAATTATAAAGACGGTAGAAAAGTAAAAACAGGGGGTTTAAGTCATGTCGCTGCAACTTCGTTCTTTCCCTCAAAAAATTTAGGTGCTTATGGAGATGGAGGCGCTATTTTTACTAACGACGATGAGCTTGCTCACTTTATTAGAGGTATTGTCAACCACGGGATGTATGAACGATATTACCACGATGTTGTGGGAGTAAATTCTCGTTTAGACGCCATGCAAGCGGCTATTCTTAATGTTAAGTTGAAATATCTTGACTACTATAACGAAAGAAGAAAAGAAGCGGCGATTCGCTATACTACTTTATTAAAAGATCATCCCAATATTATCACTCCTTATCGAGAAGCAGCCTGTTCTTCTCATGTTTTTCATCAATACACCCTGCGAATTATCCATCACGATCGTGACGGATTAGTCAAATATTTAAATGAAAACGATATCCCTTGTGGAGTATATTATCCAGTGCCTTTACACCGTCAAAAAGCCTATATAGATCCTACAGTTTCAGAGGATGATTTCCCAGTGACAAATCAATTGGTGAAAGAAGTGATCTCTCTGCCTATGCACTCAGAGTTAACAGTAGATCAAATTGAGCATATTGCTGCAAAAGTAATGGCTTATTTAGGTTAGTGGATCAAGAAATCCATCACTTTATCTAATACCTTTTCTGCGCCTAAGATTTTATAATGTCCTGTTCCAGTCACCTCAATAAGCTCTGCTTCAGACCATCTGTGGGCTACTTCTCTTGACTTTTCAACAGGTAGAACACGATCATTTGTATCGTGGAGTAGTAAGGCCTTTTTAACCGAAGATTTAGGGGCGTAGTCTTCCACATTAATTTCATTAACTTTTATATCATGGGTTGCTTCTAATTGAACAATCAATTTTGTAACTATTTTGTACGGAATCCCAAGGTAGCGTGCAATTTCTTCTAGCCTCTCTCTTAGTCTATTAGGCACTGTAATGCCGATATAGTGATCAATCGCCACATCGGGGTTTTTTCCTAGGGCTATAAGGGATGCTACACTCCCAAAGGAGTGACTCACTAAGGCATTTGGTTGGTATTCGCGAATTAAAGAAGCCACTAAGTCGGTAAATTCAAAAGAACTTGTTTTACCATGACTACTGGCTCCATGAGAAGGACCGTCAAACGAGAGTATAGTATAATCTTCTTTGATTAAACGCTCAATTAGTGCGGCGAAATTCCCTGCGTGACCTTCCCAACCATGTACTAGTAAAATCTTTTTTGAACCCATTCCCCATTGATAACATTGTATCTCAAAATGATTAAAAGTTTTACTGCTTTTTTGAGCTTTGTCTAAGATGTTTTTTTCATGTGGTCTAATCTTAAATTGCATTGGGTGTACCAGGTAGTGGTATGCTTTTTTCACAAAAAAGTCGGGGAAGAGGGTGGCAAAGAACCAGATTATTTTTTGTTTCAAGGGTGTTT
>JAKMGK010000091.1 GCA_022424955.1 Flavobacteriaceae bacterium
ATAAAATGGGAATTGCTGTTGCAATATATTCCAATAGTTTTCCTGAAATCATATCCTTTTGAGCGCCAATAAAAATAAAATTCAACAACAAATCTGCACTTTTCATCAATCGGATGGCCTCTTTATGGGGCAGATACCCGTAATGTTTAAGTTGAATATTTGGCAACTCCTCCTTAAATGCAGTAAGAATTTCTCATGAATTTGACCTGCTAATGACAGGCAAATGGAATGACTACTTTGGAGTTGTTTAAGAACCTGAACAAGTGTTTGATAATTTTGATTTTCGGTTAACAAACCCGTATAAACCACATGAAATTCAGATAGCTGATCTGTACTAACAGACTTTATCAAGTCTTGATCATACCCATTGGGTATAACATAATATTCTTGATGGGGTGCAATCTTTTTAAGGTATTCGTGAAAATTTCCTCCTACTGTGGTCAGAACAGCATCAGCGTTTTTGAGTACAGCTTTCTCTTGCCTTCGATCTCTATTTACCGCCCAAAACGTTCTATACAGTTGTTTATTATAAAAAAGTGTAACCCAAGGATCTCTTAAGTCAACAATCCATTTTAACCCAAATTTATTTTTCAGTTGAGCACCTACCCAATGGGTTGAATGGGGAGGTCCCGTAGTCACTACTCTTTGAATTCCTTCTTTTTGAATTAGATCTTCTGCCGCTTTAAGGGCATAAGGTCGCCATCCTTTCCGAGCATCAGGAATAAAAAAGTTTCCCCTGATAAAAGCCGCAAACTTCCCAAAAAGACTTTTTGTTTGGATTGCACCTTGTGGTATTCCCGCCGTCTCAGAAGCTGTGTTTATTCTCGAATACCAACGTAAAGGCTCTCGGGTTTGGGTTCGAATAGTTGGAATAGACACTACTTCTTTGAGTAAACTTTTATCTACTACAGGGTAGGCTGCAACATTTTCATCTACTGTAATTATATAGGGCTTCCATCCTAAAGATTTTAAATACTTTGCAAAATACATCCATCGCTGTACCCCAGAACCTCCAGAGGGAGGCCAGTAGTAAGAAATAATTAAAAGTTTTTTTTGCTCAGCTTTCACCTTACTTTTTTGCCTTCCATAAAGGTACAGAAGAACAGGCTTCTCCGTAAAACAAACTTTTTGCAACAGGCTGTAACCTCTGAATCAGTTGAATGTAGGCATCTTCTGGTATAGAAGTATCTGAGCATCCTTTAATCATTAAGGGCTTGTCTTTAAAAGGAGATAAATCAAGTTCTGCAATCATATTAGCGAATAAATGCCGCTCAAGTTCAGCTAAAGTTCCCATTATAATTTCTTTAGCATAAGGTTGTAAATAACTCGTTACAATCAATGCTGCCCATGCTGGTATAATCGCCTCTGAAGAACAGTGAATTGCAACATGATGATCTCGATATTTTTCCCAATCCTCCTGCTTTAAAGCTTCTCTAAAGGGTTTTTCTCTAAGTAAAAATCCCTGCTCTAACCACTGTGCTAGGTCTATTAATGTCCTTTGACCCTCTGGGATCCATTCCTCTAGATCAATATTGATCAATGGACTTTTTGCAACCTTATTGTCAATGGAAGAACTCATAGCTTATAGCATTCCTAATTCTAATTTAGCTTCTTCGCTCATCAAGTCTTGAGTCCATGGGGGATCAAAAGTAATCTCAACTTCAGCACTCTTCACCTCGTCTAAAGATTTTACTTTCTCCTCGACTTCCATGGGAAGGGATTCAGCAACTGGACAATTAGGAGTGGTCAACGTCATTAAAATTTTGACGTCAGAATCTTCATTTACAAACACATCGTAAATCAAGCCTAGTTCATATATATCGACAGGGATTTCTGGATCGTAAATTGTTTTTAAAACATTGACAATTTTTTCTCCTAAGGCGCTGGTATCTAATGTATCTGACATTTGTTCTAATTCAGTTGAGTTTGATAAGCCACTGCGTACATTTTAATCTGTTTAATCATTGAAACTAAACCGTTTGCTCGAGTGGGTGATAAATGTTCTTTTAATCCAATTTTATCAATAAAATCGGTGTCTGCTTCCAAAATTGCTTTGGG
>JAKMGK010000016.1 GCA_022424955.1 Flavobacteriaceae bacterium
CGTCAATTGGCCCGAATGCGAGGTATTGATTTTGACACTTTTATAAGCACTTACTTTTCAGGAGATAAATCTCTAGAGTCCACTCAAGCCCCAATTACTCTCCCTGTTGTGACAGAACTCCGTCTGGATTCCATTCCTAAGGTTTCTGCTTCTGCGACATTAGCCTCAACAGAGGTATCATCTTCTACTTATTTTGGATACGAGATATTTCAGCAAAATCCGTTTCGTGAAAAAGAATATTTGGTAGGCAACATAGACGAAGGCTATGTCATTGCTCCAGGGGATGTATTGCGTATTATTGTTTTTGGAAACAACAGTTTGGAATTTGAAGCCACCGTAGATTTAAACGGAAACATCAACATTCCAAAATACGGCGTGTTTCAAGCATCAGGGAATCGCTTCAAAACACTAAAACAACGCCTAACTACCTATTTGGGAAAATATTTTTCAGGTCTCTTGAAGCAGCCGCAAAACACTTTCATCGATGTATCGCTCACCCAGATTCGTCCGGTAAAGGTTTCTGTTTTGGGTCAAGTAAATGCTCCTGGACCTCATTTAGTAAACGGTTTGGCTTCAGTGTTGAATGCCTTATATACAGCCGGGGGAGTAAAAGAGTCCGGATCTTTACGTGAGGTATATGTCTATCGTAATAGTCGTAAAATCCGTACCATAGATGTGTATGATTACATTACTACAGGACGGATTAAAAATGACCTTCGATTGACCTCAAACGATGTCATTTTTGTCCCCAATCGACTTAGTACAGTTGCGCTTGCAGGGACGGTTAAAAAAGAAACTTTTTATGAATTAAAAGCCAGCGAAAGTTTATCCGATCTTGTAGAATTTTCGGGAGGCCTTCTCCCTAATGTGGATACTCAAAAAGTCAATGTTGAACGCATTACCCCCTTTGAAGACAGACCTGCAACACAAGTATATAATCGATTTTTAACGACTGTGGATTACAGTAAAATACAATCTACTAAAGAAGAATTTTCTTTGATGGATGGCGATAAAGTTACCTTTTTCCCCATTTTGGATCTGGTTGAAAGAACTGTCACCGTGACAGGAAGTATTCAAAATCCAGGCACCTATTCCGTTACATCATTTAGCAATTTGAGAGATTTGATTTTAACAGCTGGTAAAGGAATTTCTCCAAACACTTATCTTAATAAAGTGGATATTGAGCGCGAAGACAAAAAGGGCAACAAAAGTTTTTCGACCTATAATTTACAAGCTGTATTGGATAATACTGTAAGCGTAAGGTTACAGGACCAAGATGTTGTAAAAGTTTATAGTTTAGAAGAAGTAGCGGGTCAAAAAACAGTACGTATTTCTGGGTTTGGTATTGATGAGGAGGAAGCAGAGAGAATTCTTTTTTGGCGCGAAAACTTGTCCGTTTTTGATGTGATTTTTGAGGCCACTGCGTTTGAAGAAACAGATTTTCAACGCCAGGTCTTGACCTCACGTTTGGATGTGAAACGTTACAATTCCATTGAGAAACAATTTGAAAATATTGCCTTGTCTTTAGAGGATCTAGCAGCACTAAAAGCCTTTAAATTGGAGCCCAAAGATCAGGTAATTCTCTACAGTCGTGCGGTTACAGAACGCGTAAATCCTATAGTTGCTGTTGTAGGTTTTGTTCAAAAAGCAGATACCTTGGGCTTGGAAAAAGAAATGGTCGTCGAAGATGCCCTTCTAAAAGCAGAAGGATTTCTAGAAAGTGCAGATAAAAACCAAGTGATTATCAATAGAGAAAGTTTTGATCAAGCAACGGGGCAATTATCCAAACGTTATACATACACTATAGATCAAGATTATTTATTGGGACGAAAAGACGCCCCACAGAGCCCTTTCTATTTGGAGGATAAGGACATTATCTCAGTAAGAAAATCAGCAGGTTATCAAGATCGAAAAAGCATTACCGTGAATGGAGCCGTTGTTTTCCCAGGGACGGTGATTTCAGAGTTTGAATTAGAAAATTTTGCAAGTGTCCTAAAACAAGTAGGTGGTTTAAAAGAAAATGCGAATCTTAAGGCTTCTTATATTTTGCGAGAGGGAAAATCCTTGGCAGTAGATCTCGATCAACTAAGTAGTAAAAACTTTTTGCAAGATGGGGATCAGATAGTGATTGCAGAAAATAACGGTACAGTTGAGACCTTAGGAGGGGTAGAAAACGAGTCTCTTTTTATTTGGTCTAATGGGAAACGCGCGAAGTTTTACATTAGAAACTCTGGGGGTAAAGTAGCTAAGGAAGGTGGTAAAGCTTACTTGATTTTACCCAATGGAAAATCTAAAAAAATAGGTTTTCTAAGAAACCCCACAGTATTACCCAATTCAAAAATTATTGTTAATCGAAAACTTCAGAAAGAAAAACAAGAGGGAAAATTCTTAGATGACTTTACCCGTATTTTTGGTATACTTTCAGGTACGTTGACCACTATTCTACTCACCCAAAGACTTTAAGCATGGAAAATCAAGTACACGAAGATGAAATCGATCTACTGGCCCTGTTGCAACAACTGTGGGTAAAGCGATTATGGGTTGTAAAAGTTACTTCAATATTTATTGTTTTAGGTGTTGTAATCGCTTTGTTAACTCCCGTCAAATTTAAGGCAGAAACAGTTTTTATTCCACAAGTATCTGAGAGCGGTGGAGGTGCAGCTTCTAAATTAGGAGGTTTAGCTTCCTTAGCAGGAATCAACCTTAGTGGAGCAATGGATGGAATGAGTATTCCTCCCTCTTTATATCCCAATATTGCGGCTAGTATACCTTATAAGATGGCATTATTAGAAGAGCTTATTCTGATTGATGAAAAAAAACAAGCGTTGTCTTCTTATTTTTTGGCACAGCCCAAGTCTTTTCTTTCTGGGATATTCTCGAGTACTACAAAGGCTGAAGACGTATTATCTTCTTCAGAAGTATTTCAACTCACTGCAGAAAAAGAAGCCCTTACAGAGATGCTTGCAGAAATTATATCCGTTTCAGTCAATGAAAAAGAGGGCTATGTTAGCTTAAGTGTACTTTGGAAGGATGCAGTTGTTGCGGCACAAATTGCCGAAGCGGCTAAAAATCTCTTGCAAGCCCAAGTTATTGCCTACAAGCTTGAGAAATTAAACGACAACCTCACCTTTACTCAGACTCAATACGAAAGCAAGCAAAAGGAATTTGAATCCATTCAAGATCGTTTGGCCTTGTTTAAAGACCGCAATCAAAACATCAATTCATCTCGTTTTAAAAGTCAACTCCAACGCATTCAAGCAGAATATGATATTGCTCTTAGCGTTGTACAAGAACTGGCAAAACAATTAGAGACAGCTAAACTCCAAGTAAATCGAGATACCCCTATTTTCACCATAATTGAACCGGTCATCGTCCCCTATGAAAGAGATCAACCTAAGCGATCTTTATTGGTTCTTATTTGGGCCTTTTTGGGTGGAGTCCTCTCTTGCGGATGGGTTTTGGTTGAAAATCCACTGAAAGAAATTTGGTTAAAAATTAATAGTTAACCTTAGGTCAAACATTTCAACAACCCGGCCTTGTGGTCGGGTTTTTTGTTTCTAAGTGGGAAAGTATTCAAGCGTTTTTACTCTCATATCCTTACAGTAGAGAATTGTTATTATGAAAAACATTCTTTTGACAAGTAAACCTTCACAAGTTTGTGACCAAAGACTTTTGGGTGTGCATGTAGTTGTCATTTATCGTTTTGTGGTAGAAAATCACACACTTTTTTTCTACAAAAAAGGCAAATCTTATTTCGAAGCCTTCTGGATAAAGTGTTGGAGTTCTTTTGGAGTAATTTTAGGATTGGCTCCAGCACTTGATGCAACCATCGCTCCCATGGCACAGGCGTTTTCTAATGCTACCTCGGGGTGTTTTCCAGTAAGTAGTCCTTCTAATAGAGTAGCTAAGAAAGAATCTCCTG
>JAKMGK010000082.1 GCA_022424955.1 Flavobacteriaceae bacterium
AATAAGCTTGATTTGTTTCTTGATCGAATGATACCTTAAGATACCTTCTACTTTTACTCGTTAAGAAATCGAGGGTAGAATTTATTCTTTTATTCCAAACATTTTGTTTTGGCGAATCATTTCTGCAATACCTTCGGGGAGATGTTCTTCCCACTTTGATTCTCCGTCTTTAATCTGTTGAAGGATTTTACGTGAAAATATATTTAAATAAGACTCGTCATAATCAAAGATATCGATCACCTTGCCATTGTATTTAAAGAACTTGTAGAAGTCTTTCATGCGAGGATGAAGTTTGAGGTTAGTGCTATTGATAATGTTCCCTTTATCGTCTTTCATGGGGTAGAGATAAACCTTAAGGTTGTTGTAGAACATTTTTCCAAAGGCTTCTAGAATTCCTCCTCCTAAATCTTCATAATAGTGTTCGTCAAAAATTTCAACAAAGTTGTTGACTCCCATACTTAGTCCCAATTGTTTTTTCGTGTATTGAGAGAGATAGTCAACAAGTTTATAGTATTCTTTAAAATTAGAGATCATTACAATATGTCCTAAAGAACACAAGAGTTTGGCTCTGTCCATAAAGTCCTTTTCATCAATTTCTCCATCGGCTAAAAGGTTGGAAAGGGTAATTTCAAAGATGACCACCGTTTTGCTTTGGTCAACACCGGGTTCTTGAACAAAGGCATCGAGTGCCGTTTCGAACATTTCGATATTAACCTTAGTAACAGGCCGAAAACTTCCGCGGAGGGTTAAAATATTTTTTTTGTAAAGTTCACGTGCAGGTAAAATATTACTTCCTTTTGGATTGAACATTACCGCATCTGTCATTCCATTTTTAACGAGTTGTAAACTCATTAGACGGTTATCCACATTTTTAAATAAAGGGCCTTTAAAATTGATGGTATCAATTTCAATGGCATCTTTATCGATGTTGTCATAGAGGTAACGCAATAATTTTTTAGGTTCCTTATTTTTATAAAAGGCCCCATAAACTAGATTGACCCCTATATTTCCTAAAACTTCTTGTTGTAAGCGTGCTTCGGTTTGGTGGAAACGTACATGGAGGGTGATTTCACTGTATTCTTCATCTGGACTGGCTTGAAAACGAATCCCCATCCACCCATGGCCTTTAAATTTTTTAGCAAAGTCAATGGTCGTTACCGTATTGGCATAGGTAAAGAACATTTTATTGGGGTTGTCTTCTCGCGGGATACGGTCTTCTAATAACTGCATCTCGTGGTCGAGCATTTTGTTTAATCGCGCTTCTGTTACATAGCGTTTGTCGTCTTCTTCGCCATAAATATTATCACTAAAGTTCTTGTCATATGCACTAATGGTCTTAGCAATTGTTCCCGAAGCTCCTCCTGCCCGAAAAAAATGTCGGGCAACTTCTTGACCTGCCCCAATTTCTGCAAAGGTTCCATAGATAAAACGATTCAAGTTAATGCGCAAAGCTTTAGCTTCGACTGATGGGCGATTTTCTAATTCAATTTCACCAGGAAGTTGGATAGACATAGTCAAATAGTTTGTTTTTCAAATCTACAAAGATTGTAGAATTAAATGACAAGGTTTACCTTTGAAAAGATGATAAAAATCACTTTTTTAGGCACGGGGACTTCACAGGGAATTCCCATTATTGGTAGTAAGCATCCTGTTTGCTTGAGTGATGATCCAAAAGACAAGCGTTTGCGTGTTTCAATTTCGCTAGCTTGGGAAGATTATTTCTTTGTGATTGACTGCGGACCAGACTTTAGGCAACAAATGCTAACGCACAATGCACGCCAATTAGATGGGATTGTTTTTACCCATGAGCATGCAGACCACACTGCTGGTTTAGATGATATACGTCCTTTTTTCTTTCGTCAAGGGAATATTAATATGCATATGTCTGCGCGAGTGCAAGCATCTTTAAAGCGCCGTTTTGATTATATCTTTAACGATGAGAACAAATACCCAGGAGCTCCCTCTGTCAATGTCCATGCGATTGATAAAGCTAGTCCTTTTAGCTTAGGAAATAAGCAAATGGTACCCATAGAAGTAATGCATTATAAAATGCCAGTATTGGGGTATCGCATTGACAATTTTGCTTACTTAACAGATGTTAAGACCATCGCCCCAGAAGAAAAAGACAAATTGAAAAATCTTGACGTTTTAGTGGTCAATGCATTGCGTATTGAGCCACATCCATCTCATTTAAATTTAGAAGAGGCCTTAGCTTTAATTGAAGAATTAAAGCCTAATCGCGCTTATTTAATCCATATTAGTCACCTATTAGGTTTTCATGCTGAAGTTGAAAAAAGTCTTCCTCAAAATGTTTTTCTCGCCTATGATAACCTAGAAATCACCACAAAATAATGAAAACTAAAATCTTTATTTATCTCTTTGCCTTTACTGCATTAATTCTTGTTTTTCAGCTAGTTAATAGTTCCAAAGTTGTTAGATATCAAGCCGAAATTATCGCTGAAAAAGTCGCGCGTATTGATACCCTAAAAGTATCGCTAGAAAATATAGCGTCAAAATATGATGACGATGTGTATTTTTCACTTGATCAAAATGATGAAGCAAAAGCCTTTTACCCTGACAACGATCCAGCCGAAATTATCCTGCGGGTAAAAGATAAAATTTATGAAAGCAATACTACTAAAGGGGATAATCCTTTAGTGCTTTACAGTGGTGATGGTAGAAAGTTTTTAATTAATAAAATCAAGGTTTTGAACCACAAATGGGTGATAGCAGATTTTTCTGATGGCACAGACTGGGGAGAGATTTTAATTGAATACAGTATAATTGGAGAAGAGGTAAAACTTAATGTATTAGATCAGCTTTTATACTACACTGATTAAGGATTTGCTTTTAACCATGATAATAAATCATTGAAATTATCTTGATTTATTCCATGCCCTTGAGGGTATTCTTTATAGGCAATACTAATTTCTTTTTTCTCCACTAAGGCAATGCCTTTCCTCGCCCATTCTATGGGTAAAGTAGGGTCTTGCGTTCCATGACTGCTAAAGATGCGCAATTTATCTAAGCCTTTTTCAGCGTAGCTAAAAATGTCTTCGTTTACATAGCCGCTTAAAGCAATAAGTTTATCAATTCGTTCTGGATGTGATAAACCCACGGCCCAACTCAATATGGCCCCTTGACTAAAGCCAAAGAGAGATACTTTTTGTCTTTTTAATTTAAATTGCTCGAGATGATAATCGATATTGTAGAGGATGATCTCCTGTGCCTTTTTGGCTTCGGCATCGTCGCTCCATTTATCTTGTTGCTCGTTAAAGTGAATCGAATACCAGGCATAGCCCCCAAAACTTAAGCTCAATGGGGCACGTAGTGAAATGATTAAGTATTCTTCTGGCAGATAATTAGCAAAAGAGAAAAGATCTTCTTCATGACTCCCATAACCATGCAAAAGAAAAAGTACTGGGCTTGTATCGCTTTCTTTTGAAGGTCGTCTAACGCGATAATCTAATACCTGGTCTATATCCATGCTTATTTTAATGCAATTTTACTCCCGTTAATACTTCCATAAACTTTCCCCTGGGTATTGTGCCCTATAAAGGCGCAGTTTTGGGAAGTAGAGGATAAATCTTCAGCAGAGAATTTCCCCGCACCGTTTGGTGTAAATAAGCTTAAATTAGCGGGTTGTCCTTCTTCAATCTTAGTTATTTTAAGACCAAAAGATGTTCTACCTTTTGTCAACAATTGAATTACTTTTTGGGTAGGGAAGAGGGTATTTAATAAGCTAAAAGCGGCTTCTAGACCAATGGTGCCTGGAGTCGCGTGTTCAAATTCAACTTGTTTTAATTCTTTGTTCAAAGGTTGATGATGGCTACTTACCATATCTATGGTACCATCTAATAACCCTTCTTTAAGGGCAGCTCGGTCTGTTGCTGTTCTCAGGGGAGGTTTAACTTTAAACCTGGTATCAAAACCAAAAAGAGCTTCTTCTGTATAGCATAAATTTGCTAGAGCAACACTACAACTTACTGTTAGCCCTTGACTTTTGGCTTTTCTGATTAAGTCAACCCCTTGTTTAGTAGAGACAAAAGGAATGTGTAACCTCCCCCCGGTATAAGCTAAGATATGCAAGTCTCTAGTGATTTGCAGGGTTTCATTTAGACTAGGAATACCAGATAAACCCAATTGGGTACTGCTGTTTCCTTCGTGTGCAACTCCATTTCCACCAATGCGATTCTCCTGGGGGCTAGAAAGAATTATGGCGTTAAATCGCTGAGCGTATAGCAGGGCGGTTTTGAGTAATTCTGGATTTTCAATAGGTCTTAAAAAGTCCCCAAATGCAATTGCTCCGTTATTTTGTAAATCGTACAATTCTGTCATTAACTTCCCTGCCTGTCCTTTTGTAAATGCCGCTATAGGATGAATGGTTGTGGGGTGCTCAGAATGATAGTTTTTAAGTTGTACTACCGCCGATTGACTATCGATGGTAGGTTGAGTCTCTGGTTCTAAGGCGATGGCTGTAAATCCACTTAGGGCTGCTGTGTAAAGTCCATTGGCTAAAGTTTCCCGTTCTTCAAAGCCTGGTTCACCAAAACAGACACTAGAATCAAACCAACCTATTGAAAGGTGAAGGTTGTCCTTTTTGACCGTAATATCTACTTCATGAGTAAGATTCGTTCCGATGGAGTCAATTTTACCATCTTGTATATAAACGTCAACTTCTTGTAAATGGAAAGCACCTTTGGGATCTATAATGGTGGCATTTTTGAGAAGAATTTTCATGTAACGCTTTCGCTTTCCTATTGGCACAAAAATACAAAAACTTCTCTTTTCTTGAGCAGGAATTTTTGAATGCCTTAAAATTTTTCAAAAACACCTAGCCCAAAAAGTGCATAATCGAATTTAACAGGATCTTCTGGATCCATTTTACGCAATGCTTTATCCAGCTCTGTTAGGGCTTTTCCGTCGTTTTGTTTGCGTTTTAATAATTTCAATTTTCTGGCCACATTCCCCGAATGTACATCTAGAGGACAAGATAATTGTCGCGGATGCAGGCTTTTCCATAAGCCAAAATCTACCCCGTTTTTATTTGAACGAACCATCCAGCGCAAATACATATTAAGTCGTTTTGCAGCAGAACCTTTTAAAGGATCTGATACGTGTTTTTGCGTGCGTTGTTGATGGGGGAGAGAGAAGAACACTTGCTTGAGATGATGAATCGCTTCTTGTAAGCTTTGTGTTTTAGCATAACAGCTAAAGAGTTGTTCTAAGCCTTGATGTTCTTGATAAATATAGCGTAATGCCTTGATAAAATAGCGCAGGTCATCTGCATTAAAGGTGCGGTGGACAAAACCTTCAAATCGCTGCAAGTCGTTTTCTTTGTGGTTGAGGATAAAGTCATAAGGAGCTTGATCCATCAAGTCCATCATTTTTCGGGCATTGTTAATGATACTTTTTCGATTACCCCAGGCAATGGTTGCCGCTAAAAACCCACTGATTTCAATGTCTTCTTTTTGAGAAAATTGATGCGGAATCAAAATGGGGTCTACTTCAATAAAATCAAAAGATTCATATCGTTGGACTTTTTCCTCCAAAAAGGCCTTTATCTCTGTTTTTTTCATTCCACGATTGCTCCATCAACTAAATTAATGGTTCGATCTGCCATACTCGCTAAAGTTTTATTATGGGTAACTATCACAAAGGTTTGTTCAAGTTCATCGCGCAAATCAAAGAATAATTGGTGAAGGGAGGCGGCATTTTGAGAATCGAGATTTCCGCTGGGTTCATCTGCAAAAATAATCGCGGGATCATTCATCAAGGCTCTCGCTACTGCAATGCGTTGTTGCTCTCCTCCAGAAAGACTATTGGGTTTGTGATTTATGCGATGATCTACTCCTAGACGTTTTAATAGCCCCATAGCTTTAGTTTTGATAGCGGTCTTGCTCTTACCTTGAATTAAGGCGGGCATCATTACATTTTCAAGGGCTGTAAATTCATCGAGTAATTCGTGAAATTGAAAAACAAAGCCCAGAGATTCGTTGCGGAAACGCGCTAAGGCCTTATCGTCTAAGTCAAGTACTTTGGTTTGTTCAATGATTAAAGATGTGGCTGCAGTTGAATCAGGACTGGCAAGTGTACCTAAGATTTGAAGAAGGGTTGTTTTTCCTGCTCCAGAGGGACCCGTAATTGCAACGACTTCTCCCTTTTTAATACTTAAATCAACTCCCTTTAATACAGTTAAGTCGCCATAGGTCTTTCCTAAATGTTTGGCCGATATTATGTCTTTCATAGACCTGCAAATTACAGTTTTTTGAGGAATGTGTTTTTTGTTTCAAGCCTTTTTTCTGTTTACCTTTTATGGCCTTTTCTCCCTTTTTTTGAAGTATTTCTTTAACATAACACATCTTTGTTTAATAAATTTCGTATATTAGTTAGACAAAATGGAAAAAGAAAAATTAGCCTATTTTGCTGGAGGCTGCTTTTGGTGTACAGAAGCCGTTTTCCAAAGAATTCAAGGCGTAGATCAAATCCTATCAGGTTATATGGGTGGGACAATCAAAAATCCAGCTTATCGTGAAATCTGTACGGGACGCACTGGTCATGCCGAGGGAATTCGTCTTGTTTATGATGAATCCATTGTAAGCTATAAAGACTTATTGAATGTCTTTTTTGCTACCCATGATCCTACTACCTTAAACCGTCAAGGAAACGATGTGGGAACCCAATACCGTTCGGCTATTTTTTATGTAAATCAAGCACAGAAAACTACAGCAGAAAGTGTTATCGCAGCACTACAGGCCAGCACATTTGAAGCACCTATTGTGACAGAGTTATTGCCCGAACAACCTTTTTATACCGCTGAAGAAGAGCATCAAAACTTTTATAACCAGCATACTGAACAAATGTATTGCAGCTATGTTATTACCCCTAAGGTGGCTAAACTTAAAGAAAAATTCAACCATTTACTCCACTAAATTATGATGAACGACAATTTTAATATCGACACTTTACCCATTACTGAAGAAATAAAAGGTCACTTTTCTGAAGTGATTAATCTCTTAGGAGAAGACACCAACCGTGAGGGTCTGGTTAAAACACCAGAGCGCGCTTCTAAGGCCATGAAGTTTTTAACCGAAGGCTATGAAATGGATCCGAAGCAAATTTTGCAAAGCGCAATGTTTAAAGAAGATTATAACGAGATGGTGATCGTGAAAGACATTGAATTATATTCTCTTTGTGAGCATCATATGTTACCATTTTTCGGGAAAGCACATATTGCATACATCCCCAGCGGTCATATTGTTGGTTTGAGTAAAATTCCTAGAGTTGTAGACGTATTTTCTAGACGTTTGCAAGTACAAGAAAGATTGACAGAACAAATTTTAGATTGCATTAACGATACTTTACAACCAGAAGGAGTAGCCGTGGTAATCGAAGCCTCTCACATGTGCATGATGATGCGCGGGGTACAGAAACAAAACTCTACTACTACAACCTCAGGTTTCCGTGGAAGTTTTAAAGAAACAGATACCCGCAACGAGTTCTTAAAATTGATTACCTCTAAATTATCTTAAGGTTCTGGAAAGAATCTTTTAAATCCCATTCGGCGCAAAATTTTCTTTTCAAATTCCCAGAAAAAGGAAAATTGAAAAAATAGTGCGCCGAAGAGGATTAATAATACTTGGTATATAGGGAAAATGACTAATATCCTTAACACCCAATAAAAGACCATTCCCAAAGGAATATCTGTAAATACTTCTGGCTGCAAGCCGATCAATTCAAGAAAGGGTCTCCCTACTTTTACAGAACTAGATCCAGTGATCCCAAAAACGATAAAGATAATCCACAACTGTCTATTGGACTGGATGTTCCACTTCTTTTTTAAGTGATTTAAATAGGCCATTAAGCTAAAATGGCGCTAATTTGCTCGGCTAATTCAACCCCAATACGGTCTTGTGCCTCTCCTGTAGCTGCGCCTATATGTGGTGTCAAAGAAACTTTTGGGTGCATAAGAACCTGGATAGCTGGTTTAGGCTCTTCTTCAAAGGTATCGAGTCCAGCAAAAGCTAATTTCCCGCTGTCTAGTGCTTTTAAAAGCGCCACCTCGTCAATCACGCCACCACGTGCAGCATTTATAATCACAGACCCCTCTTTCATTTGATTAAATTGTGCTTCACCAATCACATATTCCTTTTGCGCAGGAATGTGAAGGGTGACAAAATCTGCTTCTGCTAAAACACTTTCCATCGATTGTGTTTTGATGTCCACATCAATACTTTGACCATTGAATAGTACGACATTGACTGTGGCACTTTCCATAAATTTGTCTGCAGCGATAACATTCATTCCTATTCCTAAACCGATTTTTGCTGCTTCTTGTCCAATTCGACCAAAACCAATTACACCTAGTGTTTTTCCACGTAATTCAACCCCTTTGGCGTAAGCTTTCTTTAAAACTTTAAAGTTGCTTTCTCCTTCCAGAGGCATATTGCGGTTACTGTCGTGCAAGAAACGAACTCCGCCGTATAAGTGAGCGAAAACCAATTCAGCTACAGAAGCCGAACTAGCAGCAGGCGTATTGATTACGTGTAAGCCTTTTTCGCGGGCATAGTCCACGTCAATATTGTCCATTCCTACACCACCGCGACCAATGATTTTTAAGTTTGGACATGCGTCGATCAAATCTTTACGCGCAGTGGTTGCACTGCGTACCAATAAGGCCACAATATCGTTGTCGTTGATGTAGGACACCAGTTGCTCTTGGGCAACATTAGTGGTAATTACATTAAATCCGTTAGCGGTTAAAGCGTCAACTCCACTTTGAGAGATGCCGTCGTTAGCGAGTATATTCATTATAACGTTTTTTCAAATTGTTGCATTACGTCCACCAATTGTTGGGCGCTTTCTAGGGGTAGGGCATTATAGATTGAGGCACGGTAACCACCTACAGAGCGGTGACCTTTTAGTCCACTGATGTTAGCAGCATTCCACATTTCGTCAAATGCAGATCCGTCAACCCCTTCAGCCAAGTTAAAGGTCGCATTCATATAACTGCGGTCTTCTTTTGCTGCAAAACCTTCAAAGGCAGTGTTGCGATCGATTTCATCATAAATCAATTTGGCCTTAGTGATATTGTGTTCTTGTATTGCGCTTATACCTCCTTTTTCTTTTAACCATTCAAGGGTTAACATAGAAGTATAAACCGCAAATACAGGCGGGGTGTTGAACATACTTCCTTTATCTGCATGAGTTGCATAAGACAACATAGAAGGTACATCTTTGTTCATTTTTTCTAAAAGGCTGTCTTTTACAATTACTAAGGTTGTTCCCGCAGGACCCATATTCTTTTGCGCTCCAGCATAAAATAAGTCAAAGGCTGAATAATCAAACTCACGCGAGAAAATATCAGAGCTCATATCTGCGATCAATGGGACATTTGTTTGAGGAAGGTCGTGAAACTGCGTTCCAAAAATCGTATTATTTGTGGTGATATGTAGATAATCTAAATCTGTAGGGATATCTTGTCCTTTTGGTATATAATTAAAGTTAGCCTCTTTAGAGGAAGCAATTTCTATGACTTCTCCATAGCGTTTTGCTTCCTTGATGGCTTTATCAGACCAGGCACCAGTGTTGATGTAACCTGCCTTATTTTGCATTAAGTTCGCTGCAGCCATTAAGAATTGCATACTGGCACCGCCTTGTAGAAATAAGGCTTGATACCCTTTGCCTTTTAAGCCAGTTAGTTCAAGTGCTAAATCCTGTGCCTTGTCCATAATCGCCACAAATTCTTTGCTTCTGTGAGAAATCTCGATTAACGATAATCCTATTCCGTCTAGCTCTTGTACTGCTGCGGCAGCCTTTTCCATTACTAGAGCAGGGAGGATAGAGGGTCCTGCGCTAAAATTGTGTTTTTTCATGGCTTATTTTTAAGATGCAAATATCATCATATCCCTAGAAACATCATAAGCGAAAAAGGTTTTTTTACCGTCGTTTTTTAACAATTTACTTAAAATTCTAACAAAAAAGAGATGGGATCTACTCCATCGGCATATTCCCATAGCGCAGGTTGCTGGGCTTTGCCTAGGGGAACGGCCTGTGGGAGTGCTAAATGAGTACTGACACATTGTATCTCTTCTGCCTTTTCCAGCAATTTTTTTTCGAGACTAGGAATATCTTTATAAAAGCTGTAATGTAAACATGCCACGGGGGAGCCAAAAGAATCATATTCGCGAAGTAACATAAATCCATTGTCGAGCAAATCAAACTCACTCATCAAATAAACGGCCTTATTGTAGTCGTAATTGTTGGCGTATTTAGCCGAATCCATTAAATCAGCATGGGGGTATAAAGCACCAAAGATATTGTTGAGATCATAGCCCTCTGGAAGATAGACCTTTGAAATGCTTCTACAACCAAGACCGAAATACTGCACGATATCTTGCGCCAATCCCGCTAGTTCTTCTTTAGATTCTTCTCCGCTCAATACAGCAATCCCATTGCGATTTTTACGAATAATATGCGGCACCTTTGCAAAATAATGTTCAAAATAGCGCGCCGCATTATTGCTTCCTGTTGCGATAACCGCATCAAAATTTTCTAAGCGGTCTTGTGTAAAGTGCAGTCGGTTTTTAAAAAGAGGGGAAAACTCTTTTAGCTTTTGATAAAGAAAGGGAATTAAAAGAGGATCTGTTGTAGCGAGCTTTATGGTGGCATTTTGCCCGCATAGCAACACACACAATACATCGTGAAAGCCCACAATGGGAATGTTCCCTGCTAAAATGAGCCCTATATTTTTTGGCGCAGTCGCGCCGAAGTTGTATTGACTTGTCCATTCCTTTAACGCTCCAGCATGAAGGACTTCGCCCCACGCTCGCAGCGCTTTTAAACAATTCTCTTGGGTAAACCAGCCATTGTGGTGTTGGGCTTTTTGAATACACTCAAATAGGGGAGCATACTCCCTAGTTTGTGCTTTAATTTCCCTTAAATATTGGCCTAGTTTTCTAAATCCTTCAATATGTTGTTCTACGGGCGTCATTTATTTGTTTAGGCATTATTTATGCAGTATTTTTGCGCAAATGTAATTAAAGAAATTGCTATGGCCATCATCATTACAGACGAATGTATCAATTGCGGAGCATGTGAACCAGAATGCCCAAACACGGCTATCTATGAAGGCGCAGACGATTGGCGCTACAGTGATGGAACTTCTCTAAGAGGAGACCTTGTTTTACCCAATGGGAAAGCAGTCACTGCAGACGAGACCCAAGAACCAATTTCTGACGAATACTACTACATCGTTCCAGACAAATGTACCGAGTGTAAGGGCTTTCACGAAGAGCCTCAATGCGCAGCCGTTTGTCCAGTGGACTGTTGTGTTCCAGACGAAGATCATGTCGAAACCGAAGAGGTCTTGTTAGGGAAACAACGTTTTATGCATCCAGAAGAATAATACTATATGAAAGCAGGAATTGTAGGATTACCTAATGTAGGTAAATCCACCCTATTTAATTGTTTGTCTAACGCCAAAGCGCAAAGTGCTAACTTTCCTTTCTGTACCATCGAACCTAATGTAGGAGTGGTTAACGTACCCGATGAACGCCTTACTACACTTGCAGAGCTGGTCAACCCAGAAAAAACCATTCCCGCTACAGTTGAAATCGTTGACATCGCAGGTTTGGTCAAAGGGGCTAGTAAAGGAGAAGGACTAGGGAATCAATTCTTGGCCAATATTCGGGAGACCGATGCCATCATCCACGTTTTACGTTGTTTTGAAAACGACAATATAGTGCATGTCGAAGGGTCTGTAAATCCTATTCGCGATAAAGAAATTATCGATATTGAGCTGCAATTAAAAGACTTAGAAACGGTAGATAAACGTTTAGAAAAAGTAAATCGTGCTGCCCGTACTGGAGATAAAGATGCCCAAAAGCTGCAAGCCATTTTAAATAGTATTAAAGAAGGTCTAGAGCAAGCGCAGAATGTGCGCCAACTCGACTTTTCTGAAAAAGATAGAACAGAAGTCGTGCACGGTTTACAACTTTTGACCGATAAGCCTGTGCTTTATGTCTGTAATGTATTTGAAAGCGATGCTGCCGGCGGAAATCCATTGGTAGAAAAAGTGCAGGAAATTGCGACGGCTGAAAATGCCGAGGTACTCACCTTAGCGGTTTCCATTGAAGCAGATATCAACGAATTAGAAACCTTTGAAGAACGTCAAGTCTTTTTAGAAGACCTTGGTTTAACAGAGCCTGGTGCTGCAAAGTTGATCCGTAAAGCTTATGCCTTACTCAAGCAACAAACTTATTTTACCGCTGGGGAGAAAGAAGTCCGCGCATGGACTTTCCCAATGGGAGCAACCGCGCCCCAAGCTGCAGGAGTGATTCATACCGATTTTGAAAAAGGCTTTATTCGTGCAGAAGTCATCTCTTATAATGACTATGAAAATTTTAAGACTGAAGCTAAAGTCAAAGAAGCAGGAAAAATCCGTATCGAAGGGAAAGAATACATTGTTCAAGACGGTGATGTGATGCATTTCCGTTTTAATGTATAATCCACTCAAGCTTCCCACTAGTTGGTCAACTATTTTTTGTATTTTCATAAGTCCAAATCTTATGAAAATGATCTATACTGTTATTGCTTTAGTCGCCCTAACGTGGTTCTTGCTATGGGCCTACAAACACGTGGGTATTTCCGAATCGATTTCTAGCTTATTTGATCGTCCTAAAACGCAGTGGACCTATACCATGGTCATCTCTGGTGTTGGGGCATTAATGACACTTGTCACCCCAGAATCTATTCTTCATTACGCGGGGATCAGTCTTATTTTAGGCACCGCGGCGCCAGATTATCGGGATACAGACTTCCTTTCGAAATACTTTCACTTTGGTCTTACCTTTATCACAGCTTTTTTAGCTTGGTTTGCTCTAGGAGGGATTTACCTCGCCTGTGCGGGGGCGGGAATGATTTTAGTTGCCTTTTTTTCCCGTAACCGGGTACATGGCTTGACTTATTTTGTAGAATTAATTCTCTTCTATGTCACTTTGATTAGTTTGTTCTATGTTTCCCCTAACAAAACGATTGGCTTTTTTTAAGAAAAATACTAGCTTGCAAAGATGAAATTAAACTTTACCACCTTTAGTCTTTTAGTGTTATTCTTTGGACTTCTGTCCTCTTGTACAACTGGACCTCAAAAAAAATCTTCTCCACTCCCAAAGCACAAAATAGGCTTACAACTGTTTAGTGTACGCGATGCCATGGCAAAAGATCCTAAGGGGACGCTTATCGCCTTAAAAGAAATGGGTTATGAGGATTTTGAAACCTATGGTTTTGATCCAGAGACAGCAACCATTTATGGCTATCCAGTGGCAGAGTTTAAAGCAACTTTAGACGAGTTAGGCTTAACCACCACTAGCGGGCATTATGGCTTTGCCGAGTTGATGGAAGCTTCTCCAGAAGAAGTTTCGGCTTATGTCGCAAAGTGTATCGCAGCGGCTAAAACCTTAGAATCCCCCTATTTGACTTGGCCTTTTGTCTTAGAAGATTACCGCAATCCTGCCGGTTTTGAGCGTTTGGCAAAATTATTAAATCAAATTGGGCAACAAGTCACAGAAGCTGGTCTAGGCTTTGCGTACCACAATCATGGCTATGAGTTTGAAGACTTGGGCGGAATAACGGGTTATAATATTATTTTTGAAAACACTAATACTGATTGGGTGAAAATGCAATTAGATATGTACTGGGCGGTACATTCTGGGAAAACCCCTAAAGAACTAGTCGCAGCACAACCTGGGCGCTATGTGATGTGGCATATCAAAGATATGCATAAAGAAAGTAGAGATTATACAGAAATGGGGCAGGGGTCCATCGATTATACAAGCATGCTCCCAGATCCCAAAACTTCTGGCTTACAATATTATTACATCGAGCAAGGCGGTAACTTTGCGGTCAATTCCATGGAAAGTGCAAAGACGTCTATTCGCTATGTTAAGGAAAACTTGTTGGACCAACTATAAACTGAGTTTTCCTTCTGGGGAAGGAATATCGATGAGATCAGCTTGTTCGGCAAAAATATCTTGAAATAGCGGTTGTGCACTAAAATATCCCGCTAATGGAAAACCAACTTCATAATCCCGTGTCATGACTGCTACCTTGGGGTCAATATGGACTAATTCCATTCCGGTAGCTTCTGCTAACAATTGAGATTGACAGCTGCGTTCCATGGTAGTGAACCAAAAAACACATTCTTCTATACTATGCCCCACCGTTAATAAACCGTGGTTCTGCAAAATGACTGCTTTTTTATCTTCTAAGGCCAATGCAATTCGGTCACCCTCGCTTGTTTCTCCAACAACCCCAGTATAATTGTTAAATAAACCATGGTCTTTATAAAAGATACAGGCGTCTTGTGTCAATGGATCAAGGTGACGCCCCATGACTGACCAAGTTTTCCCATAAATAGTGTGGGAGTGTGCTGCGGCCACTACATCGGGTCTTGCTTTGTGAATGGCAGAATGTATAACAAAGGCCGCTTTATTTAATGCTGCCGGCTTGCCTGCAACAATTTCTCCTGCTTCGTTGACCAAGACCAATTCGGACATCTTTAAGAGCTTAAAAGACAAGCCAAAGGGATTTACCCAAAAACAGTCGGGATATTCTGGATCGCGACAGGTGATGTGTCCAGCCACGCCCTCAGAAAAACCTAGTTTCCCAAAAATACGGTAGGCGGCTGCTAGCATCTTTTTACGGTAATAGCGTTCTTCTTCTACATTAGCGAATTGTGGATAATTCACCATTTTCTCAATTCCAGGAGGATTTTTTACAGCCATATTTTCTACACTTTGATTATAGCTGCAATATAGAAAACTTAGACATACAGAGATGCCCAATAGATCAATGCAATTTGCATGGGGAGACGTATCGCCCAAAACAATAAGGCGGGTTGTTGGTATTTTTTACTGTAATAATTGATCTGTACAATGTTTGCAGGAAAGATAGCTACTAAAAAGACCATCAAAAAGATAGCGGTTATCGATCGGGTAGTGGCATACAACAATCCCATGGCAATCAGAATTTCCAATACACCAGAAAAAAGGGCGATAAAGTGACGATAGACCAACACCTTGGGAACGGCTAATTCAAAAAAGCGTGTATGGGTAAAATGGGTAATCCCAGCAAAACCATAGATGGCGGCCATAATGTAGAGATCGATATTCATTAAAATAAGGTACGAATAATTTCACTAGGCGCTTTTCCGCCCTCTACCCTTATGGCTTCGGGATAGCGTCTAAACCAGGTGCTTTGGCGTTTGGCATAACGACGACTATTCTTTTTAATTTCTTCAATGGCAGTTGCTTCGTCCCATTTCCCATCAAAGTGCACAAACCATTCCCGGTAGCCTACAGTTTGTAAGGCGTTTAAGGTCTTTTGGGCATAGAGCCCTTTGGCTTCTGCCTTTAACCCTTGCTCTACCATAAAATCAACCCGTTGATTGATGCGTTCATAGAGGGCTTCACGTTCCCAATCAATCACAATGGTTTGTGAAGTGAAAAAGTCAGGCGCATTTTTCTTCCCCAAAAAAGAGGAATAGGGTTTCCCACTACTCAAAGAGATTTCTAGGGCGCGAATGAGTCGGTGGGGGTTGTTTTTATCTACCACCTGATAATGTTTTAAATCATGTTCTCGCAGTAGATCCTGTAAAATTTCGATGCCCTCTTGTTGATAGATGGAGGTGAGTTGTGGTCGAATGGCTGGATCGGTTTCAGGGAATTCATCCAAGCCTTGCATTACCGCATCGGCATACAAACCAGAGCCTCCAACCATAATTATAGTTTCGTTTTCTTGAAACAGTTCATTCAGTTTTTCAAGCGCCTCCCGGCGGAAGTCTCCCACAGAATAGTTTTCAGTGATTGAACGGTGCTGTATAAAGTGATGCGGCACTTCTTCGAGCTCAGTCTCGCTAGGCACGGCTGTACCAATGCGCATCTCTTGATAGAATTGACGAGAATCGCTAGAAACAATTTCCGTATTAAAATGTTGGGCCAAGGCGATGGCAAGGTCGGTTTTACCACTGGCAGTAGGACCAGCGATATAAAGTAGTTTAGAAGTCTTCATTGAGTTTTTGTCCACATTGGTGGCAGTAAACGGCATCGTCCAAATGGGTTTCGGTCATACAATTGGGGCAAGCCTGGGTGTTAGTATCTGGGTTTTGGTTTTGTTGTGTCATTTCCGAGGTGACAATTCCTGTGGGAACAGCAATAATGCCATATCCCATAATCATAATGATAGAAGCGATAAAACGACCTAGAGGGGTCATGGGGGCAATGTCTCCATAGCCCACAGTCGTTAGGGTGACAATGCACCAATAAATCCCACGCGGGATAGAGGTAAAACCGTTGGCTTCGCCTTCGACTAAATACATAATGGTACCAAAAATGACACACAAGATGATTACCGCAAAGAGAAAAACCCCAATCTTTGCACGGCTTGCCCAAAGTGCTGCCATTAAAAAGTTGGATTCTCCTATGTAGCGGGAGAGTTTTAAAATTCTAAAGACCCTTAGTAATCGCAAGGCCCTTAAGGCAACTAATGAGCTCGTTCCCATAAAAAAGAAAGAGATATACATGGGTAACAATGATAAAAGGTCTATGACCCCAAAAAAGCTAGTGACATACCGCCAAGGTTTTTTTACCACCAACAAGCGTGTGAGGTATTCTAAACTAAAAAGGGCAGTGATTCCCCATTCTAGTTGATAGAGTAATTCAGCATAGTCTTCTCCAATCCAAGAAACACTTTCTAGCATTACTAAGACGACACTAAAGAGAATCAAAAATAACAAGACAATATCAAACAGCTTTCCCGCAGGGGTATCGGCCTCATAAATGATCTCGTGTAAACGATGTTTTAGCGAAGGTGAGTTGTTCTTCATGCTGGAATTACTTCTGCTAAGTTAATCAGTTTTTGGTAACGTTCTTTACGCAGAAAGCTTCTAATGACGGCTTGGGTATCACGATTGTTTTCTATGGGAAGCAAACGGGCTTCAATTTTATCAATGGTTTTGATTTGGTGATTAAGATGAAAGTATCCATAGCCTTGGAAAATACCTTCTTTGATGTAGATAAAACTTTTTTCACTCACTTTCTTCCCCTTGTCGATAATCAACATATTTTCGTGGGGATATAACAGGCTGTCGGCTACCGCTTGCACCCGTTCGTTATAAGCTTCGCATTTTTCTTCGGCTAAACAAGCGCCTTTGCATTTACCTATTCCATGGCGGAAACAAGCGGTTTGTTGGCGAGCAAAAGAGCTTTGCTGGGTACAAAGTTCATATTCTTCGATCCAAAAACGCAAACGTCCTTCGGCTTCTTTTTTATTCTTAAAGACATCTAAATAGTCTTCGTCTTGCCGCACTTGCTCAATGACTAATTGATGGTAGGGGGTAGAACGGTCTAAACGAATCCCCATGGCGAAATGGCGAAACTTAAGGGCGTGATTTAAGCGGGGCTGGTTCCTCTTGATCTCATGCTGTTCTTTTAATAAGGCCAAACATTCGTTGCCACACAGTTCATAAGTAACAGAGTGCAAAGCTTTTTGAATCTTCTCGGCCTTACGGGCCTTCCCGGTTAGGTGGGTTAAAACACGTTTCTTAATGTTTTTACTCTTCCCAATATAGATGATTTTTCCCTCTTTGTTATGAATATAATATACTCCAGTTTCTGTGGGTAAATCTTCGATAATATTGAGGTACTTATTGGGAACCTGCTTTTTATTGAGGGTTTTGACATGGGCCGAAATAATCTCTTTTTCACTGTCTTTTTCAAGTAAAACCTTAAAGAGTTCTACAGTGGCCATGGCATCTCCATGTGCACGGTGTACGTCAGAGATTGGAATCCCCAACGAGCGAACTAGTTTCCCCAGTTTATACGAGGGAACATCTGGGATAAGCTTTTGGGCTAAATCTACTGTACATAGGGATTGACGTTCAAAATCAAAGCCTAAGCGTTTAAATTCTGTTCGAATAATACGGTAGTCAAATTCGGCATTATGGGCCACCACCACAGCGTCCTCAGTAATTTCAACGATGCGTTTTGCGACCTCATAAAACTTAGGGGCATTGACCAGCATTTTGCTATTGATTCCAGTAAGGCGTTGAACAAAAGGCTGTATTTCCCTAAGGGGATTAATCAAACTTGAAAATTGATCGACTATTGTATTTCCGTCAAAACGGTAAATGGCAATTTCTGTAATACCTTCTTCATTGAACTTTCCTCCGGTGGTTTCTACATCAACGATTGCGTACATGCTAGTAGTTTCGTTCCCCAAAGATTTTACTGCCCACACGAATCATCGTACTCCCTTCTTCAATGGCGATAAGATAATCTCCACTCATCCCCATAGAAAGGACACTACACTGTTCTAGTTGGTTTGCTGTGTTGTCGAAATGTTGTTTTAGCTGAGTAAATTCTGCGCGAATTTGTTTTTGGTCTGGAATAAAAGTCGCCATCCCCATTAAACCCACCAGCCGAACATTAGGGTAAGCACCTGCCAGAGCGTTTTTAATAATTTGCTCAAGTTCACTGGCGTCTAAGCCAAATTTTGTTTCTTCTTGTGCGATATGCATTTGCAACAAACAATCAATCACACGATTATTTTTAGCCGCTTGCTTATTGATTTCTTTGAGTAATTTCTCGCGATCTACTCCGTGAATCAAATTTACATAGGGCGCCATATACTTGACCTTATTGCTTTGAACATGACCAATCATATGCCATTCTATGTCTTTAGGTAGAGACTCCTGCTTCCGGGTCATTTCTTGGATTTTATTTTCGCCAAAAATACGTTGACCCGCATTGTATGCGGCAAGTAAATCTTCTTCAGGTTTTGTTTTAGAAACCGCCACTAAGCTAACCTTGGGAGGAATAGTCGATAAGACCTGGCGCAAATTTTCTGCAATACTCATGCTGCAAAGATAAGGCGACCATAAGAAATCTCCATTGTTGTGCTTTATTTTATTTGGCCTTTGGTCAAAGGCGTAAGGCATAGACCTGTGGGGAGCTTTGGCAGGATAAAGGTGCTTTTCGGCGGAAGGATTTTTTGCGCTTTAGCCAAGGTAATGATTTTATCCAGCGAAAGCGGCTTATAATTAATAATAGCGGAATATGCTTTGGCCTTTTCAGGGCTTAATTCTCCTGGGGGATAATACGCTATTAAGGACTTTAGATCAATCTTATTTTGAGCGGTAATACCAAAAAGTTTTTCTACAATATAATTGCTTACCGTCAATGATCTTTTGGCTTGACAATAAATGTGAGAATCTTTCGTCCTTATTTCAATGTTTGCCACTGCCTTATCACAAACACTTTCTGGAGGAAGGTTTTTTAACAGTTGTTCTACCAACTGAGTGTCTTTAATGGCCCAAGTAAATGCTGCGTTTTTCACTTGATCCATAGCGACTAAAAAAGAAAAAAGCAGTGGAGGGTTAAGGCTTTCTTTTGCCGTGTTTATAGTACTCGCATATCGATGGTGACCATCCGCTAGATGAAATTGATCTTGCTGTTCGCAAAAGTTGCTTAGGCGCGAGACCTCTTCAGGGCTAAGGGTCCACAATTGATGTCTCTCTGTCCCTAAATGAAAGAGCAAATCCTCTTTTCGGTTACTAATATGTTTGCCTAGTGCTGCTGCAGCGAGATTGTTTTCGTGCATTAAAAGCACGGGTTCGGCTTGAAATCCAACCACCGTTAAATAGTCTGAAAACATTTTTACCCGTTGTTCTAAGACCGCTTCATGGGTGGTGATATTTTGGGTTTTTGACGCCGCTAAAACTCCAGTTAACACCCCTTCAAAACTCCCTTGTTTGGTTTTAATTCGGTACCAAAAATGACCCTGAGAAAGACTTTGATAATGTTTGTTTTTGATCAAGGTTTTGATACCTGCCTGGATTTGATGATGATTTTCTGCCCTTTCAAGGAGATCCAAAAAGATTTTAGGACCTTCAACACTTTTTGCTTTAGATTGACCTAGTTGGCTAGCGGCAGGACAAAATAGGGTAAGTGGGTGTATTTGGGGCATACGCCATTTTTTAAGCCATTAAAAGCATTCAATGATTTGATAGGCGACCCTTAACGCTTCTGTGGCATGCGCTAGCGGGACGATGGGGGTAGTATCGTTTTCAATGGCATCGGCAAAGGTTTCTAGTTCTTCTAAGATGGCATTAGAAGGTTGGATCTCTGGGGGATCAAAATAGATTTCTTTTTTGACCCCTTCAGCATTTTGTAATACTAGGGCAAATTCTTTGGTATCCTGGTTAGCTTCTTTCATTTTGACGACTTCAACTTGTTTGGTAAAGAAATTAACCGAGATATAGGCTTCCTTTTGGAAAAAACGCAGTTTGCGCATATTCTTTAAGGAAATACGACTAGCGGTAAGATTCGCCACCGCGCCGTTTTCAAATTCAATACGGGCGTTAGCAATGTCTGGGGTTTCGCTCACCACCGCAACACCAGATCCGCTGATGTGTTTTACAGGAGAATGGATTACACTTAATATAATATCTATATCGTGAATCATTAAATCCAAGACTACCGAGACATCTGTTCCGCGAGGATTAAACTCTGCTAAACGATGAGATTCGACAAACATGGGAGACCCCAAATTGTCTTTTACAGCTTTAAAGGCAGGATTAAAACGCTCTACATGGCCTACTTGACCTTTGACGCCTTTGGCTTTTGCTAGGGCAACCAATTCTTCTGCTTCATCGATGGTGTGGGTAATGGGTTTTTCAATAAAAACATGTTTTCCCGCCTCAATGCAGGCTTTGGTCACTGCGTGGTGATAAAGGGTAGGGGTGACAATATCGATCACATCACAAGCAGCGATTAAGGCTTCTTGACTTTCAAAATAAGTATAGCCAACACTTTTGGCTAAGGCCTTACTCGCTTCCTCATCGGGATCATAAAATCCCACTAGGGTATAGCGCTCAGACTCTTTGAGTAAACGCAAATGTATTTTTCCTAAATGTCCAGCGCCCAAAACGCCAACGGTTAAAGTCTTTTTCAATGCAGTAAATTTAATGGACAAAGGTACACTTTTCATCAGAATTTTTTAAAAAGAATGCTTTTTCTCTATAGATTAAAGTGTATTTTTGATCACATGCAATTACCAATTGATTCTACTAAACACCAAGGTCAACGCATGCAACTTGTCGCATTGCTTAAGGAGAAAGGTATTAGCCATCCACAGGTGATTGCTGCTCTTGAAAAGGTGCCACGTCACTGGTTTATGGACCCTGGGCTTGTGTCACATGCCTATAAAAACAAGGCCTATCCTATTGCGGCAGAACAAACCATTTCACATCCTTATACGGTGGCTTTTCAATCAGAATTAATCGATGTAAAAGCAGGGGACAAGGTGCTTGAAATCGGGACAGGATCAGGTTATCAAACAGCTATTTTAAAGGCGATGCAGTTAGAGATTTATACCATTGAGCGCCAACGCGAATTGTTTAAAAAAATCCAGCGTTTATTTAGTCAGATAGGGCTTCGCCCAAAGCAAGTCTTGTTCGGCGACGGTTATTTGGGTCTTCCAGAAGATGGCCCTTTCGATGCGATTATTGTTACGGCAGGAGCGCCTTATTTACCAAAGACTTTATTGTCTCAACTAAAAATAGGGGGGAGACTTGTAATTCCTATTGGAGAAGATCCACAAATCATGTATCGTTATACAAGAACGGGAGAAAAAAATTTTGATAAAGAAACCTTTGGTGAGTTTCGTTTTGTCCCCATGCTAAAAGACAAGAATTGATTATTTGCGGAAGGCCTTTTTTACACGATCTAAATCCCTTTTGTTTTCACGGTCTTTAATTGTTTCGCGTTTGTCGTACAGCTTTTTCCCTTTGGCCAGTGCAATCACCAACTTGGCATACCCTTTGTCGGTAATAAACACCCTTAATGGGACAATGGTAAGTCCCACATTTTTCACTTCTTTTTCTAGTTTACGCAGTTCTCGTTTGTTCATTAAGAGTTTACGTTCTGCTTTAGGGAGGTGGTTATAATGGGTTCCCCAGGCGTATTCTTGTATGTTCATATTAATCACAAATAATTCTCCGCGCTCATTAAATTCACAGAAACTATCGGTAATGGTCGCCTTTCCCATGCGAATGGATTTGATCTCCGTTCCGGTTAAGACAAGCCCTGCCGTATATTGCTCGATGAGCTCATATTCAAAGCGCGCGCGTTTATTTTGTATGTTGATCTTTTTTTGCACGGCGCAAAGGTACTTTATTTTCCACGGTTAACCTGTGCTTTTCTCAAATTCAAAGCAGAGTTGGTCTTGCTTATCAACTGTAATCTTTATAAGAAGAGTACTGTTTTTATCTTCCTTTAGCAATGCTTTAGATAAGGGATTTAATACCTTTTCTTGCAGGGTGCGTTTTACGGGTCTCCCACCATAGAGGGGGTCAAAACTCCATTCTGCCAATAATTTTACTGCCGCTGGCTGTTGTTAATTTCCTTTTAATAAATCGTATTTCTTCTGGGTCTTTTCTATGGTGAATCTTAGGGATTTGTCTACTTTTGTGCTTTAAATTATGACCATGCAGAAAGACACCGCTATTTTTGATTTAATCCAAGAGGAAGAAAACCGCCAACTCAATGGAGTTGAGTTAATTGCCTCAGAAAATTTTACCTCACCCGCAGTGATGGAAGCCACAGGCTCTGTCCTTACAAACAAATACGCCGAAGGCTATCCCGGGAAGCGTTATTATGGCGGCTGTGAAGTAGTCGATAAAGTAGAGCAATTAGCCATTGATCGTGCCAAAGAATTATTTGGTGCAGCCTATGCTAACGTGCAACCTCATTCAGGTTCTCAAGCAAATACGGCTGTGTTTCACGCCTTTATCAAGCCAGGGGATAAGATCTTAGGTTTTGATTTATCCCATGGAGGGCATTTGACCCATGGTTCACCCGTAAACTTCTCTGGACGTTTATACGAGGCTCATTTTTATGGGGTACAAGAAGAAACGGGACGATTAGATTATGACAATATCCGTGCGATTGCAAAAGAAGTACAACCGCAGATGATCATTGCCGGGGCTTCTGCTTATTCACGAGACATTGATTTTGCCAAATTCCGTGAGATCGCTGACGAAGTAGGAGCGTTTTTATTAGCCGATATTTCTCACCCCTCTGGTTTAATTGCCACAGGTTTGTTGAGTAATCCTATACCGCATTGTCATGTAGTGACCACTACAACACATAAAACCTTACGCGGACCACGTGGAGGACTCATTTTAATGGGAGAAGATTTTGACAATCCTTTTGGGATCACTTTAAAAAACGGTACCGTGCGTAAAATGTCGCACTTACTCGATATGGCGGTATTTCCTGGAAATCAAGGAGGACCTCTAGAGCATGTTATCGCTGCCAAAGCTGTCGCCTTTGGCGAATGCTTAGCGCCTTCTTATAAAACCTATATGCAACAAGTGCAGAAGAACGCACAGGCCATGGCCAAAGCCTTTGTTGCCTGTGACTATCACTTGATCTCTGGCGGGACAGACAATCACTTGATGCTGATTGATCTGCGCAATAAAAACATTACAGGGAAAGATGCAGAATTAGCCTTAGTTAAAGCTGAAATCACTGCCAATAAAAACATGGTGCCTTTTGACGATAAATCCCCCTTTGTAACATCAGGAATTCGTGTTGGGACAGCGGCTATTACCACCCGTGGGTTAAAAGAAGCTGAAATGGAAACAATTGTTGCTTTAATCGATCGCGTGATTAACAATTATCAAGACGAAACCGTTTTGGCTGAAGTAGCGAAAGAAGTTCATGCCTTGATGCAAGGACGTTCGCTATTCAATTACTAAGCAAAACAAACTTTTATAGGGAAAAAGATCACGCGTAAAAACTGTCTGACGACAGGTAGACGAGCAAGGGGTCATTTCGACAAGCGCAATAATCACGACTCGCTCAATGATTCCGTGTCAAGCACGGAATGACGTTTTAGCAAAAACAGCCTGTACTTCTGGGGGAATGCGCAAGAGTTTTTGGGTCTTGGGATCAAGATAGCACCACTGGGTGCTGCATTCTGCCACAAGGGTTTTGGTATCTCCTAAGAAGAAAAGCACCCGGCGTTCGCTTTGAAAGCCTTCTGCTGTTGCTACATGGGTAACGACTCTAAGGGTATCTCCCAGTTTTGCTTGCCGCTTGTATTCGATATGGTGAGAGCGTACTACCCACAGGCCAAATTCTGTGGGGTTATCTCGAATCAAATGCTGCCAGTGAGCCCCAGCAACATCTTGTACCCATTGCAGGTATTGCACATTATTGACATGTTGTAGTTCGTCTAGATGGTCGCTAGTAACGGTGAGGGTTTGTTCAAAAGAGGTCATTATTTCTTGCGGGGGTGTAAGGTGACTTCGAAGATTTTGCTCCAGTTTTTTCCGGTGACAAAAAAAGTTTCTCGCCGAGGGTGATAAGCAATGCCATTTAAAACATTTAAGCTAGGGATTTGATCTACCTTTTCTTTTAAACCAGAAAAGTCAATGACTCGTTCAATTGCTCCGGTCTTAGGATCGATTACCACGCCCACCTCTTTTTGAAATTGATAGGTATTGGCATAGATTTTTCCATCGACCCACTCAAGCTCGTTGATTTTAGTTAAGATGGTTTTATGGGTAGTGGCTTCGATATAGTCGAGTTCTTTTCCTGTGACTGGATCGAGACGCCAGATTTTTGCAGAACCATCTGACTTATAAAGGTATTCCCCGTCATTGCAAAGTCCCCAGCCTTCTTTGCTTTGATCATAACTAAACGAAGTTTCTAACTCCATGCTGTTTTTGTCATAAACAAAGGCAGTGTTTTCCTGCCAGGTGAGTTGATAGATTTTATCGTTTAATAGGGTAAGGCCTTCGCCAAAATAGCTTTTGTCTAAAGGTTTATTTACAGTGGGTTCTCCGCTTTTATAGTCCACTTTTCGCAGGGAAGATTTTCCCTTCAGTCCGGTGCTTTCATATAAGTCTTCTCCGTCGAACTCTAGGCCTTGGGTATAAGCTTCTGCATCGTGGGGAAATTCATTGACGATAGTATAGTTCCATAATTCAGGTGGGCTGCTTTTTAATAGGCGCACTGAGCGTTCTTTGGCCTTGACTTCATTTTCTTCCATTAAAGCAGTAGCGCTTAATTGGTGATCGCCCAGTTTTTCTGCTGTAAAGACAAAGGGGAGGGTAATGGGAGTATCGTCTAAGAAATATTGCACTTGAGCAAGCGCAAGGGATTTCTTGTGCTTGAGTTGAACCTTTAGGGTATCTCCAACAACATAGGTGTTTGCATTAGGTTTTAAGGTGATTTTTGGCGAAGCATCGCTATCACCACAGGCCTTTAAAAAGACAAAACTCAAAAGAAGGGACATCCATTTCATGGGCTTAAATTTTATTTAAAAATAGGCTAAAAAATCGAATTGAAAATCATTGTCTAGGAAAAGCAGGGGTTGTATATTTGCGCTGGGGTAAGTCCTATACAACCAGCTCCTATTGAACTCCCCCAGGGCGGGAACGCAGCAAGGGTAGATGGTCGTAGCGGTGTGATATAGATCGCTTACCCTTTTTTTTATTATGCAACAAACAGTTTTGGTTACCGGCGCATCTTCAGGCTTGGGAAAATCCATTGCCACCCACTTGCATACCCTGGGTCATACTGTTTACGGCACTAGTCGAAATCCACAAAATTATTCTGATTTACCTTTTACGTTATTGGCTTTAGATGTCAACGATCAAGGGAGTATCGATTTGTTTTTTGCAGAATTGCAAAGTAAGACCTCGCAAGTAGATGTATTGGTTAACAATGCCGGAGTAGGTATTACCGGGGCAGTAGAAGAAGTTAATCTAACGGCGCTAAGAGCCCATTTTGACACTAACTTTTTTGGGCCTTTGGCCATGATACAACAAATCTTGCCCTTAATGCGAAAAACCAAAGGAGGTAAAATCATCAATATCACTTCTATTGGCGCGTCTATGGGCTTGCCCTTTCGCGGGGGCTATTCTGCTTCCAAAGGCGCTTTACAGATTATTTCTGAAGCCTTGCGGATGGAAGTCGCACAGTTTGGGATTGAGGTTTGTACGCTTGCTCCTGGGGATTATG
>JAKMGK010000051.1 GCA_022424955.1 Flavobacteriaceae bacterium
ATAATCCATAGATAAACCCAGAACACTGCATACGTATATCCATGGCGGGACAAGCTGGAATACCTAAAAGTTTTTGAACTAAAACTCCAGATCCAGGAAAATAGTAATCTGGACTAAGGGTGGCAAAAAGAATTAAATCGATATCTTCTGCTTTCCTATTTGCGCGTTCTAATGCAATTAGAGCGGCTTTATGCCCCATGGTGGCTGGGGTGTCTTCGCTTCCTTTAATGATATGACGGCGCTCTTTGATCCCGGTTCTTTCTGTGATCCAGTCGTCAGAAGTTTCCATGAGTTGCGCTAAATCATCGTTAGTAACAATATTTTCTGGAAGGTATTTCCCTAGTCCAATAATTTTTGAATTATACATTAAGCTAGATTTAATTATTGTTAATGTGAAGGGCTAAAATAGGGAAAGATTATGAAATATAACGTTTGTAGTTATCCACAACGATTTCTGCTTTTAAGTCGTGCATAAGGTTGTATAAACCAAAGAAGGTTCTGTTGATATATAAGAAATGTCGAGAACCTCTATTCCCGTTTAACTTACGCAAGTATTCGTCATTAGCAAGTCGATCACTCATACCAGCAATGCGTCCCCAAAAAGCTTCGTTTGAAAAGTCAAAGGTCTCTCCATGAAAAGGGAATGTAAAGACACTTAACATATCGTGAAATAAGTTAATGATGTATTTTCTTGCTTCTGGAGAATCGTCTGATCTTAAAATTTCTAACTCAGTGATTTTATGGGCAAAGAAATCAAGATCATTGATGGCCGTTTCATTTGCAAGTTCAAAATAGGGCGTATAAAACTCTTCTGGAATTTCTTTAATACACCCAAAGTCAATTGCGACTAATTCTCCTTTTTCTGTGATCAAAAAGTTTCCAGGGTGAGGATCGGCATGAACACTTTTAAGGATATGCATTTGATACATATAAAAATCCCAAAGGGTTTGCCCTAAACGGTTATTCTTTTCTTGATCATTATTGTCTTGAGCATATTCTGAAAGGTGGATTCCATCCATCCAGTCCATGGTCAAAATCTTTTCACAAGACAAATCGGCATAATAGTTTGGGAAAAGTAAATTAGGGATGCCTTTGCATTGCTCTTTTATCGTTAGGCTTTGTTCTAGCTCAAGATTATAGTCGGTTTCCTCTAATAATTTTCCTTCAATTTCTTTAAAGAACTTCTCTGTGTCTTGCCCTTTTAAGTTGAACATGCGCGATGCAACAGGCTTCACTAAGGCGAGATCAGATCCGATACTGTTTGCCACTCCAGGGTATTGGATTTTCACAGCAAGTTTTCTCCCGTTTTTTGTCGCTAGATGGACTTGACCTATACTAGCAGCATTGACCGATTGAGTAGCAAACGTATCGAATAGCTCTTCTGGATATTTTCCAAAATATTTTTTAAAAGTTTTACGCACCAAAGGCCCCGATAGCGGGGGCACAGAAAACTGCGCTAAACTAAAACGATCTACATAGGCAGAGGGCAATAAATTTTTCTCCATGCTCAACATCTGAGCGACTTTAAGGGCGCTTCCTTTTAAGCTCTTTAAGCCGTCATAAATGTCTTTAGCATTTTCTTCGTCTAATTTTTCTCGTGCGTTTTCTGGGTCGACAATTTTGTCGCCGATATATTTGATATAGTTCCCACCTAGCTTAACACCGGTAGTGACTAATTTACTTGCACGTTCTATTTTCCCCGTTGGGATATGATCTAAAGTTTTCAATTATACTTTTCCCGTTGCTTCTTTCCACAAAAATTTTCCTAAATCTAAAATCGTATCTAGCCGAGTATTGTCAAAAACCTCAAAGACAACATTGACCGATTTCTCTATCAAAGCATCTGTTTTTTCAAACCCTTTTGAAGTGTCACTTAACCAAAATTTCATTAGCAAAAGTAATTGTGCCCAAGTAGCCTCTGAAAACAGTTCTACAGGATTAGTGGTAAAACGAGACTTGTCTTCATTTCCTTCTTCGATTAATTCTTCAGCAAAGCGCTTTACCGACTTTCTCAAATCTTTTAATTGGCCTAAATTTTTCATGGGTTGATCCCCCTGATTTAGCGCCATCAAAACATAGCTACGGTTGAGCAAAAGCACCTCAAAAAAGGTATAGTAAAAACTCAGTAAGCGATCTTTTCTGCTCAAGCTTGAAAAGGATTCGTTTTTCTCTAATAAGGCGTGTACATTGTCAAAAAATGCTGCCCAAACACTGTGTTTTACAGTATCGAGCGATGCATAATGTTGATAAAACACAGACTCCTCTATTTTATTTACTTTACAAAACTTATAGACAGAGTTAGGGAAGTGTTCGTGCTCTAAAGCGTGTTCCATGTAAAGGGCTAAAATATCTGGGGATTTTTTTTCTTTTTTAACGGCCATCGTCATCATCTATTTAGTGTGTCCAAAGATAAGGAATGTTTATCTTTTTTTGCAATCGATTAAACATTATTAAAGTGTTAAAATAAATGTCAATTTGTCAGCAAATCCAGTTTGGAGATATTTTTGACATAGTAGAAAAAAATAATTTAAAGATATGTCATCAGGTAAAATAAATGTTTCTGTAGAAAACATTTTTCCACTAATTAAAAAATTCTTGTACAGTGATCACGAAATCTTTCTTCGTGAATTGATCTCAAACGCAACAGATGCGACCTTAAAGCTAAAGCACTTAAGTAATTTAGGCGAAGCCAAAGGGGATATAGGAAACCCGCAAATTGAGATTAAAATTGATGCCGAAAATAAAACCTTACACATCATTGATCAAGGGATTGGAATGACTGCCGAAGAGGTGGAGAAATACATCAATCAAGTAGCTTTTTCTGGCGCAGAAGAGTTTTTAGAACAATACAAAGACAGTGCTGCAGACAGCGGGATTATTGGCCACTTTGGATTAGGCTTTTACTCTGCTTTTATGGTCGCAGAAAAGGTAGAGATTATCACAAAGTCCTTTAAAGATGAACCAGCGGCTCACTGGACCTGCGACGGATCTCCAGAGTATACCCTAGTAGCGCATGACAAAAGTGAACGTGGGTCAGAAATCATTCTTCATATAGACGAAGATTCTAAAGAGTTTTTAGAAGAAGCCCGTATCAAAGCCTTGCTAGAGAAGTACAACAAGTTTATGCCTATTCCTATTAAGTTTGGGACAAAAGAAGAAACCCTTCCTTTAGCAGAAGATGCTGCTGAGGATGCAAAACCAGAAACCATTACCGTTGACAATATCATCAACAACCCTTCCCCAGCCTGGACTAAACAGCCCAGCGAATTAAAAGAAGAAGACTACAATGGCTTTTACAGAGAATTGTACCCCATGCAATTTGAAGAACCTTTGTTCAACATACATCTTAATGTAGATTACCCCTTTAATCTTACAGGAATTCTTTATTTCCCTAAACTAAACAATGACTTAAATCTTCAAAAAGATAAAATTCAGTTATATCAAAATCAAGTTTTTGTTACCGACAATGTAGAGGGAATTGTTCCTGAATTCTTAACCCTTTTACGTGGGGTAATCGACTCTCCAGACATTCCATTGAATGTCTCGAGAAGTTATTTACAAGCAGATGGAGCAGTCAAAAAAATCAGCAACTACATCACTAGAAAGGTAGCCGATAAACTAAGCAGTTTATTCAAAAAAGATCGTGCTGCCTTTGAACAAAAATGGAACGATATCAAAGTGGTGATCGAATACGGGATGCTCTCTGAAGACAAATTCTATGAAAAAGCAGATAAGTTCGCCCTCTACCCTACTGTAAACGGTTCTTTTTTTACGCTTGAAGAATTAAAAGAAGCTACCAAAGATCTTCAAATAGATAAAGACGATAAACACATTATTCTATATGCTTCAAATGTAGATGAGCAGCACGCATATATAGAAGCAGCAAAAGAAAAAGGCTATCAAGTTATTTTATTAGACTCTCCCATAGTATCTCACTTAATCCAAAAACTAGAGTCTTCTAACGAGAAGCTAAGCTTTGCCAGAGTTGATGGGGACGCCATTGAAAATCTAATTAAAAAAGAGGAAGCTACAGTTTCAAAATTATCTGAAGAGGAGAAAGAAAAACTCCAACCAATTATCGAAAAGGTAGTCCCAAAAGAAAAATACACCATCCAATTAGAAGCATTGAGTAGTACACAACTACCCTTTGTATTAACGCAGCCAGAGTTTATGCGCCGTATGAAAGAAATGCAACAAGCGGGAGGAAATGCGATGTTTGGACAAATGCCCGAAATGTATAATCTTGTGGTCAACACAAACCATCCATTAGTTGAACAAATCCTCCATACAAAGACCGAGAAAAAACGAACCAGACTCATCCAACAAACCCTAGATTTAGCGAGATTATCACAAAATCTATTGAAAGGAGAAGAGCTCACGAGTTTTATTCAACGTAGTGTAGATTTAATTAAGTAATGTATCTGGGGGATTCTTTCCCCCAGTTTTGTTTAATCTTATGTGATATTGTATATTTGCCTGTACCCAAATAAATAATACTTATGATAGAGCTTCTTATTTACATCATTACATTGATCCTCTCTCTCTTCAGCTTTTTATAAAGAGACGATTCCTTATTACCTCCTTTTCTTATCTTGCAGAAAAAAGTATGCTAGAGTTATTTTCTCAAGAAGAAGAACCCTATATCCCTAATTTAACCAATGGGGAGCTACACTACTATCCTGCTTTTTTAAACGCAAAGGAAGCAGCTAATTTGTACCATGAATTGTACAACACCACCCCTTGGCAAGAAGATAAAATTACGGTTTTTGGAAAAACCTACGACCAACCCCGTCTTACAGCGCTATATGCGATAGATCCTACTCCTTATACTTATTCTAATATCACCATGCATCCACATCCGATGACTAAAAGCTTATTGGATTTAATTCATAAAATAAGCGATGTTAAGGCACATGATTTTAATGCCGTATTACTCAATCTATACAGGGATGGGAAAGACAGTAACGGCTGGCATGCCGATAATGAAAAAGAGCTGGGAAAGAATCCTGTGATTGCATCCATAAGTTTAGGAGAACAACGCTATTTTCATTTAAAGCATAGAACCCTTAAAGATCAACGGCTCAAAATCAAATTAAAGCATGGCAGTTTATTAATCATGGGGGGGGAAATGCAGCATTATTGGTTACATCAAGTTCCAAAAACCACAAAATTCATCTCTCCTAGAATCAACTTAACTTTTAGAAAAATAGCCTAAAGATCAATAAAAGGGTCTTAAATATTAGTTACATCATTTTAATGTGTACTCATAACTACCAGCATAATGTCTTTGATAATGACGACTCCTTCAACAGAGCATACATTACGACCCCCCTTACAAGGTGGCTTTTTATAAATAGAACATTTAATTTCTATAATTATAACACATAAATCTCTAGTTTTGTTGAATAAAAATTGCTGCTATTAAAAATTTACTAATTTTCTTTTCCCTGTTCATAGGCCTTGTAAGTTATGGACAAGACGCCACTGCATTGTTTACTAAAGCCCCACTAAAAATTGATGGAAACATCGAAGAGGAATGGGAACGTATCTCCCCTTCAAGTGCTTTTTGGGAATACTTTCCAGCAGATACACTTTTAGCCAAACAACAAACCAGGGTTAAATTCCTCTATGACAATCAATACCTTTATGTCTTAATTGAAGCAGACAACCCTGAAGAGAACTACATCACCCCTTCTTTAAGACGAGATTTTAGTTCAAGAAATAGCGATTCTGTCACCCTAGTTTTAGACACCTTTAACGACGGTACAAATGCCTTCCTCTTTGGAACTAATCCAGAAGGAGTGCAACGAGAAGCATTAATATCTAATGGTGGAAATAATTTCCCTAGAGACTTTAATCGTTCATGGGATGTCAAATGGCAGGTCGAAGTGGTTAAAACGGCTACTGGCTATACCACAGAGATGAAAATCCCACTTTCTAGCTTGCGCTATGGAGAAAATTCTACTCAATGGCGTGTCAACGTTTATCGCTCTGAAATTGCCAATAACATCAGTTCTAGTTGGGCCAATATTCCTAGAAATCAAAGTATTGCTGGATTGGCCTACATGAAAACTTTAAAATTTGAAAAAACATTGCCAAAAGCAAAAGTCCCCCTGGCAATTATTCCCTTTAGCAGTGGGATTGTATCAAAGGATTTTGAAGAAAACAGCACTGCCTCTTCCCTCTCTGCTGGAGGGGATGCAAAATTGAGCATTGGGAGTGGGATGATCCTTGACCTTACCCTTAATCCAGATTTCTCTCAAGTAGAGGTAGATGATCAAATTATTAACTTAACGCGTTTTGAAGTCCGTCTTCCAGAAAAAAGACAATTCTTTATCCAAAACAGCGATTTATTTGACAACTATGGCGATCGCTTTGAAACCCAACCCTTCTTTTCTAGAAGAATAGGTGTAGCAAAAGATCGTGACGGCAACACTATCGAAAATAAAATTATCGCTGGCGCCCGTTTAAGTGGAAAATTAACTGACAACCTTCGTTTAGGTTTTTTAAACATGCAAACGGCAGAAGACGCTGCTAACGGTATCGCCTCAAACAATAACACTGTGTTTTCTTTACAGCAAAAAATGTTTAGTCGATCCTATCTAGGTTTTATTTTTGTCAATCGCCAGCAAACAGGCGATGTGGATTTTGATGTTGACCAAGATGAATTCAACCGGGTGGTAGGGCTTGACTACACCCTTGCATCAAAAGACAATAAATGGACTGGTAGAAGTTTTGTTCATCAATCAATTTTAGCCTCAAAAGAGAAAGAGGCTTACTCTGCTGGATTTCGTCTAAACTACAATTCTAGAAAGCACAACTTTTCATATGGCGGGAATCGCATTGGAGAAAAATACTCCTCTGACCTAGGCTTTTTGAGAAGAACAGGAATTCAAAAACACTTTCTGCGCTATGGACACCGTTTCTGGATTGACTCTAAAAAAATTCGCTCCTTTGAGTTGAGTCAAACCTTCTTTTATGTGGATAAACCCAAAACAAATAATCTTGTGACTGATAGAAGCATGAGAACCCGTGGGGAATTACGTTTTACAAATCAATCACAGCTTAGATTTCAATTTGCTCATAAATACACCTATCTGATTAATGATTTTAATCCTTTGGGAGGAGATGAAACCGTAGGACCTCCTGCAGAATCTGGTCACTATTACAACGATTTTGAACTTTCTTATCGCTCTAACTTTAGTAAGAAAATCAATTATAATGCAGAAATAACCTATGGTGGATTTTACAACGGAACAAAGCTTTCTATCGAAAGTGAAGTTGCTATAAGACTACAATCCAGGTTTAACGGGAGTATAAAAGTAAATTATGATCGAATTGATTTCCCCGCACCCTTTAGTTCAGGAGAACTGTGGCTGCTGGGACCAAAACTAGACTTAACCTTTAGTAAAAGTGTCTTTTGGAATACCTTTATACAGTATAGTTCTCAGTCAGAAAATTTAGGCATCAATTCTAGATTACAATGGCGTTTTGCCCCCTTATCAGATTTTTATCTTGTTTATAATGATAATTACTTTGCAAGAACTACTTTTGTCCCTAGAACTAGAAGCTTGACTTTCAAGCTGACTTATTGGTTAAATATATAAGATTTTAATATGAAAAAATTAGTTGTCCTCGCCTTAGTGCTTACAGCAACTTTCTGTTCTTCTCCTGTAAAAAAGAACATGATGGTCAATGGAAAAATTGATGGATTGAGAAAAGGAATGTTATATCTTCAAAAAATGGAAGACACCCTTTTAATCTCTGTGGACTCTGTCGAAATCAAAGGAGACGATAATTTCACTTTAGGAGATGATATAGAAAGTCCAGAATTCTATTTCTTATCTTTAGATAAAGACGATGGCGATAGCTTGACAGACAAAATTCTTTTCTTCGGCGAAGCCGGTGAAATAAAAATTAATACCCTGCTGCGCACCTTTGGGAGTAGTGCTAAAATCGAAGGATCAGAAAACCAACTCCTTTGGGAAGAATACCAATCTATTATGCGCAAGTTCAATCAAAAGAACTTAGAGAACTATGAAGTATTTATGGATACAGAAGATGGGAAAACCGCTGAAGAACGTGCTGCTGATCTCAAAAAGGCTAACGATAATCTTTTAAAACGCAAATACTTATTCGCCCTTAACTTCGCAATGAACAACTCAGAAAGAGAAGTCGCTGCTTATATAGGTGCTTATGAGGTAGGAGGAGCTATCCCTTTGTTTTTAGATAGCCTATACAACAAGTTAAGCCCAGCTGTAAAGTCTTCTAAATATGGGATAGCCTTTAAACAAGGAATTGATAGCCTAGAACGCTAATCTAGAGTTTATCAATTTTTCCCGATAAAGCCGATGCTTTTTCCTGTAAAGAACGGCGAATAATACTGTAGTGCTTTTTGGCAGAACCCTCGGCATCATTATGCATTTGTTGAATTAAATCATCAAATAAGGAGATAGCTTCGTCAATGATCTTCTCACTCTTTTTAGTATCGAGTTCTGGTGAAGAAAGTTCCTTCACATAAACTTCTTCGATTAATGCCCCTAAGGTATCGTTGATTTCTTTTTTGAGGTGTTTTCTACTTGACATATTGTTTCTTTTTTTAAAAATAAGGATTTTATTGATTCAAGGAAATTATCCTTTTATAGCTTTTAAAGCTTTTTTGATATGTGAGCTAGCTAATAGACTGTCGTTTATATAAACCACTTTGCCTGCCTCATCAATTACAAAAGTGATACGTTTTGTATATATTCCAAAGAGGATTTTAGGCAATTTGAACAGACGCTGAACTACTTTCTTTGTGTCGGCTAAAAGGATAAATGGCAGGCGATGACGCTGGGCGAAACGCTTGTGACTTCCTATACTGTCTGAGCTAATCCCAATCACTTCTGCCCCTAACTCTTTAAAATCCTCATAACTATCCCTGAAAGAGCAGGCCTCTGCCGTACAGCCAGGGGTCTCGTCTTTAGGATAGAAATAAACAACTGCAGGTTTTTGACCAATCACCGTATCACTCCTAAATAGTTCTCCTTTTTGATCTTTTAACTCAAAATAAGGGACTAAATCCCCAACTTTTAAACTCATATAATTTTACTCTGAATAACTTACAAAATTGCGCGGTGTCTCATATAACACCACTTCTAATTCTTGCCCCGGAGTTAGGATCTTTTTTAATTTTTGATGAATCACTACCACGATGTTTTCTGCGGTAGGGATTAAGTCGGCAAACTCTGGAACCTCTATATTGAGGTTCTTATGATCAAAGGCATCTTCTACCTCTGCTTTGATGTGATCTTTTAAGACTTTCATGTCCATTACGTAACCCGTATCTGGGTCTATGTCCCCGGTAACACTCACAATTAACTCATAATTGTGCCCGTGAAAGTGGGGGTTGGAACATTTTCCAAAATGGACTTCGTTTTGTGCGTCTGTCCAGTCTTTACGATACAGGCGGTGGGCAGCATTAAAATGGGCTTTTCTACTAACTTTTACTCTTTTCATGGCTATTGTTTAAATGGGTGTGTACACGGTCAAAGATGATCTTAAACCATGCGGTATAATGTTTAGGATGTTGTTGCATGTCTGCTGCGATCTCCTTCATTCCCATCCATTTCCAAGCCGCTACTTCTTCTGGATTGATCTTTGGTTCTTCCTCGCTATAGCCTACCATAACATGGTCCAATTCGTGTTCTGTTAAACCATTATCAAAAGGGGCTTTATAAATAAAGCTAAACAATTCTTCTAAGGGAATAACAAAACCCATTTCTTCTTGCAGGCGACGTGCTCCCGCAGCAAGATTGCTTTCCCCATCGCGTTGATGGCTACAGCAGGTATTGGTCCACAATCCAGGAGAATGATATTTGTGCAAGGCACGTTGTTGTAACATCAATTCTCCTTGTTGGTTAAAGACAAAAACAGAGAAAGCCCGGTGGAGCAATGCTTTTTCGTGCGCTTCCATTTTTGGCATTAGGCCAATGGGCTCGTCTCGTTCATTAACGAGGATAACTTTTTCTTCTTTCATGCACCTCAAAAGTACCGATAAAAACAGCAAAAACCTATTTTAAGGCAGGGCTCCTTCAAAGATATAATGGTATTTTTGACAAATTTTATTTGACTATGTTTTTAGACGAAATTGCTAAACGCCGCACCTTCGGGATCATCTCTCACCCAGATGCCGGAAAAACTACCCTGACCGAAAAACTCCTCTTATTTGGTGGAGCGATTCAAGAAGCCGGTGCCGTAAAATCGAATAAAATTAAAAAAGGTGCTACCAGTGATTTTATGGAGATTGAACGACAAAGAGGAATCTCTGTTGCCACTTCTGTTTTAGCTTTCTATTACAAAGACAAGAAAATTAATATTCTAGATACCCCAGGGCACAAAGATTTTGCCGAGGACACCTTTCGCACCCTTACCGCGGTAGACAGCGTGATTGTGGTCATTGATGTGGCCAAAGGGGTGGAAGAACAAACCGAAAAGTTAGTCGAAGTTTGCCGTATGCGTGCCATCCCCATGATTGTCTTTATCAATAAATTAGACCGGGAAGGAAAAGACGCCTTTGACTTGATGGACGAAGTAGAACAAAAATTGGGACTGCGGGTGACTCCCCTCACCTTCCCCATTGGGATGGGCTATGATTTTCAAGGGATTTACAATATTTGGGGAAAAAACGTACAATTGTTTGTCGAGGAAGACAAACAGCACAAAGGCACCGCCATACAATATGACGATTTAAACGATCCAGCCCTGGCTCAAGCCATTGGTGAAAAAGCATTAAATACCCTTAACGACGAACTCGAATTAGTTGAGGGGGTCTATCCCAGCTTTGATCAAGAAGCCTATCTCAACAGTCAACTACAACCTGTCTTTTTTGGCTCTGCCTTAAATAATTTCGGGGTACAAGAATTATTGAATTGCTTTATAGATATTGCTCCTGCCCCCCTAAATAAACAAGCCGTGGAACGCGAAATCGACCCCACAGAAAAAGCTTTTAGTGGTTTTGTCTTTAAAATCCATGCGAATATGGATCCTAACCACCGTGACCGTCTCGCTTTTATTAAAATAGTCTCTGGAACCTTTGAACGCAACAAGCCCTACCTGCATGTACGCAATAATAAAAAATTAAAATTCTCTAGCCCCAATGCTTTTTTTGCCGAGCGGAAAGAGATTGTCGAAATTTCTTATCCTGGAGATATTGTAGGATTGCACGATACCGGGAATTTTAAAATTGGTGATTCGCTCACAAGCGGAGAAAACATCAACTTTAAAGGGATACCCAGTTTCTCGCCAGAACACTTTCGATATATCAACAATGCAGATCCTATGAAAGCGAAACAGCTCAATAAAGGGATCGACCAATTGATGGACGAAGGCGTAGCCCAGCTCTTTACCCTTTCGCTCAATAACCGAAAAATTATAGGAACCGTAGGCGCCCTGCAGTTTGATGTGATTCAATATCGTCTAGAACACGAATATGGAGCCAAATGTTCTTATGAAAACCTCAATGTTTTTAAAGCCTGCTGGGTAGAACCAGAAGACGAAAACAATGACGAATTCAAAGATTTTAAACGGGTCAAACAAAAGTTTCTAGCCACAGATAAACAAAAGCAATTGGTCTTTTTGGCCGACTCTTCTTTCTCCCTGCAAATGACCCAACAAAAATATCCCAGTGTAAAGTTTCATTTTACCTCGGAGTTTTAAGTCATCCCCCGATTTTATTTTTTTTACTAATTTAATACAAGACAACACCCAAATCTGTCTTTACCATGAAAACCCTAAGCTTATTTTACCCATACTAATTAGCATTTTCTCGTAATACTTTTTGGGGAAGGAAACCAAATGGTTTCGCTTTTTATACAATTGATTTTTACCAGAATCAAATGTAATTAATTGATTTATATTATTTTAACTAGAAATAACGAAAACGGATAAACGAAAGTCATTTAGGTTGAATATACGCAATGCGTATATTAAAAGTTGGCATTTATTAAGACAAACAGAATTGAAAGTTGTAGAAACACATAGAAACGATTATACCATGTCAACTGACAAGGATAAATTAGATATTTTGAGCGTTCACAAATTCCTTGCAAACGAAACCGATTGGGCTAACGGAATTCCAATGGATACTTTGAAAATATCAATTGAAAACTCTTTGAATTTTGGACTTTATTACAAACACGAGCAAATTGGTTTTGCTAGAATAATTTCGGACTATTCAACTATTGCATATTTAGGAGATGTTTATGTTCTAAAAGAATATAGAGGAAAAGGATTAAGTAAATGGCTTATGAATGAAATTATGAGCCACCCAAATCTTCAAGGATTGAGACGTTGGATTTTATTAACTAATACAGCTGAATGGCTTTATAAAAAGTATGGATTTACGGAAATACCTAATCCTGAATTTTATATGGAGAAACATAACCCGAATGTATATAGCGGAATAGAAAAAACTAATACCAACAATGTATAACCGCAATTACGGCGGATTCGACTACGTCCGAATCCACTCGGAATTACGAGCGTCAGTGCTTAACCGAAAAATAAGGCTTAATTAACCCATAACTGACGGTTATACGAGACCGTTAGCTATAGACTGAGCAAAATAAGAGGAACTATTTATCCTCTTTGATTTAATGCTGAATTATAATACTTTAGAAAATGCTATTCTTTAATTAAAACCCAAACCCATGCAAGTCACCGCCGCCAAAAACGAGAAAATAGGTCAATTGATTTTTGCCTCTATTTATCCCCTTTATCTCAACCGACTAATCAAAAATGGGCGTACGGAAGAAGAGCTTCGAACCGTGATTCAATGGCTAACGGGTTTTGATCATGCAACATTGCAAAATCTTATCGACGAAAAAGTCTCCTTTAAAACCTTTTTTGAAAAAGCGACAATGCACCCCAATGCTCACTTGATAAAAGGGGTGGTTTGTGGATATCGCATAGAAGAAATCCCCGATGAATTCATCCTTTACCGCCAATGTCGAACCATGGAAAAACTTATTGATGAACTGGCCAAAGGTCGAAAAATGGAAAAGATTCTCCGCAAGGCGTAAAGCAAAGGATGAAATTTAACTATTTTTAGAATACAAATTCTATTCGCTGTTTCATGCAACTATCTAAAACGCAATACCGCAAAGCCCATGATTTTATTTTAACCAATGCACGTATGATCGAACGGCGCTTGTTTCATTATCACTTTGAACAAGGTGATACTAGCGGAGTTTTTCATGCCGTTTATGCCTATCGCAACCCAGACGGGGGTTTTGGTCACGGAATGGAACCAGATACCGCTTCGCCAGAAAGTCAACCTCTTTTTACCCTTATGGCATTAGAAAGCCTAGAAGAAGCTGGCTTACTAAACAAAGACTTGCTACTGCAAGATTTCATGCCCTATATCGAAAGTATCACCACTGCAAAAGGAGGCATTCCCTGGATGTTTCGCCCCAAGGGTGATTATCCTTGCGAAGAACATTTTACGACAGTAAAAGAATGGGCCGCCTTAAGTAATACTGCCCCTTTTTTGGGATTACTAGAAAAATATAATATCCATCACCCGTGGATGGAAAAAGCAGAAGCTTTTGTCTGGGAAGAGATCGATCGCATTAAAGAAAAACACGTCTTTTGTCACCTTTGCACTCCCCGGCGACTGACCTTTTTACAACACACCAAAAGTCGTGTAAAAGCGACTAAAGCCTTAGCAGATTTAAAACACTGGATACTCGCTGAAGGAGTGCTCTGCCAAGACCCAAAAGAAGAAGGCTGGGGACTCTATGGAAAACCGCACAGCTTGATGTATGCTCCTGCCCCAGACAGCCTACTCTCCCCTATTTTTTCGCCCGCACAAATAGAAAAAGATCTCAATGCGTTAGTAACTAAGCAACAAGAAGACGGCCGCTGGGATACCTGGTATGGAATAAGCGAGGGGATGAAATTAGAATGGGCTGGGATACAAACCCTTTGGACCCTCAAGGTCCTTAAAAATTATGGGAGAATAGCGGTATAATCTGTGTAGCCAGTCAAACTTTAATTGAATTAGCCCAATTTTATTTTCCTTTTTTCTCCATAGGGCCACGCAAGTGGATTACTAAACCATTGAGAAAATTGCGTAAAACCTGGTCGCCACACTCCATATATTTAGGGTGATTTTCGTTGCGAAAAAAGGCCCCTAACTCTGATTTACTCATTCTAAAATCAACTAATTTTAGAATATCAACGATGTCTTCGTCGCGCAATTTATGGGCTACCCGAAGTTTTTTTAAAATGTCATTATTGGTTAAACCCATGGCTTAAATTGTAGAGAGGGATGAAATATATTAATGCTAAGTATTATTATTTTTCTGCTTCGCGGAAGAAATTAGTCCTTAGAAGCATCAAAGCTTCTTTTGCCAAAAAGAATTTCGAAAAAGAGTTTAAAATCCCCACGTAAACTCCATAATGGATATTTAAAAGTAGCGGGGTTATTCTTTTCAAAAAAAGCATGCCCTACCCAGGCAAAACCATAGCCCACTAAGGGCACAGCAATCCAGAATTTAGCTTCTTTTTGAGCGAAAATAAAAAAGCCCACCAAGATCAAGACAATAAAAGTCCCAATAAAATGAAGGGTACGACTGGTTTTGTTTTGATGCTCTGTGATATAGAAAGGATAGAATTCTTCAAAAGACTGAAAGCGTTCTGCAGACATATTGTATGTTTTTCTTCAAGATAAAAAAAATCCCCAACATTGCTGCTGGGGAGTTTATATTAAGCTTCGCCTGTAGGGCCAAAGTTAAGCGGAATTTGCGGTTGCTCTTGCACGTTGATTTTCCCGTTTGCTTGTTCAAAACGCTGGATATTATCTCCTAATGCTTTGTGCAGACGTTTCGCATGCTCTGGCGTTAAGATAATCCTTGATTTGACCTTTGCTTTAGGAGCTCCAGGCATTAACGCAATAAAATCAACAATAAATTCTGAGACAGAGTGGTTGATGATTGCAAGGTTACTATAGGTTCCCTCTGCAGTCTTTTCGTCTAGCTCAATATTGATTTTTTGGTCTTTTCCAGGCTGATCACTCATAACTTATAGCTTTACCTCCTCTTCTGCTTCTTTGCTAATCAACAAGCTGCTGTACTCGTCTTTTGAACCAACGATTACTTCGTCGTATTCGCGTAGACCTGTACCTGCAGGGATCTTGTGTCCTACAATGACGTTCTCTTTCAAGCCTTGTAAAGTATCTTCTTTACCGCTAACAGCAGCTTCGTTCAAGACTTTTGTCGTTTCCTGGAAGGAAGCGGCAGAGATAAATGACTTGGTTTGAAGCGATGCACGCGTAATTCCTTGCAGTTCTGGTGTAGCAGTTGCAGGTTGTGCATCACGTGCTACCACAACAGCTTTTCCTTCACGCTTCAAATAAGAGTTTTCATCGCGTAATTCACGAGAAGTAATCACTTGACCTGCTTTTAGGTTTTCAGAGTCTCCTACTTCTTCCACTACTTTCTTACCATAGAGGTTATCGTTTTCTTCGATGAAATCATATTTGTGTGCCAATTGACCTTCTAACAATAGGGTATCTCCTGGATCATTGATTTTAACTTTACGCATCATTTGACGTACCACGACCTCAAAGTGCTTATCGTTAATTTTCACCCCTTGTAATCGATATACTTCTTGTACTTCGTTTACTAAGTATTGTTGTACGGCAGACGGGCCTTTGATTTTTAAGATATCTAACGGTGTAATTGAACCGTCTGATAAAGGCATTCCTGCTTTGACAAAGTCATTTTCTTGTACTAAAATTTGGTTCGATAATTTTACCAAGTATTTCTTGATGTCCCCAAACTTAGACTCGACTATGATTTCGCGATTACCACGCTTGATCTTACCAAAAGATACGACTCCGTCAATCTCTGAAACTACAGCTGGATTTGAAGGATTACGCGCTTCGAATAATTCTGTCACACGTGGTAAACCTCCTGTAATATCTCCAGACTTAGCAGATTTACGTGGAATCTTTACTAAGATTTTTCCTTCTTTAATTTTCTCGTTATCATCGACCATGATGTGAGCACCTACTGGTAAGTTGTAAGAACGCAATACATTACCTTTGTTATCTTGAATTAATAAAGTTGGAATTAACTTTTTGTTTCTAGATTCAGAAATTACTTTTTCTTGGAAACCGGTTTGTTCGTCAATTTCTACTTGATAAGTAACCCCTTGCTCGATATTTTCATAAACGATTTTACCTGCAAATTCTGAAACGATTACCCCGTTAAATGGATCCCAAGAACAAACAGATTGTCCTTTCTTGAGTGTGGCACCGTTTTCGATATTTAAGATAGAACCATAAGGAATATTGTTTGTTGACAATACATTCTTAGTCTTCTTATCAATTAATTTAATTTCAGAGGTTCTAGAGATAACGATATTTACTTCGTTTTCTTCTTGATCTTCTCCTTTAACGGTTTTAAGATCTTCGATTTCTGCCACCCCATCAAATTTAGTTATAAGTTGGTTTTCTTCTGAAATATTTCCTGCTACCCCACCAACGTGGAAAGTACGCAAGGTTAACTGTGTTCCAGGTTCTCCAATAGACTGGGCTGCAA
>JAKMGK010000057.1 GCA_022424955.1 Flavobacteriaceae bacterium
GTATAAATCAATACTTAAAGTATTAATTTAGGCTTTATAATTACTGATCGTAGAGTAAAATTTGACCAAAAGATGTTTTGGCACGGTCGTTGAATCTAAAGAATCTAACGTAACTTACACAAAAATAAATGCTGTTTCAATCATGAAAAAGATTTTAATCATCCTTTTATTAATTCCCTTTTTAGGCAGCTGTCAAAGCAGTAAAAAAGCCCCTAAAAATGCTACAGAAAAAACCGAGTATGCCGTTGTTAAAGCCGATGCCGAATGGCAAGAAATTTTGACTCCGCTCTCCTATCGTGTTTTGCGAAAAGCAGCGACAGAACGCGCTTGGTCTGGTCCCCTTAATAACAACAAAAAAGAAGGGACATATGTCTGTGCTGGCTGTAAAAGCCCGCTTTATTATTCTAAAGATAAATATGACTCAGGATCGGGTTGGCCCTCTTTTGATCGCGGGAACGATAAAAATCTCGAATATGACGTCGATTACAAAATAGGTTATGCCCGTACCGAACTCAAATGCGCCTTATGCGGTGGACACCTGGGCCATATGTTTAACGACGGACCTCGCGCAACCACCGGTAAACGTCACTGCATTAATTCGGCTGCATTAGCCTTTATCCCTGCTGAAGAAGAAGAAGAAAAGAATGAGTAAATACAAAATCGAAAAGAGCGAAGCCGAATGGAAGGCAGCCCTTTCTCCAGAAGAATACCGCATTTTAAGACAGGCTGGAACAGAATATCCTTTTACGGGTCAATACAACGACCATAAAGAAAAAGGCACCTACAACTGTAAGGGTTGTGGGACGCCCCTTTACAACTCCAACGCTAAATTTGACAGTGGCTGTGGGTGGCCTTCTTATGATAAAAGTATAGACGGTGCCATTGAATACCGCAAAGACACTTCTATGGGCATGTTGCGCGTAGAAATCCTTTGCTCCACTTGTGGCGGACATCAAGGGCATGTCTTTGACGATGGCCCTACAGAAACTGGCCAGCGCTACTGCGTTAACTCGGCCAGCATAGATTTCACTCCAGAGGAGGACTAATTCCCACGATTTCGTACCTTTGCACTGAATTTAACTGCAAAAAACATGACGAAATACGATGTTATCGTGATTGGAAGTGGACCAGGAGGCTATGTAACCGCCATCCGTGCTTCTCAACTAGGATTGAAAACCGCTGTAGTGGAAAAAGAAAGCCTTGGAGGTGTATGTTTAAACTGGGGGTGTATTCCCACAAAAGCATTGATTAAATCTGCCCAAGTGTTTGATTATTTAAAACATGCCGAAGACTATGGTCTTGTGGTCAAAGAATACGGCAAGGACTTTGACGCTGTCGTCAACCGTAGCCGCAACGTAGCTGCTGGGATGAGTAAGGGCGTACAATTCTTGATGAAAAAAAACAAGATTGACGTTATCAATGGGCATGGAAAAGTATTGCCTAAAAAGCAAGTAAGTGTCACCCTTGATGGGAAAGAAGAGATTTACCAGGCCGATCATATCATCTTAGCAACTGGAGCACGCTCTAGAGAGCTTCCTGCGCTGCCACAAGACGGAAAGAAAGTGATTGGGTATCGTGAAGCCATGACCTTGCCTAAACAGCCTAAAAAGCTGATCGTAGTAGGTTCTGGCGCCATTGGGATTGAATTTGCTTATTTCTACAACGCCATGGGGACAGAAGTGACCGTGGTAGAATACCTAGACCGCATTGTCCCAGTTGAAGACGAAGAAGTTTCTAAACAATTAGAACGCTCCTTTAAAAAGGCGGGAATCAACATCATGACTTCTGCCGAGGTAACTAAAGTAGATACCAAAGGGAAAGGCGTAAAAGCCACCATCAAAACAGCTAAAGGTGAAGAACAACTACAGGCAGACATTGTCCTTTCTGCCGTAGGCATTAAAACCAATATCGAAAACCTAGGCCTACAAGACGTTGGGATTGCGATAGACCGCGATAAGATCTTGGTCAATGACTTTTACCAGACTAACCTCCCCGGTTATTATGCCATTGGTGATGTGACTAAGGGGCAGGCACTCGCCCACGTCGCTTCTGCCGAAGGCATCCTTTGTGTAGAGAAAATCGCTGGCCACCATGTAGAACCCTTAGACTATGGCAATATTCCTGGTTGTACCTATTGCTACCCAGAAGTTGCCTCTGTAGGCTTGACCGAAGCCCAAGCGAAAGAGCAAGGCTATGACATTAAAGTAGGGAAATTCCCTTTCTCTGCCTCTGGAAAGGCGCAAGCGGGAGGAAACTCAGACGGCTTTGTCAAAGTGATCTTTGATGCCAAATACGGCGAATGGTTAGGCTGCCACATGATAGGCGCTGGCGTAACCGATATGATCGCTGAGGCGGTTCTGGGACGTAAGCTCGAAACCACGGGACACGAAGTCTTAAAAGCAGTACACCCCCACCCCACCATGAGTGAGGCGATGATGGAAGCGGTAGCTGCTGCCTATGACGAAGTGATTCATATTTAAACACTTCACTCACTCAATATCATTAACCCCCTCATTTTGAGGGGGTTCTTTTTTTTCCTAATTTTAAGAAGTAACAGCACCCAAATCTGTTCTACGCCTAGGTTTTTTATTTGTATCCCTCTAAAAACCCTAAAATCTGTTGTTCAGACCAATAATAGTTCCCTTTAGATACAAAGCCTACATGTCCGCCATATTGGGGGCTCATCAAGCTAAAATGGGGGTTTTCCGTGGCAGCCTCAGTAGGGAAACAACTTTCAGATAAAAAAGGATCGTCTAGGGCGTTAATCAATAAGGTAGGCCGGGTAATCGACTTTAGAAAAGGTTTGCTACTTGCCTGGCTATAATAATCTTTGGCATCTTTAAAGCCGTTAAGCGCACTGGTAAAAAACTCGTCAAAATCGATCAACTTTTTGACTTTTTTAAGCTTTTCAACGGGGACTTGCTCGGGGAATTGCTGGTGTTTTAATCGCACTTTCTTTGACAGGGTGCGTAAAAACCGCCAATTATATAGTCGATTCTCTAAGGCTTGTAAGCATATGGAAGAACCGTGTAAATCTACCGGGACAGAAACCGCAACACTGGCCTTGATCTTTGGGTCTAAGGCATAAATTCCATCCCCATTGTACTTTAAAACCAAGTTTCCCCCCAGACTAAAGCCCACCAGATAGACCGACTTATAGTTTGGAAGAACGGTTTGTATCGCCGCATGCAGATCTTCTGTACGCCCACTGTGGTAGGTGATGAGTTGCTTATTGATCTCTCCGCTACAAAAGCGATAGTTCATCGCGGCAATGGCATAGCCTTTTTGCGACAATAAAGCGGCAGTGGCTTGAATGTATTTGGAGGCACTACTCCCCTCTAACCCATGGCAGAGCAAGACGATTTTATCTTCTCCGTTTTCCAATAGGTCCAAGTCAAAAAAATCATCGTCTGCTGTGCTAATACGTTTTCGCTTAAAAGACAGGGGTTTTGTTCTTCTAAACAAAGAACTATACATAGTATTAATATGCCCGTTTTTAAAAAAGAAGGAAGGGGTATAGTGGGTTTTTAAGATTGGCATCGCACAAGGTGATTACTTGGGTTAAAGATAAGTTTTCTAATTTATCAAAGAGTGAAGCGTTTGATAAATCGAAAAATGAAAAACAAATACCTTTCAAAATCTCTAAAACTATCTCCCAAATTCTCCCTACCTTATTTCTATGAAATACTTTGGAACATTTTTACTCTACTTAACCCTGGGTAGTTTATGGGCACAGGGGGAAACAGAAGTTTATCTGCTCGACTTAACAAATGACGTGGATTTCCCTATCAACATTTCTCACAATCCTGGCTATGACAATCAGCCGTCATTTTGGGACAATGATCATTTACTCTATACCAGGACCCGTGCTGGACAAACCGATATCGTTCGCTATAAGCTCAACAGCAAAAAAACCGAATGGTTATGCGACACCGCCCAGGGCAGTGAATATTCTCCTTTACGCATCCCAGAGAGTAAAGCTTTTTCGGCCATTCGACTAGACACCACTGGCCTACAACGACTTTATCGCTATACCGAAGACGGAAAAAGTGAGCTTCTTTTCTCTCCCTTAAAAATAGGCTATCACCACTGGGTTTCTGCCACGACTTTACTGTGTGCCGTTTTGGTCGAAGACCATATGAATCTTATGCTTGTCCAACCGGATAGTTCTGCCAAGCTAATCGCAGAAAAAGTGGGAAGAAGTTTCCATCGAATCCCTAAAACATTGAAAATCAGTTTTTTAAATCAATTAGAAGGGAAGAGTGTATTGAGCAGCTTTGATCCCACTACCCAAAATATTCAACCCCTTTTTACGCTCCCAGAAGGAGTGCAAGATGTTAGTTGGCTCCCCACAGGAACATTAATCTTTGGGCAGGGAAATACCTTATTCCAATGGGATCCCAATACCTCAGCCGGCATTCAAGTTTGGAAAAAGTTAACAGGAATAAACAACATTAGTCGCTTAGCACTTAGCCTTGACGGAAAACGACTTGCCCTAGTAGGGGAAGAATAAACCAAAAAAATCTTACATTGAAGGGAATTTGACTTTACTCCGAAGGTCATTTAATGTAAAGACTATGACGTACGACTATATCATCATTGGAGCAGGATCTGCTGGTTGTGTTTTAGCGAATCGCCTTTCTGCTGATCCAAACAAAAGAGTATTATTGCTTGAAGCAGGAGGACCAGATAACAACCCCAATATTCATATCCCGGGAGCATACACTAAGGTGCATAAAAGCAAACAAGACTGGGGCTTCTGGACAGAAGAACAAGCCCATGTCAACAACCGTAAAATCTACCTTCCTCGCGGAAAAACCTTGGGTGGCAGTAGCTCTACCAATGCCATGGCCTATGTGCGAGGCAATCGAGCTGACTATGATCATTGGGCTTCTTTAGGGAACGAAGGGTGGGACTACAACAGCATTCTCCCCTACTTTAAACGTTCTGAACAACATCAACAGGCAGATCAATTAGATACCGACTACCACGGGAAAGACGGAGAGCTTAACGTAACCCTTCCCACCCAATTTAAAACGCCCTTTGTCGATGATTTTGTGACTGCTTGTGCGGCGGTGGGTATCCCCGCAAACAAAGACTATAACGGGGCACAACAAGAAGGCGCTGGGGTAATTCAAAGTACCATTAAAGACGGAAAACGCGCCAGTGCAGCAGTCGCCTTTTTAAAGCCAGTATTAAATCGCAATAACTTGATTGCCATAACGAAGGCACAGGTAACTAAAATCAATTTCAAGGGAAAAAAGGCCGTTAGTGTAAGCTATACTAAGGGCAATAAAACACATACTGTTAAAGCCAGCCAAGAAATCATTGTTTCTGCAGGGGCTTTTCAATCCCCCCAACTTTTAATGGTCTCTGGGATTGGCGACCCAGAAGAACTTAAAGCCCACAAGATCAATTGTATCCATACATTGGCCGGGGTAGGAAAAAATTTACAAGACCATGTGTTTTATCCAATCTCAAGTGTGGCTAAAGAACAAGTTGGCATTAATCATTACATCCCACCACTGCCACAACTCAAGGCAGCATGGAATTATTTTGTGCGCAAAAAAGGGGTGTTTTGTAATGGTCCGCTGGAAGGCATGGCCTTTTTTGATGTTAATCAAAAAGGAGAAAGTGCTAATTTTCAATTTCACTTTACCCCCATGTGGATGGGCGATCAATACGGTTATGATGCTTACAATCTCAAGGATTATCCCAGTGTCGATGGTTTTACCATTCTCCCTACTCTTTTACATCCTAAAAGCCGTGGGACGGTCTCTTTGGAGTCAGCACATATGAGCGATGTCCCTGTCATTCAACCCAATTTCCTTTCAGAAAAAGAAGATTTAAAACAACTGCTTAAAGGGGGGGAAATGGCGGCAAAAGTAATGGAGCAAGCTCCCCTTCAACAACATACAAAAACAAAAGGCCTTCCCTATAATCGCGAAGATGAGGCAGCTTTAATCGACCATATCAAACAAACCCTTGAAACAGTTTATCATCCTGTAGGAACCTGTAAAATGGGGCAAGATGAAGCAGCCGTAGTTGATGCCCAATTAAAAGTGCATGGCATTGAAAACCTTAGGGTAGTCGATGCTTCTATCATGCCCACCATTGTTGCTGGAAACACCAATGCACCCGTTTATATGATCGCTGAAAAAGCAGCAGAAATGATTTTATCCCATTCATGACAATAAGTACTTCCCCAATAATTAGAGAAGCCAATGCTTCAGATCTACCCACGCTCTTAGATTTTGAGCAAGCATTAATTGCCTATGAGCGTCCTTTTGCCCCCAATTTAAAAAAAGGGAAAATCAGTTATTACGATTTAGCAGCCTATCTCAAAGCGGAAGATATTCGTGTTGTGGTTGCAGAAATAGCAGGAGAACTTGTAGGATCGGGCTATGCTTTGATTAAAGAAAATAAAGCCTATAAAGCGCCCCAGCATTATGTTTATTTAGGCTTTATGTATGTGGTCCCTGAATATCGCGGTCATGGCATTAACGGACAAATCATGATTGATTTAATCGACTGGGGAAAAGCCCAAGGCTATACCGAAGCTCAATTAGAGGTTTATGCCAAAAATGAAAGCGCTATAAATGCTTACGCCAGAGCGGGACTCGTTCCAGAAATACTAAGCATGCGACTTGACAATATTCCCCCCGAAAATCAATGATATTATGTCACAAAAACTCCTTCCGCCTTATCTCTTTTTAATTTGCTGTACTGCAATGATCATTTTTAGCTTACTTTTTCCTGAATGGGTTTATCTCCCTAGACCATGGAATAACTTGGGCTTTATTTTCCTTTTTGGTGGCCTGGCAATGGTGAGAAATATTCAAAACCTATTTAAACAACATCAAACCGAAATCAACACCTTTAAACCCCCGCAAAAATTGGTGACTATAGGACTTTTTCGTTATAGCCGAAACCCCATATATCTAGGCTTCAGTATTGCCCTTTTTGGCGTAGCCATTGTACTGGGGAATGTTATCGCTTTTGATGGTTTTTTGGCCTTTATCATAGTTGTCAATCTGTGGTACATCCCCTTTGAAGAGACAGAAATGGAAAAACAGTTTGGTCAAGACTATCTCGCTTACAAGAAAAAAGTAGGGCGCTGGTTTTAATCCCTCGTACCTAGCTAAAAAAGAATCCTTATCTTGAAATGGAAACCAATACCGTATTTATTATCCAACTTTCTAAAAGCACCCTCGCTTCTTTTGCAAGAATTCTTTTAATTGTTTTTGCTGCAGAATCGATTTTTTTATTGCCCTTTGTCATCGCCCGGATTTTTCGTCCCACTTTTTTAGACGTCTTCCAACTCAATAATTTCGAACTAGGCACCCTCTATTCTACCTATGGTGTCGTTGCCTTATTATCTTATGTCTATGGCGGTACCCTAGCCGATCGCTGCCCCCCAGGAAAGCTAATGGCGACTGCTCTAATTATGACCGCCGCTGGCGGAATGTACTTAGCGCAATTCCCCTCCTACCAAGGTTTGCAATGGCTCTATGGTTATTGGGGTTTTTCGACCATTTTTTTCTTCTGGTCGGCGATGATTAAAGCTACTCGAAATTGGGGTGGCGGGAAGCAGCAAGGACGTGCCTTTGGCTATTTAGAAGCAGGACGTGGTCTCATCGCTGCATCCATTGGCGTGGTGGGCGTGTTGGTTTTCTCTTTCTTACTTCCAGACGATCTTAAAGCGGCTTCTTTTGAAGAACGCAAAGCGGCCTTCCGCTATGTCATCCTCTTTGCTGTTGCCCTTTCCAGCCTAGTGGGACTATTCGTTTTCTTCTTTTTAAAAGAGCAAGAAACGCAAGAAGAGATTTCGATTCCTAAAACCAAAAACTCCCTTAACACCATTATACAGGTAGCAAAAATACCTTCCGTAGGCTTGTTAATTATCATTGTTTTGTGTGCCTATTGTGGATATAAGGTCACCGACATTTTATCACTCTATGCCGCTGAAGTAATGCTATTTGACGAAGTAGATGCCGCAAAAGTGGGCTCTTATCAAATGTATCTCCGTCCGTTAGTTTGTGTACTAGTTGGAGTTTTTGCTGATAAAAGTTCTAGTGCCCTTTGGTTAATACGGGGATTTATAGTGTTGTTAATAGGGTCGCTGCTCTTCGCTTCGGGATGGGTCAATGCTCCGCTATGCGGACTGTTTATTTTTGCTGTGGTGATCACTGGCATAGGCACCTATGCCCTCCGTACCCTTTATTATGCCGCTGTAAAAGAAGGCCGTATTCCTTATGCGGTTACGGGTACTGCGGTTGGAATCATCTCTGTGGTGGGCTATACCCCAGATATCTTTATGGGTCCTGTGATGGGTATCTTATTAGACAGTAGCCCAGGGATTACCGGGCATCAAAATGTTTTTGCTTTACTCGCTGCTTTTTCATTGATCGGAGCACTCGCCTCCTATCGCTTTAAAAAAATGACCCAAAGCGATTTAATAGCCAAGTGAATTTAGCTATCTTCAAAACATGAATTTAACAGCCGACTATTTGATCGTTGGGAGCGGTGCCATGGGCATGGCTTTCGCCGATGTTTTGGTGGAAGAATCTAACGCCACCCTTATTATCATAGACAAAAATCCTGCCCCTGGAGGACACTGGAATCACGCCTATCCTTTTGTAGCATTACATCAACCTGCTGCTTTTTATGGGGTAAAATCAAGAGAGTTAAGCAATGGAAAAATCGAAACTTCAGGTTTAAATGAAGGCTATGGCAGCCTTTCCTCTTTAACAGAAATACAATCCTATTACAAAGCAGTGATGGAAGAACAGTTTCTTCCTAGCGGAAGGGTGCAATACTTCCCTAACTGTGAATATCTGGGAGATCACCGTTTTCGCTCCTTAAAAGATGGCACAGAATACACTGTAGAGGTTAAAAAGAAATTAGTGCAAGCCTCCCACTTGACCACTAAGGTTCCTTCTACCCATACCCCTAATTTCACAACGTCTAAGGCAACTAATTTTAATCCCATTAACGC
>JAKMGK010000014.1 GCA_022424955.1 Flavobacteriaceae bacterium
CGGCTAGAGGCAGTGCAATAAAAACTGCTGCCCTTGTACAGGCTTTAAAAAACGGAAAAGTAAGAGGCGCTGCACTTGATGTTTTAGAGTACGAGAAAAGCTCATTTGAAAATCTCTTTGCAACAGAAATCTCTAGTAACTTTAGCTATTTATTAGCTTCAGATAATGTTTTACTCTCGCCCCATGTTGCGGGTTGGAGTATAGAAAGCCACCGCAAATTAGCCCAGATTATCGTTCACAAAATCATTTTAAACTTTAAGCAACTCTAGCTCCTAATCTTCTTCAATCAAAAGATCACAAAAGGGGATATATCCATTTGAGGCAGCAGGTTTAGCATACATCTGTAGTGTGTATTTTTTATCCTTTAATCTTTCTAAGCCTATTATATCATTATTATCCGTTGGTTTAGCTTCTCCTTCGATAAAAACCAAGGCTGCAAGACCAATATCTCCATCTATTACTTCCAAATAATTTGTAAACTCTCCATCTGCTAGGCCCTTAAAAAAAACTCCCCTAACCAAATACTATCAAGGTAAAAGCCTGTTTTATTTTCTGCTCTAACCATAGATACAATCTCCCTCTCTGGGAATAAGCATCCCCACAAAAGAAATAGAATAATACAACTCAATATGCCTTTTTTCATGGTAAGTTAGATTTAGGAATCTAAATTTACCCAAAATCACAAAAAACAGTAAATTCAAATATTAAACTTTAAAAAAAGTATAGCCCTTTAATTGGCTAAAACTACTTGTAAAGTCTCTCTTGTGCGTTGTTCTAACAAAATCTTTTCGCCATAGCTGCGAACCTTTTCTTTTGCAGCTTGATCAAAATGGCGAACAGTGAACAAGTTCACATCTTCGGTTACCGTTACTTTATATTTTGCTCTTAATTCTACTAATAATTCTTCTAAGCGATTGTATTTATTGTTGACCACTACAGAAAAACTAATGGCAGAATTTTGAATCAATTCTACCCGCATTTGAAAACGCGAGAGTAAGGCAAAAATGTCTGAAATATTGTCTTCTACTATAAAAGAAAAGTCAAGCGACGAAAGCTTGAGCAAAACTTGATCTTTTTTAATAATAAAGCAAGGGACATATGGGTCTAGGGTTTGTCCTTTAGACACGGCTGTTCCCTTTCCTTCTGGAGCAATAAAAGAACGCACATAAAGTGGAATTTCTTTACGCTGTAAAGGCTGCAATGTTTTTGGGTGAATGACAGAAGCGCCATAAAAGGCTAATTCAATGGCCTCGCGATAAGAGATTTGGTTTAATAAGACCGTGTTTTCAAAATGACGTGGATCCCCGTTGAGCACGCCAGGCACATCTTTCCAGATGGTAACCGATTCTGCACCCAATGCATAGCCAAAAATGGCCGCAGAATAATCTGAGCCTTCTCGCCCTAAAGTCGTAGTGAAATTATTCGAATCACTTCCTATAAAGCCTTGTGAAACAATTAATTTCGCCCCGTTTACTAGTGCTTTAATTTTGGATTGCGTCGTCTCCCAATCAAGATTAGCATCACGATAATAATTATCTGTTTTTATACATTGACGTGCATCTAACCATGTTGCAGGTAGTCCTATGGAGACTAAATAGTCCACAATAATGGTGGTGGACAGTAACTCACCAAAACTTACTGCTTGATCATAAACAAAACTGTAATTAGGGGACTTATTGTATTCAAAAAAGGTAAGCAATTCTTGGATTAACCCGCGTACTTTCTCTACCAGTGGAGCCTTGTTTTCTCCTAATAAATCTTCTACTATATCTAAATGAAAAGCCTCTAACTCTTGAATTACAGTCTTTAATTGTTCGGGCTTATTTTGATAGGTTTCTACAACCGCTTCTAAGGCATTTGTTGTTTTTCCCATTGCCGAAACAATAATCAATACATCTTCATAGCCTACTTTTTTTAAAACAGAGGCCACGTTTTTTACACTAGGGGCGTCTTTTACAGAAGCGCCTCCAAACTTAAATATTCTCATTTTTCTTTTGCTAAATACTGTTGCATAGCAACATCATCCATTTGAACGGTACACCAATCTGTTAAAACATTGGCACCACTCTCTTTATAAAAATTAACGGCATGAGTATTCCAGTCTAGAACAACCCATTCAATGCGTCTTACCTTTTGCGAAGCAGCATAATCAATAAAGGCGGTATATAATGCTTTTCCCACACCTGTCCCTCTTTCTGTAAGGGTGACGATCAAATCTTCCAGATGCAAGGTGGGGCCTTTCCAAGTTGAAAAGCGCGGATAAAATAAAGCCATCCCAATGATGTTTTCTTCTTTTTCTGCTACGATACATTTAAATTTTGGCTGTTCGCCAAAAGCGTCTCGCTTTAAATCAGCTTCGGTTACCACAACAGCATCAGGTTCCTTCTCAAAATCGGCTAATTCTTGAATTAACGCTAAAACCGATTTCATGTCTTTTTCTTCTGCAAAACGTAAGTTGACTGCATTCATGTGGTAAAAATAGTATTGTTAAAAGGATTGAGCTTTGTTTCACTTGTTTTTTCACAATTTGTTATAAAACTGTGAGATTCGAATTTTACCACCAGTTGGCAATCGCTTGGCTAAAGGCGGTGGGGTTTTCTGCATGTAACCAATGTCCCGCTTTTTCAATAGTAACAAGCGTATTTTGAGGAAAGTGATGTCGCAACAATAATTCATCGCCTGTTTCGATATACCCTGACTTTTCACCTTTTAAAAAAAGGGTCCTTCCGGTGTATTGCATCTCTTGTGAAAGACTTGTCCCTACTTGATCACTGGCCTCTTTTAAAATATCAATGTTTAAACGAAGTCCTAATTGAGTGGGGCTTGGCCGATAAATATTTTTAAGCAGAAATTGACGTGTTCCAGCTTCTTTGACATAGTTTGAAAGCGCTTGATCTGCTTCTTTTCGACTGGTGATTTGGCTAAAGTCAAGTGAGGCAAGGCCATTTAAAATTTGTTGATGATGTGGAGGATATGCCTTAGGCGCAATATCAGCCACAATCAATTGGGTTACTTTTTCTGGATACAAGCAAGCGAATAACATGGCCACTTTCCCGCCCATAGAATGTCCTAAAACAGTTGCCTCTTTAATGCCATAAGTGTGATAATAGTTGAAAAGATCTTCTGCCATTAATTCATAACTAAAGTTTTCGCTCCAAAAACTTCTCCCGTGATTGCGCTGATCGATAAGATGGACCCGCCAGCCTTGTTCTGCCGAGTGCTTTGCATGGGTTTTCCAATTATCACCCATGCCTAAAAACCCGTGAAGAATCAAAAGATCTTTTTCTCCTTCTCCTATAATCAAAGCGTGTAAAGTATCCATTAAGCCAACTGCGCTAAATAACGTTTTACGACAGTTTCGAGACCTAAATAAAGGGATTCGCTCATTAAAGCGTGCCCTATAGAAACCTCTAACAAACCAGGGATTTCTTGGGCAAAAAAGGCAATATTATCCAAACTTAAATCATGACCAGCATTGATCCCTAAACCTAGTTTATTCGCCAGAATAGCTGCTTCGCGATAAGGAGAAATCGCCGCTTCTTTATCCTTGTGATAATGTTCTGCATAGGCTTCTGTATATAATTCGATACGATCTGTTCCTGTGGCTACCGCCCCTTCAATCATTTTTAAATCTGGATCAACAAAAATAGAAGTGCGAATTCCTGCAGATTTAAATTGAGCAATTACATCTTTCAAAAACTCCGCATGAGTAAGGGTGTCCCAGCCTGCGTTTGAGGTAATAGCATCTTCTGCATCTGGCACTAAGGTTACTTGGGTAGGTTTTATGGCTAAAACCAAATCCATAAATGCTGGAATTGGATTCCCCTCTATATTGTATTCTGTTGTTACTACAGCAGGTAATGCTTTTGCGTCTGCATAACGAATGTGTCGTTGATCTGGTCTAGGGTGTACAGTAATCCCTTGTGCTCCAAAAACCTGTAAGTCTGTAGCGACTTTTAAAAGATTGGGTACATCTCCCCCTCGTGAATTGCGTAAAGTGGCAACTTTATTGACATTAACACTTAATTTGGTCATCTTTCTTTTTTTGTTCAAAATTACAAACTTTACCCCCTACACCCTATCAAATTTAACGAAAAACGGTCTTGCGTGATTCAAGTCGAGTACAGACACTCATATTTTCGTAAGTTTGTATAAAATTTAGTACATGCAAATTGCTGTTCTTTGTCCGTTTATGAAACCCGTTTCAATTGGTTATGCCGAAGGTATAATCGAACATCTAATGGGATTGAAAATAAAAGTCATTGTTGATGAACAATTGCATGCAGGTTTAGAAAACCTTCCTTTAAAAGAACAATTGGGTGTATTTAAAACGCTTGACAACAATACAGATTTTCTTATATGTATTGGGGGAGATGGTTCTATGCTTCAAGCGGTTACAAAAGTAAAAAACAGTGATGTTCCTATTCTAGGTATCAATACTGGTCGATTGGGTTTTTTAACTAGTTTACAAAAAGAATCGCTCAACAAAGGGCTTCAAGCACTGTGGGAAAAAAAGTATAGCTTAATCAAGCGAACGCTTCTAGAAGTTAGGCTAGAGCAACAACAATCTCTCTTAGGGGAATTTCCTTATGCCTTGAATGAGATTAGTGTGAGTCGAAAAGACACGGCTTCTTTAATCGGCATAAATGCACGTCTTAACAATCAAGCATTAACAACCTACTGGGCAGATGGCCTAATTGTAACTACACCAACAGGGTCAACAGGCTATAATTTAAGTAGTGGAGGCCCCATTGTACTGCCCGATACACCTGCTTTAGTCATGACCCCTATTGCCCCTCATAACCTCAATATTCGACCATTGGTACTTCCAGATAACTCTTCAATTGAGCTTCAAGTTTCTGGGAGAGAGGAGCAACACCTGCTATCACTAGATTCTCGCTTGATTAGCCTTCCGCATAACACCCCAATTCTCATTAAAAAAGCGAACTTCTCAGTTGCGACTGTACAGTTTGACGACACCGCATTCTATAACACCTTAAGAGAAAAACTGTTCTGGGGCTTAGACAAGCGAAATTGAACAATAAATTGACCTAAAAACAGTTTAGTATAGTAGTTAGGCATAAGCTAAATGCCTGCCTACTTCTTGTACCCTAAACTGAATGAAACGAATTGCCTTACTTCTCGTATTTCTTTGCTCCTTTTGGTCGGCAAAAGCACAAATCCATGAATTAGGCTTTTTTTTGGGAGGAAGTAACACTATCGCTGATATTGGTCCTACAAAGTTTGTCTATGCCAACTCCCCGGCACTTGGCCTAATTTACAAATGGAATATTACCACCCGCTATGCCATTAGAGCAAGTTATGTGAATAGCAATCTTAAAAGTTATGATTATTATGCGCAAGACTTGAGTCGTTTTAATCGTTTTATTAAAGTGGATAATACTATAAACGAATTCTCACTGGGATTTGAAGTCAATTTTTTTGAGTTCAATTTACATGACGATGACAAAGAGTTCACCCCCTATATTTATGCTGGCGTTAGTTACTTTTCTTATGATTTACTTGAAATTCCTTTGAGTTTCCCCAATGACCCTATCACTAAATACGATGGGGCATTAGATCTATCTATCCCAGTAATCGTGGGAATAAAGGCAAGTCTTTCCCCCTTATTTGTATTAAGCTTAGAAACTGGAATTCGCTATGCGTTTACTGATAATATTGATGGTAGTTTACCCGAAAATCCAGCTCTTCAAAGGGGAGCAGCCTATAATAATGATTGGTATGTCTTTACTGGCTTCACATTTAGTTATACCTTTGGCCAAATTCCGTGTTATTGTAAAGAAAAAAAATGAAAGACGAGACAAAATTACCAAAGCATATCGCCATTATCATGGACGGAAATGGTCGATGGGCTAAATCTAAAGGGAAGAATAGAATTTTTGGACACCGCAACGGAACTCAAGCAGTACAAACAGTGGTTGAAACCGCTGCAAGACTTCAAATTGAACATCTTACACTTTATACTTTTTCAACAGAAAATTGGAGTCGTCCAGAAAAAGAAGTAAGTACACTTATGGATCTATTAATCAGGTCTTTGAGGAAAGAACTCAAAAAAATGATTAAAAATAATATCCAACTGAAAAGTATAGGAGATATTAGTAGACTGCCCTTAGAGGTAGAAAAAGAATTAACTGAAACCATCAATAAGACGAAAGATAACGATGGTATGATTCTTACCTTAGCATTAAATTATGGTGCGAGACAAGAACTAACATATGCGATGCAACAAATTGCAGCCAAAGTTAAAAATAACATAATTTCCCCCGAAAATGTTGATGAAACCATTATTAATGAGCATCTTTACACGCGAAATTTACCAGCGGTTGATCTATTGATTCGAACCAGTGGTGAACAAAGAATAAGTAACTTTTTATTGTGGCAAATTGCCTATGCCGAATTGTATTTTTCAGAGGTGTTATGGCCCGATTTTAATAAAGAACATTTTGAAGAAGCAATTACAAGCTACCAAAAACGAGAACGTAGATTTGGAAAAACAAGTGAACAACTCATTAGTTAGATCTTTTTTCAGTAGCACTATAGTATATCCCGTCTTAGTGATACTCTTCTTTTGCAGCACATTAGCAAATGCACAAACTGCTGATTTTGTCTCTGGAAAAGAATACGTCATTGATTCGATTCAAGTTGTAGGACTTAAAAGTTTTAACAAGAAAACAGTTATTTCTTACAGTGGATTAAGAAGAGGTCAAAAAGTTCGACTCCCTGGAGATCAAATTAGTTCTGTCATCAATAAGTTATGGAATCTAGATTTGTTTTCTGACATTAACTTTTATGCTACAAATGTTAAAGAAAACAGCCTTACCCTTCAAATAGAAATCGAAGAACTCCCCACTTTAAACGAGGTTAAAATCTATGGTCTGAAAAAAGGGAAAATTCAAGGGATCATTAATGACACAGAATTAGAAAAAGGGAAAAAACTTTCTGAAAGCTTTTTAACCAATACCAAAAACTACCTTACCAATAAATTCAAAAAAGAAGGTTTTCTCAATACAAAAGTCACCTTAAATACTGTTCCAGATTCGACTAACGTCAATACCTTTAATATGGTGGTCAATATTGACCGTGGAAATCGTGTTAAAATAAGCGATATTGTTTTTAATGGAAATGAACAATTTAAGGGGAATAAACTGGCTAGCAAACTTAAGAACACAAAGAAAAGAGCCTTTTATCGTTTCTGGAAGTCATCTAAATTCATTCCAGATGATTTTGAAGAGGACAAAAAAGGACTCATTGATTTCTTTAAAGAAAAAGGCTACCGCGACGCTCGAATTTTAAAAGATTCTGTTATTGTCAATCCAGACAACACTTTGACCCTTCAATTTGATGTAGAAGAAGGAAACCGTTACTACTTTGGTGATATTTCATTTTTAGGAAATGCCGCCTATACAGATTACCAACTTTCTTCTGTTTTAGGAATTAAAAAAGGAGATCCCTATAACGGTGTTTTACTCAAGAAGAGAATAGCAGATGATACTAAACCTGACGGACAAGATATTAGTAACCTCTACCAAAACAGCGGTTATTTATTTTCTAACATCAATGCAGTAGAAGTTAGTGCGGTAGAAGACACCATCAACTTTGAAATTCGTGTCACAGAAGGTAAAATTGCTTCTTTCAACAAGATTACCGTTGTGGGTAACGAAAAAACAAATGACCATGTCATATATAGAGAGCTGCGTACTAAGCCAGGAGAATTATATAGCAAAGACAAAGTTGTACGAACTGTTCGAGAACTTGGTCAGCTAGGCTTCTTTGACGCAGAACAAATCTCCCCTGACTTTAAAAATGTTGACCCCAACGCTGGCACGGTAGATATCGAATTTGGTTTACAAGAATCTGGTGCGAGTCAAATTGAGTTGCAAGGTGGATATGGTGGTGGTGGATTTATTGGGACGCTAGGATTGTCTTTCAATAACTTCTCCATGCGAAATATATTTGATAAAGAATCTTATAAACCTGTCCCTTCTGGCGATGGACAAAAATTGAGTTTACGCCTTCAAGCCAGTCAATTTTTCAATACCTACAGTTTTACTTTCGCAGAACCGTGGTTAGGCGGAAGACAGCCAGTTCAATTCTCCACCTCATTATCAAGAACAAATCAGTTTAGATATGATTTCTTTACTGGTCGTGCAGATAAATCACAGTCGTTTGAAATAAGCAGTATTACTATAGGATTAGCTAAAAGATTAAGAGTCCCAGATGATTACTTCACCCTCTCTCAAGCATTGACCTATCAATACTATAATTTAAAAAATTATTTTACAGGACTCTTTACTTTTGGAGACGGGGTATCCAATAATATTTCCTACACTGTATCTCTTTCAAGGAATAACACTTATACCAATCCTATCTTCCCCATGGGAGGATCTAACTTTGTGATTAGTGGGAAATTCACCCCTCCTTACTCTTTATTTAACAAGATTGACTATGAAAACCTTGGAAATCTTCCCGCCTATCAAAGCATAAATTCTGAGGGCGAAATGGTGGCAGATCAAGGAAAAATTGACCAAGAAAAGTTTCGCTTTTTAGAGTATTACAAAATTAAATTCTCTGGAACCTGGTACACTAAGATTATAGATAAACTAGTCTTAAAAACACAAACAGATTTTGGCTTTTTAGGTTCATATAACAATCAAAGAGGGGATATCCCTTTTGAACGGTTCTATCTCGGTGGAGATGGTATGGCCAATAATTTTGCCTTAGATGGAAGAGAAACAATTGCACTGCGCGGTTATCCTAACCAATCTCTCTCTAGCAGAGATGGATCAACGTTATACAATAAATTTAGCTTAGAGCTTAGGTACCCTATAACCTTAAAGCCTAGTGCTTCTATCTATGCTTTAAGCTTTCTTGAATCTGGGAGAGGATATCAAGGCTTTAGAAACTTTAATCCCTTTAATGCGAACCGTTCTGCAGGTGCAGGCGTGCGTATTTTTATGCCCGCCTTTGGTTTATTAGGGATCGACTTTGCCTATGGGTTCGACAATGTCGACCTTACACAAAACACACCCAATGGTTGGGAGACACATTTTATCATTGGTCAACAATTTTAGTATATTTGTCTAAATAATTCATTATGAAAGCTTTTCGCCCCTTTCTTTTTGTTTTTTTGTTTACCCTTGTGCAACAATCTTTTGCACAAAGAGGAGTAAGACTTGCCTACATTGATATGGATGAGATCCTTGAAAATGTAGAAGAATACAAAACTGCCGCTACACTCTTAGATAAAAATGTCACAGATTGGAAAAAAGATATTGAGCTCAAAAAAATGGAGCTAAAAGGCAGAGAAGAACAACTACAAGCAGAAAAAGTATTGTTAACCCAGGAATTGATTGAAGACCGTAAGCTAGAACTCCAACTCTTTCGATCAGAAATCATTGATTTACAAACAAAATACTTTGGCCCAACGGGGGATTATATTCAGCAAAAGAATAATCTTTTAAAACCCATACAAGATCAAGTGCTCTCGATTGTGCGACAAATTGCACAAGAAAGAAAGTATGATTTTGTCTTTGATCGCTCTTCGGACTTGGTTATGCTATATTCCGCAAAAAATTACGATATTAGCAACCTAGTTTTGCAACGTATAAATGCACAAGAGCGAATTAAAGCGAGAAAAAAACAAATTGAAGAACGTAAAGCTCAAATTGAGCAACGAAAAAAAAATTAAACACCACTAATTAATCTAATAATGAAAAACCTAAAATCACTTTTTATTGCCATGCTTATGGCCCTCCCAATGACTTTTTCTTATGCGCAATCAAAAGTTGCTCATATTGACACACAACAACTTATTGGCCAGATGCCAGAGGTCGTTGCTGCTCAAAAACAATTAGAGGAGTTAGAAAAAACCTACACTAATCAAATTGAGAGTACTTACAAAGAATTCCAAACCAAAGCTCAATCTTATTCTGCAGATGCTGCAAACCAAACTGATGTTACAAATCAAGCACGTCAAAAAGAATTAGAGACCATGCAACAAAACATCAACCAGTACAGAGAGACGGCTGCACAAGACTTACAAAAAAAGCAAGTTGAAATGATGCGCCCTCTATATGATAAAGCTAAAGCTGCTATCGAAAAAGTAGCCAGTGCACAAGGTTTTGATTATGTACTCGATGCTACAGCAGGTGGTAGTGTAATCATGGCTAAAGGAAAAGACTTAATGGCTGACGTAAAAGCTGAATTAGGATTTTAATCTAAACCTCAACAGATTTAAAGTCACTTAGTCAGCTAAGTGACTTTTTTTTTGCTATGAACCGACCAATAGGCTTTTTTGATTCTGGTATTGGAGGGGTAAGTTTACTCCCGGCTGCGGAAGCATTGCTCCCCTTTGAAAGTATCTGCTATATCGCAGATCACGCTTATTCTCCTTATGGCGAAAAACCCCTTAATGTTGTTTTGAATCGAGCAAGAGTAATTACAGAAAAACTACTTCAGTTTAACTGCAAACTTATTGTATTAGCCTGTAATACCGCAACAACACAAATCATTGATCAATTAAGAGCAGAGTTTCCCGTGTCTTTTGTGGGGATAGAACCCGCCATTAAACCAGCCGCTATAGCTACAAAAACCGGAAAAGTAGGTGTATTAGCTACAAAGGGCACTTTAGAAAGTGAATTATTTCATCAAAGCGTTACTGAACATGGAAGTGGAATTGATATTGTCCCACAAATAGGCAAAGGTCTAGTGACATGTGTCGAGGGGGGCAAAAGAGAAGATCAAGCCACAAAAGAATTATTAAAATCGCATCTTGCTCCTATGATAGATAAAGGGATAGACACCTTGGTCTTAGGCTGTACCCATTATCCTTTTTTAATCAAAACGATTAGACAAATTCTTCCTACTGGGGTAACGATTATTGATAATAGTCAAGCGATTGCAAATCAAATTCAACGCCTGCTTGAAAAAGAAAAAAAATTAGCAGGAAAGGATTCTGTGAAGAAACGACAATTCTATTCCACCCAAAAAGAAAATAACTTAGGGTTGTTTACTTCTGCTCCAGTGGAGTATCTCCCGCTTTAAACCATCCCGAATACATTAAATAATTCTGGGCGATTCTCTCAATTTCGCCTTTTTGTAAAGATGGATCAACGTCTTTTATTTTTTTAGCGGGTATGCCCGCATAAATAGCCCCCTCTTCTACAATGGTTCCTTGTGTAACAACACTTCCCGCTGCAATTATGCTATTGGAATGAATAACACAATTATCCATTACTATACTACCCATACCAATGAGAACATTATCGTATAAAGCACACCCGTGAACAATGGCGTTGTGACCAATAGAAACATCGTTACCGATAAGAGTTCCCGCTTTTTTATAGGTAGCATGAATTACAGCCCCATCTTGAATGTTAACCCTATTCCCTATGCGAATATGATGAACATCCCCACGGACTACCGCCTGATACCAAATCGAACACTGGTCTCCCATGACCACATCTCCAATAAGGGTAGCATTCTCGGCAATAAAACAATCTTCTCCCCATGCTGGGGTATATCCACGTACTGACTTTACAAGCATAACACTAATTTTAAGAAAGGTAAAAAATGATTCGGTTTAATCTTATCTCTTGAAGAGACTTTTATGTAATTTTGGAAAAAAAAAGAATGAGCCATTTTATCGTAACTCCCTTTATAAAGAAAGACAACAAATTCGCTTTATTTACTGTTAATGCTTCCTTTGGTATAAAAGAAAATAAAACTTTTAATTCTGTTGAAGAGGCTAAAGACTTTCCGCTGGTACAGCAAATGTTTTATTTGCCTTTTGTCAAATCTGTGGAGTTAATGAATAATGGCTTAGCATTAGAACGCTTTGATATTTTAGATTGGAAAGATGTAATAGACGAGGTAGGTCAGGAGATTCAAAAATACTTAAACGATGGAGGGAAAGTCACTGCAGCGTTAGATCTTAAAAAGATTCCTGTCACCGTTTATGCAGAAAGCACCCCTAACCCTAGTGTGATGAAATTTGTCGCAAATAAAATGTTAGTCGATGCGGTGTATGAATTTAAATCTATTGAAGATACCTCTACTGCCCCTATTGCGGCTGCACTCTTTCAATTTCCATTTGTAAAGGAAATTTTTCTCGATACAAATTATATTTCCATCAATAAAAAAGAAGAGGTAGAATGGGAAACCATCGTCATGGAAGTAAGGGAATTTATTCGTGCATATATTGAGGACGGAAAAACGATTATTAGTTCTGCTGCCCCTGCACAAGAGACTTTCTCTTCAAGTGCGACGCCACTAGAAAAGCTAGATAAAACCTCTCAAGAAATAGTCAAGATTATTGAAGATTATATAAAACCTGCTGTCGCTTCAGACGGGGGGAATATCCTTTTTGACAACTATAATACCGAAGATAAATCAGTCCAAGTTGTCTTACAAGGCGCATGCAGTGGTTGTCCTTCTTCTACCATTACCTTGAAGAATGGAATTGAAACCATGCTAAAAGAAATGCTTCCAGGGAAAGTAGCTACGGTTACAGCACTCAATGGCTAAAGGGGCTTCTTCAAAAGAAAACGCACTTGCCCATGCACAAAGTCCTTACCTTTTGCAGCATGCGAACAATCCTGTGAATTGGTTCCCGTGGGAGGAAACAGCGCTAAAGAAAGCGCAAAAAGAGGACAAACTCTTAATCATTAGTATTGGATATGCTGCCTGCCACTGGTGCCATGTGATGGAGCATGAATCGTTTGAAGACGAAGCTGTGGCTACTTTAATGAACAGCCATTTTGTGAGCATTAAAGTAGATCGGGAAGAACGCCCCGATATTGATCAAGTCTATATGCAAGCGTTACAAATGCTTACTGGTCAAGGGGGTTGGCCCCTTAATATTGTCGCATTGCCAGATGGCCGCCCAGTGTGGGGAGGAACTTATTTTCCTAAAGCACAGTGGATGGATTACTTAACACAAATTGTTAACCTCCAACAAAAAGAACCAGAACGTTTATTACAGTATGCTACCCATCTTGAAAAAGGAATGCAACAACTCGAACTAGAGAAAAGCAAAGATGCACTAGCATTTGAACAAAAAGTACTTGACAAAGCCCTCGATCATTTAGAGGGTAAACTCGATTATGAAAACGGAGGATTATTAGGCGCACCAAAATTTATGATGCCTACGCTAATTGACCTTTTTCTTTCGAGTGATCAATTTAAAAAGCACGCTTATTTCACTTTAGAAAAAATAGCTTTAGGGGGGATATTCGATTTGCTCGGCGGAGGGTTTTCACGTTATTCGGTAGATGAAAAATGGCATATCCCCCACTTTGAAAAAATGGGCTATGACAATGGGCAGTTGCTCTATAGCTATAGCTGTGCTTATCAAAAGCAACCCAAAGCAATCTATAAGGAAGTTGTGGATAAAACCATTTCTTTTCTGCAAAGAGATTTAAGTAGTGCGCATGGAGGTTTTTATGCCGCATTAGACGCAGATAGTCTCGACGCTCAAAAAAACTTAACAGAAGGCGCATTTTATGTTTGGACCCTAGCCGAATTAGAAGAATTGGGACTTCTTAATCAAGCCTATTTCAAGTCTTATTTTGGTATAAATAAAAATGGGTACTGGGAAAAGGATCAATATGTATTATTTAGAAAGCAGTCCCCATTAGATTTCATTCAAAACAATAATCTCCCTGAATCCTTTAACGATAAAATTGTCGCATGGGAAGCAACGCTTTTTCATCATCGCATAAAACGCTCTCCAGCACGTCTTGACAATAAAATCATTTGTTCCTGGAATGCACTTATAGGGAGAGGTATTCTAAAAGCGGCCAATGTTTTTCAAAATAAATCCAATTTACAACTGGTCAAAGCACATCTTCTGTTTATGGAAAAAACATTTCATAAAAAAGAAGGAGGATTATTTCGACTCAATAAAAAAGAGGCTGCTCCAGTCAACGGGTTTTTAGAAGACTACAGTCATTTAATTGCTTATTATTTAGATGCCTATGAAACTTTTTTCGATCCTTCATTCCTCGGTAAAGCCAGTGCATTAATTCACTATTGTATGGAAAGGTTTATCACTCCAGAAACGGCGCTATTTGTTTTTGCTGAAGAAGAGAAATTAATCCTTCAGACAAAAGAAGTCAACGACAATGTGATCCCCTCTTCAAATGCGATCATGGCCGAAAACCTAATTCGAGCTAGTATTCATCTAGGGCAAATAGATTGGCATGCCCACGCCAAAGAAATGATCGCTCTTGTCGCCAAGGAGATGCTAGATTATCCTAGAGCTTATAGCACTTGGCTAAGACTAGCAATAAGTCTTCAAGAGCCCCCTATTGAAATTGTTGTTGTGGGGCCAAAGGCAATAGAATGGATAAAAGATTTAAAAAGATCTTATTTAAAAGTAAACCATTGGGCGGCCAGTATAACAGCGTCTGAAGCTCCCTTGTTTAAAGGTCGCTATCAAGCCGGAAAGACATTGATTTATTTGTGTAAAAACAACCAATGTAACTTACCCTATCCCTCTTTAGAAGAATTTAAAACCAGCGAAAAGCTTAACTAGATTTAGCTGTATTACTGTAGAAGTCTTTAAGATAAAAAGGCTCAAAATAAGCGACATCTTCCCAATCTTTATCCTTGTACTTTTTAGTGACTAAACCCACCATATCACGGGCAGAAGGGACTGCGATGTCTGTTTGATAGTCAAAGTCTTCTCCCTGCAAAATCGCTTTACATTTTTCTGCCCCAGAACCAATGACTACTTTCTTCCCTTTTGGAAGATCTTCGCTCCATTCTGGAGTTAGAATTTTAGCTGTTGTGGGTTGTATAACTTGGTGTTTTTCATCCAGTGTCATGGTAAAAACCTCCATGCGACGTGCGTCGATCATGGGTAAAATAAAGGCGCCTTGTTCAACTTTAGCTTGTTGTGCAAGGACTTCAAGTGAATTTATAGCGATGAGTGGAATTGAATTCGCATAACAAATGCCTTTGGCAGAAGAAACGCCAATACGAAGACCTGTATAAGAACCTGGGCCCATACTTACTCCTACTCCTGCTAAGGATTGTATCGCGACATCCGCTTCTTTTAAAGCAGCTTCAATAAATAAATGAAGATAGTCACTGTGTCTAAAGTCTGGTGCATTACTCTCTTTACAGTATAATAGTTCTCCCTCTAGAGAAACGGCAACAGAACAATTCGTTGTAGCGGTTTCTATGTGCAAAAGGTATTCTTTCATTAATCTCTTACCATTTTGATTGCCCTAAAAGTTTCTCTCCTAAAGGAGAAAGTTGAGCGGTTGTATATTTTGTTTGTTCCCAGTTTCTAGGATCACCAGGAAAGGCATATCCTTCTGGAGCAACTCTATTTTTCCAAGAGTTGATGCGCCATTTTTTTAAGGCTTCATTTTCTTCTTCAGCTGGCATCATCGAAATGTATTGTGCAATTCGCACCTTATCCTTTGACAGATTAGGGCGGATACCATGTGGAAGACAACTGTTAAAAATCAAGAGATCTCCTGCCTCCAATTTTACTTTGACCAGTTTGTCTTCTAAACCAGTAATATCTGGTTGAAATCTATTGCGATCTTTAGGTTGGCCTAATTTCCACCTGTCATAATTTTGAAAAAGCCATGGGATACACTGAAAGCCTCCCATGTTTTCATCGGTTTGATCGGCGAGGGCTAACACCCCTTGCACGTTTTGTGGTTTTGTTTCAGGATCATAATCCCAGTGAATAAAACCTTTGTATTCAAAACCAGGCTGAATAGGAAAGTTGAGATTAGCTCTGTCAATGGTGACCCATAATTTTTCTGTTCCCCATACATCTGTAAAAGCTTTATATACTTTCTCGCTTTGGCGATTATTCCATAATTGCTGATGATTATAGACTTCAACCATTCCAGTGCCCGCAAGTTCTTTCATTTTCATTTTAGCACGCGGAGCGGTGTACCAAGTAGATGGATCTGCTGGATCTTTCTCTTCAAACTCCCATAAAAAATTTGCAGTGGCACTAGCTTGTTCTTTAGAAATAGCTGCTTTGACCACTACATATCCTTGTGATGTCCAATGTTCCCATTGTTCTTCTGTCAAACAGTTGAGCGGTTCGGCATTTTCTCTTTGATTCAAGGTCAAGGTACTTGACTTAGCAGTCGAGGGGTTCCCTGGAATGTCTAAATGTGCGTTTTCGTATGCACTTGCAGTTTTAGATTTCATTGAATTTTGTTTTTGGGTAAACCCAAATTACAAAAAAATATACACTCTCTAGGGCAGTCTTATATCGCTTAAAATTCTAACGGAATTCCAAAATAGAATTCTAATACCTTCAATTTAAAGATATAATCAAACTTAGCGCGTACCTCATCAGATACCGCTGCTTCATAGCGTTGCTTGATTTGTGAAAAACTAAAGGAGTCTAATACTCCAGCATTAAAACGTTTTTGAGCATTGGTATAGGTGATTTCTCTTGCTTTGACAGTTTCTTTGGCAGCTTCATAAAAAGTTGCTGCACCTTCTGCATCATTATAGGCTTGATTGATATTTGTTTCTAAATCAAGTTGCTGTTGTTCTTTTGCAAATTCTGAACGGGCCAAGTTGATCTTACTACGCTTTACATTATTCTTTGCGCCAAAGGCATTGAAAATAGGGATACTCAATTGAATCCCAAAATTATGTCCATCGTTTAACCCTAATTGATCTGCGATAGGAAGTGGAGCAACAATCTCTCTTCCTTCAACACGGGTATTGACGATTTCTCCAGTACTGCTTACAAAACCAATTGGAACATTTGTAAACTCGCCTGTACCTTGCAGTCTGTCTGCATAAGATAAACGTGTGCTGTATCCATAAAAAGCTCTTAAAGATGGCTGTAAGCTCCCTTTAGCTAATTTTAAATCGGTTTCTGCAATGGCAACATTTGTTTCGGCTAATTTGATATCATTGCGAAAGCTTAAAGCTTTTTCATAGACTTTTTTAGGAGACTCTTCCATTACCTTAGAAAATGGGACATCTAAGTCCACCATATCTATGTCAAAGTTTTCATAGTCGGTGATTAATAATAACTGAGCAAGATTAATTTTCGCTAAGCGCAGGTTGTTTTCTGCTTGAACAACGGCTTGTTTCTGGGTAGCGATGTTCGCTTCAAGTTCATAGATATCTCCTATGGTAAGTACCCCCGCTTTAATGAGTTCATTTGAACGGTCGAGTTCAGCTTGAGAAACTTCTAACTGAGCTTGTTGAACTCCTAGAATTTCTTTGTTGAACATGATTTGTAAAAAGCCATTGGCAACTAAAAGAGATATATCATCACTAATATCTGCTAATTGATATTGACTGGCGAGCAAGGCTAAATTTGCGCGATGTAACTGATTAAAGTTTTGCTTTCCTTTATAAAGATCTACCCCTAAATTAACTCCTGCAGAGGAGAACTGGGTGGTTACATTTTCTAAAAGACCTGTAGTAATATTCTGGTTAAGTCCAATATTCCACGAGTGGTTAGCACTTGCATTTACATTAGGGAAAAAACTAGCAAAGGCTGAGAGTTTATCAATTTCTGCATTGGCATAGTTGAGCTCATTCTGCTTGATTGTGATATTTTTCTCTATGGCGAGTTCAACACATTCTTCTAGCGACCACAGCTTTGTTTGTGCATGAGCTAGTGTCCCAAAAAAGATAAGGGCTGGTGTAAAATAATATAATATTTTCTTCATGTGCTTATTTATTCTTGGTCAGCAGTTTCGTCTTCTCCTAGCTTCTTCGCTTCTGTCTTATTCCAGACTTTGATTTTATCTTCGATTGTAAGTCCAGAGATAATTTCAACGTTGATTCCGTCAGAAATTCCTATTTCGATATCTTTTCTCTCAAATTTTTGTTCTTCAATTTGAATTTCAACATAGGGCTGTTCTGTGTCTTTATCAAACTGTAATAACGCTTCTGGCAATGCGAGAATGCTATCCTTTCGCTCAAGAACTAAAGAGGCATTTGCACTGTAGCCAGCTCGAACAAAAAAGTCGTCATCTAAGGTAACATCTCCTTCAATTTTAAATTGTACCGCCCCTTGTTCTTCATTCCCTTTGGGAGCAATAAACTTCAATTTCGCTGCAAACTCTTTATCTTGAATGGCGCCCAAATTAACGGTTAATGGCATCCCTATTTTAAGTTTTCCAACTTCTGCTTCATCTACTTTCCCTTCAAAAATCATTTTATTCAAGTCTGCAATAATAGCAATGGTAGTTCCAGCATTAAAAGAGTTACTCTCAATCACTTGGTCTCCTTCTTTTACAGGAAGTTCTAAAACAGTACCGGCTACGGTTGCTCTTACATTAGTGTTGGCAGAGGCAGCTCCTCCAGCAGATCCTAATTTGATGATTTCAAAATCACTTTGGGCATTGTTAACGTCTTGTTTCGCACGATTATAGTTGAGTTCTGCGGTTTGAAACTCTTGTTGAGAAATAATTTCTTGCTCAAAAAGGTTTTTATTTCGGTTGTATTCAATCTGTGCATTTTTTAATACAATCTTTGTATTGGCTAAACGTCCTTTCGCACTGTTTAACTGACCTTCATCTGCAACAACTTTAATTTTGGCAAGCAAGTCACCTTCATTGACAAAATCTCCTTCTTCCACATAAAGTGCTTGAAGGATTCCTTGTACTTGTGGTTTTACTTCTACTTCATCTTCTGGAATTACTTTCCCAGTTGCGACAGTTTTCTTTTCAATAGAAGTGATTAATGCCGTTTCTGTTTCATAGCTAATGGTTGCTTTACTGTTAGATTTTATAAAATAGGCAGCAGCAAACAATACACCAAAAACAATTAGGGCGATGATTAAATAACGGACAATTTTATTCATAATAAGGGTTCTATTAATTTTTAATTTTTATTCTTCTCTTAATGCGTCTATGGGCTTAATACTTACAGCTCTTTGTGCAGGGATTAAACCAATAAGGGTTCCTAAAGTTACCATGATCGCTAAAGCTCCTAAAACAAAGGAAACAGGGACAGTGGGGTTGGTGTAGGGAAAATCTTCTAGATTAGCAGTACCTGCATTGATTCCAGCTAATACAAAGGCACCTAATACAATTCCAAAAATTCCTGCAATGACGGTTAGAAAGACCGATTCTAAAATAATTTGCATGCGGACTTCAGATGGGGTGGCACCTAAAGCTCTTCTCACCCCTAATTCTTTTGTGCGTTCTTTGACAGAAATCAATAGAATGTTCCCTATTCCAATGACACCGGCAATAATGGTTGCTATACCAACAATTAGGGATAAAAAGGTCATCCCTCTAGCAAATCCCATAATGCGGTTAAATACTTCTCCTAAATTAAATGATCCAAAGGCTCTTTCGTCTTTTGGGCTAACACGGTGAATACGTTTTAGAGTTTGCTTCACGTCTTTTTCGACTTGGATAACATCTGCATCATCATAAGCGGCAATGGTAAACCACTCTACATTTTCTCCTGTATTGTATAATTTTTTAAAAGTTGCGAAAGGAATAAATACATCTCCGTCGCTTTCAAATCCACCTCCTTGAATATATTTGTGCACCCCAATAACTTGAAAATAGATGTCATCAATGCGTACAAACTTCCCTACTGGTTCTTCGTCTTCTTCAAATAACTCTTTCTGGGTACGTTCTCCAATCACACAAACTTTGCGTGCATTATCGATATCAGATTGATTGATGAATCTTCCTTTATCATAAATCTTTTTTGTGGCAATTCTAGTGTATTCTGGGAAGTCACCATAGATGTTATAAGTACCAGATTTAGTTCCTCTTACTATTTGTGAACCACTCGACCCATCAAAGACCCCCCGAACATTCCTGGGGGCAATAAATTGAATCTCTGGAATATTATTGCGTAAGGTTTGAGCGTCTTTTAATTTTAATTGTGGATTTCTTCCGGTCTTAAAACCTTCATAAGGGATGCTTGTGCTTTGTGCCCACACAAACATAGAATTCATGGCAATATTTTCAAACTCTCTTTCAAAACCATTGTCAAGTCCGTTAGCAGAACCCGATAGGGCAATGTAAATAAAGATACCCCACAAAACTCCAATAACGGTAATAATGGTTCGCACTTTGTTTTTTTGGATAGATCCAAAAATTTCTTGCCAACTGTCGCGGTCAAATATGATCTTTAAACTATTCATCTCTTAAAGCAACTATAGGTTTAATACTTGCAGCACGCTTTGCGGGAATATATCCTGCAATTCCACCAAAAATGACTAAAATTAAAGTAGAAAAGAGTGCTGTTTCTATATCGATATAGGGGTTTTTAATAAAATAATCCTCTAGGGATTCTCCTATATTATTGAGAATTAATATCCCAACACCCATTCCTACATAACCAGAAATGGTGGTAATAAAAATTGATTCTTGAAGAATCATTTGTATTACAGATTTTGGGGTGGCCCCCAAAGCTTTTCTAATACCTAATTCTTTGGTTCTTTCTTTTACCACAAAAACCATGATGTTAGAAATTCCAATAATTCCAGCGATCAATGTCCCTAATCCAACAAAGGTTACAATGAGTTGTAAAACATTGGCAAACTGCTGGTTTTGTTTTAGTTGATCGGCAACATTGCGAATAAAAATACCACTAGGATCTGTAGGGTCTATTGATTTTTTCTCTTTTAAAAAGGCGCGCAACTGTCTTTCAAAAGCAACAGCTCCTTTGTGGCCTAATTCTGGACGAAATGCAACAATGATTTGGTCTAGCTTATCGTTTCCTTTTTCAAGGGATTGTCTTGTTGTATATGGGATGTAAATATAACGTTCTTCATTATCACCGCCATCATCTTGAAAAACCCCCACAACTTTAAAGACGCTATTTCCAACGTCGATAAATTTCCCTATTGGATCTTCTTGCTTGAATAAATCTCTTGCAACTAAGCGACCAATTACAGCGTGCTTACTCTTATTTTTAATGTCTAGCTCGTTGATATAGCGGCCACTCATCATTATAGTTTTTTCGGCATATTGATGATCTGGTGCAATCCCGCGAGTATTGTAATTATCAAATTCATTTTTATATCGCACAGAAGCTCTTCTTGAAATTCTGGGCGTAATGTATTCTAGAAAGAAAGGAAAGTTCTCCTTAATATCTTTGAGATCGTCGTTTTTGAATTCGATGCGTCTATTCGCTTTAAAACCTTTATAGGGCTTTGAAGTTCTTCCCGCGAATAAATAAAGTGTATTGGTCGCGTCGTCAAGGAAAAATTCTTTAAAGGTATTTTTAAGCCCATTTCCAAAACCAAAAAGGATAATAAAAATCAAAATCCCTAAAGCCACTGTAAATCCTGACAAGAAAGTACGAAGCTTATTCTTGCGAATCGTTTCAAAAATTTCTTGCCAGCGATCTTGACTAAACATATTGTGCTGCTAAAACTTGGTTGACTTTAACATCTTCAATAATGACACCATCCTTTAAGCGCACAATGCGTTTACACATTTGTGCAATATCTTCCTCGTGGGTAACGACTAAAATGGTTTTTCCTTCTTGATTAATTTTCTGGATGATATCCATCACCTCACAAGAGGTTTGCGTATCGAGTGCACCTGTAGGCTCGTCTGCTAAGAGCAATTTTGGTTCAGAAGCGAGTGCTCTTGCAATCGCAACACGTTGTTTTTGTCCTCCAGAGAGCTCACTAGGTAAGTGAGTAGCCCAGTCTGCTAGTCCAACACTGGCTAAGTATTTGAGTGCTTTCTCCTGGCGCTCCTTTCTATTTACACCCTGATAGTATAAAGGAAGAGAAACATTCTCTAAAGCAGTTTTATAATTGATCAAATTAAAGGACTGGAAAATAAAACCTAAAAACTTGTTGCGGTACTTCGCCGCTTTAGTTTCATCTAAGTCTTCTATTAAAACCTTATCTAACTCATAGGTTCCTGTGTCCAGAATGTCTAACATCCCAATGATGTTCAACAAAGTTGACTTTCCAGAACCAGAAGAACCCATAATAGCGACCAGCTCTCCATCTTCAACCGATAGGTTAATTCCCTTTAAAACGTGGAGCGAACTACTCCCCATTTTATAAGATTTGTGTAATTCATTAATCTGTATCATGAACGATTATGCAGTTTATACTTATTATGACGTAAATCTTCCTTTTTTGTTACAGCCTAACAAAATTATTTATACATCATGCGATAAACCACAAAACCTACCCCAGCCACTAAGATATAAGGCATGGCCATTAAATAAACGATCCCGTCGTTGATTCCTTTAGCCGTCGCTTGTCCTTCTTCAGATTCTAATACTGCACGGCACATGGAACATTGTGCTTCTGCTTGCTCTGGGAAGAGCAAAAATACCATTAATAAAACAATAAAAAAGAGTGTAGTTTGTTTCATCTAAACGTAATAAGGGGAAATCATTAGATAAATAATTACTCCAGTAATGGTAATATACAACCAAATAGGGAAAGTAATTTTAGCAATTTTCCTGTGGGAAGTAAACTGCTGTGATATAGCACGTACATAAGAAATTAATACCAATGGTATAATCGCCACGGATAAAATAATATGTGAGATCAATATAAAATAATAAGCTGTCTTAATCCATCCTTCTCCCTCAAATGGGGTGGGGTCTGAAGTTAAATGATAAGCCACATACATCAATAAAAAAGTAAGAGATAACCCTATCGCAGTTTTCATTAATTGCTCATGCAGCGTGATTTTTCTATTTTTAATCGCCCATAATGCAATCATCAAAATCACCGCAGTATAACCATTAATGGCCGCATAAATGGGCGGCAAAAAGGTGAAAGGCTGCACCCCTTCTAGCTTAATTCTAAAAAGTATTGCCACAACAATTGGAATAAGAACAGAAACTGCAATAATTAATTTTTTATACTTTAATTGATTCGCTTTTAATGATTCATTTTTCATGCTTATTTTTCGTTTAATAGTTTTTCTATATCAACTAAAAGTTGATCTACTCCTTGTTCTATTTCTTCTTCTTGATCAATACCCATATAATAAACAATGGGGTTTCCATAATCATCATGTCTTGAACGAATAAAGCCATTTTGATCGATTAAGGCAAAATACCCTTGGTGTTCGAAACCTCCTGCGACAGCAGGATTGATTGAAGCGAAGATATTGAATCCTTTATTCGCTAGCTCATAAACGGTAGGTTTATCTAGCGTTAAAAATTGCCAGGAGGGTTTTTTATCTACATAGGCTTCTGCATATTTCTTTAAAACCGAAGGAGTATCGTTTTCTGGATCAATGGTAAAAGAAGCGATGGCAAAATCATCTCGATCACCAAAGCGATCGTACAACACTTTCATGTTTTTATTCATAATGGGGCAGATCGAGGGGCAACGGCTAAAGAAAAACTCTGCTACATATACCTTTCCTAAAAAATCTTCATTAGAAATATAAATACTGTCTTGATTGAGAAATAAAAAATCAGGGACCTTTTTGGCTTCGCCATTAAGACGAATAAAATCAAGAGCAGTGTAGCCTGGTTTTACAGATCGATTACTGCCAATTGTATCATTTTCTGATATTCGTTGAAGTATTTTTGGAATAAATAAATAGCCAAAAATAAAAAGCACAATTATCAGTCCAATAGTACTACCCTTTTTCATAAGATAAAATTAAGGAATTTTAAGCTGATGTTGGCAAGAAAATCTACTTAGCCCTATTACTATTATTCTTTTTGAGGGCAAGACGATATTCGGCTAAGATAACCTTGACATCATCGGTCATTTTTTTGTTGAGTTCTGCTACAGAAGAGGTGTCATAACCATAGAGCGTTCCCACTTCTTCGTCATCATCTCTTCCGCGTAATTTTTTAGCGCGATCGATAATAAAAACTGTTGAATTACTGGATTTATCGTTAAGGGATACGTCTGTTTTAAAACTAGAAAAAAGTTCGTTGATAGCAGCTTTATTCCCAAAGACGAACTTCCATTTAGACATGTTTGTCGCTGCACCCTTTTGTAACTCGGCTAATATCTCTTTGACTTTATCTTGTTGACCGTCTTCTACGATCATGACAAATTGAAAGTCTTTAAATTGATAAAAGCGCTTGTAAATTTTTTGATTTAGGTTGAAAGCGTCTGCCTTGCGGAGTTCAAGATCACTGCCCCAAAAGCCAACGACAGAAATCATACCATCAAATTGATGTGGAGTGCCTTGAAGTGTTGACCAGGTATTAATTTCGCTCACTTCTTCTGTAAGGATAGGAAGGCGTGCAAAATTATTGATTCCAGAAGCAAAGAAAAGGTAGATGACCAAAGGGAATATAAAGAGTATCCCAAGAACTAAAAATTTCTTAAATGCTTCCTTCTTCATAAGCAGGGTTTAGAAATTCCAGCTAACAAAACCGGTGTTCATTACGTCAAAAATATAATCTGCCTCTGCTAACAAGATAAAAGCTAAATAAGGAATTAAAATCACTAACGGGAGTACAATCGATCCTTTAAAAGAACCTTTTTCATCGCGAATATGCATAAAGTCCCATGCAATATAATAAGCCTTAACAATCGTTAAGATAATAAATATCCAGTTGAGAATTTTCATCCCAAAAACCATATTCATTAAACTTTCTGGCTTGATAATCCCCAGAACAACTTCGATTGTTGTTACAATAGATAAGAAAATTAATACCCCCCAAATCTTTTGAACGTTAGATTTGAATTTTAATAGTCCTCTAAAGATGGCTAATTTTTGATCTGCGTGTGCCATATGTGCTGTAATTTATTGTTATACCAAATAGAAAAAGGTGAATACAAAAACCCAAACTAAATCGACAAAGTGCCAATAAAGCCCTACTTTTTCTACCATCTCATAATGTCCTCTGCGCTCATATGTCCCTCTAATCACATTAAAAAAGATGATAATGTTGATCACAACTCCAGAGAATACGTGAAAACCGTGGAAACCAGTTATAAAGAAAAAGAAATCTGCAAAAAGACGATTTCCATATTCATTGTGAATTAAGTTAGCTCCTTCTACAACGCCTACTGCATCGTTAATCTTTGCTAAAGAAGCTTCTCTTGAAAGCACTATTTTTTGTCCTTTCTCGTCGATTTTTTCTCCGCGAATTAAAAGATTTTCGCTTGCAGCAAAACCTGCTTTTACTTCTTCTACAGTGAAATTAGGCAAACTTGTTTCGTTCACAAACCAAATTCCATTACTGCTTTGGTGAGTGCTTCTATTAGAAGCAATATTAGCAGCGAAAGCTTCAAGGGCAACACGTTTTCCAGTGTCCCCATCAACAAATTGAAGGATCTGTCCCCCTCTTGTCTCTAATGCTCCGTATTCTCCTTTAATAAAGTTTTTCCACTCCCATGCTTGTGATCCCACGAAGATAGCACCTCCAATAATGGTCAAAAGCATGTAAAATGTAACTTTTACTTTATTCATGTGATGACCTGCATCTACAGCAAGTACCATGGTCACAGAAGAGAAAATTAAAATAAAGGTCATCAATGCGACATAGTACATTGGCGCATCTATACCGTGTAAAAACGGAAAGTGCGTAAAAACCTCATCGGCGATAGGCCATGAGTCTATGTTTTTAAATCGTGAAAAGCCATAGGCTACTAAAAATCCTGAAAATGTTAAGGCATCAGATACGATGAAGAACCACATCATCATCTTGCCATAACTCGCGTTTAAGGGTTTATTCCCTCCACCCCAAACGTTAGTTTCTTCATTGGAGTTGGTTGCTACTACTTCCATATAAAATCGTCAAATTATTAATGCAAATTTAAGTGTTTTTACTGATAAATTGTCACAAACAAGAACAAATATAACCATAGAAAATCAAGGAAATGCCAAAATAATTCGGCTAGTTCAACCCCTAAAAACTGTTCTGGGCTGTATTGATTTCGATAAGCGTTAATTAATACCACGCTAAGAACGATTAATCCTGCCGAGACATGGGCCAAGTGAAGCAGCACTAATACATATAAAAATGAAGTGGTAATCGAACTTTCTGCTCCAGTAAAATAATAGCCTGAAGAGATAATCTCACTAAATCCTTGAAATTGAAAATTAATAAATGTAATCGTAAGTGCGAGTGTTAACCAAAGCATGGCTTTAAACTGCCCTAGCTTATTTTGGCTTAAATTTCTTTTGGCTAAATAAAAAGTAACACTGCTTAATACAATGGTGATCGTACTGTAGGTGAATACTGCGGGTAAAGCAAAGCCTTCTAGCCAGTCAGCTCTAGAACTACTCACAACATATGCACTGGTTAGACCCGCAAATGTCATGGCCATACTAATCATCCCGAACCAAAGCATCATCTTTTTGGTTCTACTATTTCGTTCTTTCACATTAATTCCCATACACTAAAAATTTATCCATCACATAGATTACTTGTACCGCACTGATATAAAATACACTACTTAACATGAGGCGACGCGCAGATTGATCGTCTCTTTTTTGCATTAGATTGCCTGCAAAATACAACATAACTAGGCCAACAAGGCTCACGGCTATTGCACCAACTAAACTTAATTGTAACGCACCCGTATAATGGGTAAATGGCAATAGCGAAATTAATATCATCCATAGGGTATAGACGATAATCTGAAAAGCTGTTCCTTGATCTTTTTTCCCAGTAGGTAACATTTTAAATCCAGCCTTTTTATAATCTTCATCTAGCATCCATGCAATGGCCCAAAAATGAGGAAACTGCCAGAAAAATTGTAACATAAATAAGATTCCTGGTTCTATCCCAAAATAGTTCGTGTATGCCACCCAGCCTAGCATAAATGGTATTGCCCCTGGAAAGGCTCCAACAAAAACAGCTAGCGGTGTTTTTGTTTTTAAAGGGGTGTACAGCATCACATATAACAAAATAGAAACACTCCCAAAAAATGCCGTCCTCCAATTTAATAAATACAATAAACCAATTCCCATCACAGACATCCCTAAGGCGATAGTCAAAGCTGTAAAAGATGACATACGACCCGCTGGCAATGGTCTATTTCTAGTGCGTTGCATTAAAGCATCAAGATCCTTTTCAATAACTTGATTAAAGGCGTTTGAGGCACCAACAAGGCAATAGCCCCCAATGACAAGCAAAGTTAAATCAGTATAATTAATTGTCTCTGCTGCTAGAAGATAGCCAGCAATGGAAGAAAACACTACACTTAGCGCCAGGCGCATCTTTGTGATAGCTTTAAATTCATCAAGCCAATTGGTATTTGTTGCAGTAGCTTCAACAGACATATTCATTCTTTCTTGCGGGTCAAAGATAATACCCCTCTCCCGATATTCCTCGTTTTCTCTTGCTTTTTGAACACAAAAAAACCCGAAGAAAACTTCGGGTTTTGTGTGTTTTATTTTTTTACTTTTATTGTAAGCGAAAGGTAATTGGAATACTAAAGGGAACACGAACTGCACGCCCACGTTGCTTTCCAGGAGTCATTTTAGGAAGTCTAGAGATTATTCTATTGGCCTCTTTCTCTAAGTTCTTGTCTGGTCCACGCATACGAATACTGGAGATGGAACCGTCTTTTGCAATGACAAACTGTACATAAACTCTTCCTTGAATCCCCATTTCTTGTGCAATTTCTGGGTAACGGAAGTTTTTACGAATGTGCTTATTCATTTTCTCTTGAAAACACGCTCTTCTTTGAGACTTTGCCACTTTTTCACAGCCAGGAAAGATCGGTACATCTTCAATTACAGCAAAAGGAACATCAACGTCTTCAAAATCGTCTTCAACTTCGATATCTTCAACCTCAACGATCTCTTCTTGATCTGTCTCTGTTGATTCAATCACGGTCTCTTCAACTTCTTCTTCGTCTTCCACGATTTCAATCACCTCTGGAGCTGGTGGTGGCGGTGGTGGTGGTGGAGTTTTTATCTGT